>JANOAI010000260.1:0-32805 GCA_031411055.1 Pirellulaceae bacterium
GCATGAACTACGACTACCCGGATGCCGACTACGCGACGCGCGATAAGATCATCCAGGCGCACAAGGACTGGCAGATGGGCCTCATGTGGACCTATGCGAACAGCCCGCGCGTGCCGGAGAAAGTGCGCGCCGCCTTCCAGAAGCTGGGCCTCGCGAAGGACGAGTTCAACGACAACGGCAACTGGCCCCGCCAGCTCTACGTCCGCGAGGCACGCCGTATGGTTTCCGACTACGTGATGTCCGAGAAGAACTGCCGCCGCACTGAAGTCGTCGACGACTCTGTCGGCATGGGTGCCTACAACATGGATTCGCATCACATCCAGCGTTATGTATCCAAAGAGGGTTTCGTGCGCAACGAGGGGGATGTACAAGTTGGCAGTAAGCCTTACCCCATCAGCTTCCGCAGCCTGCGACCCATGCCCTCCGAGTGCACCAATCTGCTTGTGCCGGTTTGTCTTAGCGCGAGCCACATCGCCTATGGTTCCATCCGCATGGAACCTGTCTTCATGGTCCTCGGTCAGTCCGCAGCTATTGCCGCTGGCCTCGCTATCGAACGTGGCTCATCCATTCAAGCGGTCGACTACGCCGCCCTTGAAGAACGCCTTCTCGCTTCCGGCCAGGTCCTCGACTTTGTAGCGACCAGCCCCTCCGGCTCCGGTCAAGGAATACCCAAAGCCAAGTTTGTTGGCGTGGTCGTCGACGACACCGAAGCCGTACTCAGGGGCTTCGAGCAGACCGGCTACACGACTCCCGGCTACGTCGGGGATGTTTACCGTCATGACGGCAACCAAGAGAAGGGCGCGATGTCTGCCCGCTTCACGCCCGACCTACCCAAGACAGGAACCTACCGCGTCGCGATCTCGTACAGCGTCAATCCCAACCGCGCTACCAACGTCCCGGTCACGATCCGCCACGCCAAAGGCGAGACCAAGGTCTTCGTGAACCAGCAACTCAAGCCTAACGGCGATGCACCCTTCCACGTTGTCGGCACTTTCGAGTTTGCTTCCGGTAAGGAAGGCTTCGTCGAGATCACCAACGCCGACACCGACGGCCACGTGATCGTCGACGCTGTCCAGTGGCAGATCAGTTATTGACGACTTCGATGCATTGGAATCATTGGGCGCAGATGGGAGCTTTAGTTGGTCGAGCTAGCCGAGAATTTCGCGCTTTCGACTGACGTAGTCCCAGACGACGAAGCGGTCGAGGTCGTTCCCGGCGGTGAAGAAAACGCGGCCTTTGGTCTGCTGAGCCAGCCGATGGGCGAATTTAATATCCTCTTCGGATTGCGACCAGCTGGGAACGAGGAAGATGTTGATCACGATCCCCTCTTTGGCCGCCAATTGCCCTTCACGCATGGTCGCGTTTTCTGTCCGAGTGTCCGGCGGATAGAGCATGTAAAGAATCTGTTCTTCGAAGTGGGCGGTTGGAAGCCCATCGGTGATCAGCACAATCTGTTTGTTTGGTGTATCGACCGTGGCGAGATTTTGACGCGCTAGTCGTAAGGCGTGCTGAATGTTCGTAAAGTGCGGATGAATCTGCTGCTCCGAGATACGATCGTCGCTCATATCGCATTTCAATCGGATCCAAGGATCGTGGATTGTGACCATCTTCGGCATGAGATCGATAATCTCACCCGGCTGTCGAAGCTTGGCAAATGTATACATCTCGATGAACCGGAGAAAATCACCTGGATACTCGGATGAAATGAGCCCTTGCATGGCCAAAGCCATCCGTTTGACGTTCATGTACTGACCGTCGTAGCGCATCGAACCGCTCATGTCCATGACAACCACGGTGGCCGACTTCGGGTTGTTGCGCGTTCGAAAGATTTCAAGGTCATCGCTCCGCAATCGGACCTTTCTCTCCTCCGGACGCCTGATCATGGCATTGATGAGCGACTGCGTGGTATCGAGGTTGGCGAGCGAGTCTCCGAACTCATAGGCTTTGGTGGTTGGAAGTTCAACTGCACCCTCGCCGACAATGCGACCGGTATGACGACCGGAGCGGCCAGCTTGAAGTTGGCTGAAAATGCGATCAAGCAGTTTCGCTTGGAAAATCTTGTATGCCTTGGGCGTCAGTTTATAGCCCGAGCCTTCGCCGCGTTCGAGCCCCTGCCGTTCGGCTTGTTCACGCATCAGGTTTTCAATTTGCCGCTGCATTTCTTCAAGCTTGGCCATATCCTCGGGTTGAGCAAACTCGCCGAGGGCTTCCATATCGATGATACCGATCTGGGCGTTTTTGGCAGCTTCTTCCAGTTGCTTCAGTAGCTCATCAATCTTTTCAAGTTCTTTCTTGATTTCGATCGCCTGCGGGATCGTCATCGATTCGCCACCCGAAAACTCGTACTTCGAAACGAGCTCGTCGATTTGATATTTGTCTCCGAGTGTTTCGATCAAGTTGAGCATTTGCTGAGCGATTTTCGGGTCGCGTTCGGCCCGATACCATAAATGCTCTAGTAGATAGATTTGCTCGTGTTTGACGGCGATATGAAAATCCGATTGCCAAGCTTTCGGAGGATTGATCTGCTTCGATTCTTTTTGATATTTGCTCGCGGCCTTGGATTCGACCGACTTCGCTTCATACTTTTCGAGGATCCGTCGTTTGCGTTCCTCCAGCATGGCCCGAAGCGTTTCGAGGCTTGGACCGAGTCCGGCGATTTGGCTAGGATCGAGCCGAATGGCACGCGCTAGTTCTTCGTCAGTCAGTTCTCGTTGGCTACCATAAGCAAGTGCATGTTCGAAAGCGCCGGAGACCAAATCCGGTGGCGGTTGGGTGGGGCTTGGAAATTCGATGGGGTTGAATTTCTGGTACGTATGGACGACGCCGCCAAGGGTCGAACGCGATGCACCGGAAGGACTGAATCTAGGTTTCATATTGCACCTTGCCGTGTTTCGAGGCTCGGCTGATACGATCGAGACTATAGAGTCCAGCCAGTACGAATTCGACGCAGGAAGCGCGGATGGCTGGATGCTGGCTCGCGTTGACTTCGAACGCCTTCTCCCAAATCGGTGGAACGTGCTTTAATTTCTCGGAATAGCTTTCGCTGGGTAGCATGTCACCCACTTCGACGCGCATCCCTTTGCGAAAGATCTCAGCAATTTCATCGAGCCCAAATTCTTCGATGTACTGTTGAAAGACCTGCTTCACGGAAAGAGCGATCAAGCTATCGAGAATCTGTCGTTCGCTCATCTGATGGCTCCCCATCAGATCGACTTCAAGCTTACCTAACGATGATGTGTAGAGATGGCCAAAGTCGCTGATTCGAGGAACGGCCATCGGTTCGCCCAGCACGACTGCTCGATGTTGGGCGGAAGCGATCATCGTTCGATAGTTGGCGAGCGAGAAACGAGCCGAGACGCCGGATGCATGATCGACAAATTTACTGCGGCGCGCCTGAATGGTGATCTCTTCGATGATCTCACTCATGAAGTAGGGGACTTGAATCGGAAGATCCCCATCGAATTGGATTCCAGCTTCTTGTTGCAAAATTTGGATACCGAGTTCTCGTTCGCGCGGATAGTGGGTCTGGATTAAGCTACCGATCCGATCCTTCAACTGCGGGATGACTTTGCCGCTACGGTTGTAGGTCGATGGATTGGCAGAGAACAGAATCATCAGATCCAAATCGAATCGGACCGGATAACCGCGAATTTGAACATCGCGTTCTTCGAGAATGTTAAACAATCCGACTTGGACCAACTCATCCAATTCCGGTAATTCGTTCATGGCGAAAATACCGCGATGCAAGCGAGGGATCAGACCAAAGTACAACGCATCTTCGGAACCCATTCCGGCGCCTTCGGTTAGTTTGCTCGGATCGATCTCGCCGATGAGATCGGCGAATTTAGTCCCCGGACTAAGGCGTTCCGCATAGCGATCTTCGCGGTGCCACCATGCTATTTTTACCTCTTCGGGGCGATGACTTGCCAAGTATTTTTTGGCGACTGAAGTAATGGGATTGAGCGGATCTTCGTGGACCGGACAGTTGGGAATATCCAGAAAAGGGACGTACTCATCGAGAAATCGGATCAATCCACGCATCAGTCGGCTTTTGGCTTGGCCTTTTTCGCCGAGAAACAGCATGTCATGCCCAGCGATGATCGCGATATTGATTTCAGGGATGACGGTGTCGTCATAACCCACGATGCCGGGAAAAAGGGGTTCGTCGTTCGCCAAACTGCGAAGGAAATTTGCCCGAATTTCGTTTTTGACGGTTTTGCTTGTCCAGCCGGAGGCTTGAAGTTCGGACAAAGTTTCTGGGCGTGTCACAACCTGGGACGACATGCGCGATACTCGCTTTCTAGATGTTGTTTTCAATTCTCGACATCAGATTGTATCGCACTCGGCTAGTCGAGGAACAAATTTCGCAATACCTAGTTTCGGAGTCTATTACGCGAGCGTAGATTAGTATGGCTTAGAAGATTCCCTTTAAAAGCCAAATTATTGATCTGCGAGGCAGCCTGCAATGTCGAATCCGTATTCCCAAAACGAAAATCGTCCGGTCGCTCAACCGAAAAAATCCAATACGACCACCATCCTTGTGATCGTTGGGATAGGGCTGTTTTTCGGACTGTTTATTTGTACGGGAATTCTTGCCGCCTTGTTGCTCCCTGCTATTCAGCAAGCTAGAGAAGCGGCTCGGCGGATGTCGACCGGCAATAATATGCGAAACATCGGTCTTGCCTTGTTGAGTTACGAAGCCACTTTCAAAAAGTTTCCGCCGGCCTACACGGTCGATGCCGAAGGAAATAAGCTTCACAGCTGGCGGACCATTATCCTCCCGTTTCTCGAACAAGCTAACGTGTACGAATCGATCGACTTTTCCAAACCCTGGGATGCGCCGGAGAATAGTGCGGCTCGCAATACGAAGATTCCATTGTTTGATTGCCCGAGCGCAATCCTCCCGCCCGGTCACACGTTATTTCAAGTCATCGTCCATCCTCGAGGAATTTTCACGGGGCCAAAACAGACCTCGGTGTCCGAAATCATCGATGGAACTTCAAACACGATTCTTGTTGCGCAAGCCGGAAAAGATCACTCGGTTCACTGGATGGAACCAAGCGATATGGACCTTCCATATTTCCAGGTGGTCGATCCCGACGCCTCAGCCCATCATGGTGGAGCCCATATAGTACTTGCAGATTGCTCAACACGATTCTTGCCGATGGACGCCGGCCCTGAAACGAGAAAAGCGATGGTCACGCGCGATGGTGGCGAGATCAATTCGCTCATGGCTCCATAGCGTTGTCAGCCGCTTCCGCGAAGGGGGCAAACGCATCTGCTAACAATACGCGCGTCCTCGAATAGCACGCTTCGTTCTCGGAGAGAACGGCGACACTGCGCATCGTTCTCGGAGAGAACGGCGACACTACACGCTTCGTTCTCGGAGTGAACGGCGACACTACACGCTTCGTTCTCGGAGAGAACGGCGACACTGCGCTTCGTTCTCGGAGAGAACGGCGACACTGCGCTTCGTTCTCGGAGAGAACGGCGACATTGGGGCTATCGGTTGGCGTCGATCCATTGGCGAGTAATATCGGGGAAGTCCGAGAAAAGTCCGTCGACTTTCGCTTGCTTGAAAAGAACCTCCATCAAATCGTTGGAGGACGAAACGGAAGCTGGCAGATCGTCGATTCGCATCGTGTAGGGATGGACTTGAAGCCCGTTGGCTTGGGCTCGTTTTGCAAGATCCGTGCATTGACGATCGGCAGGCGATTCACCGGTGACGATCAACGAAATAGACGGTCCGATACCATCGACCAGTTTTGTAACCTCCTGCATGCCGGCTTCCGTTTGAAGATCGGGATCATGGGTCGTACTTGTTTTTTTGGGATAGGATCCAAAGAGCCATACCAGTTTTCCTTGCCATCGATGTTCTTCGCGCAGGCGACGGATTTCGTCGAATTCGAAGCATTGAAGCCAACAGGCATCGTTCTTCGACGTATAGCCAAACTTCTGGAGGATTGGCAAAACGATTTGGCTAAGATCGTAACCCTCTTGGCGATGCCAGGCTGGTTGCTTGAGTTCTGGGTAGATACCAGCTTGAAAGCCACGTGTTCGGTTTAATCCTTGAATCAGCTGAAGCTCTTCGGCGAGGGTTGCGATCTGGAATGCACCTTGATTGCGAGTAAACCGTTTGGGGTAAACTTGCCTTCCCGTCTTGGAATCGATGCGCTCGGTGACCTGCAACTGCTTAAGTTCGTTCAGGGTAAAGTCGATGGCATAGTAGCGACCATCTTTGCGATTCCGACTCGGAAACTTGGTAGCGACATTGCTGACAGTATCGATATGGATGTCGTGGAGAACAACCGGGACGGAATCTTTGCTCAGCACGATATCTTGCTCGATAAAATCGGCTTTCATGGCGTGGGCCAAGGTTTTGGCTTCGAGCGTGTGTTCAGGAAGATAGCCACTGGCCCCACGGTGCGCGATGACAATCGGGGTTCCGGCCGTCGAAATAGAGTGCATAAATACGAATACGAGTGGAAAGGGGAGGAATCGGTTGATTTTTCCTGGGATGTTCTTCAAGAGATTGTCGCCTAAAATTACCGGTGTTCAAAACGTAGTCGATTCAATTTTATATCGAAATGGATTCAGGATGGGACAATTACCTTCGCCCGACGATCGCTTAGACCCGAATGAGCGATCGACGGCCGTACGGGCTCGAGTACCGGAGCATGTTGCAACCGGGAATATTAGCACGGGTGTCATCGTGGTGACTGGCGCGACCGAATTCGTGCTTGATTTTGTTCGCAACCTTCCGCGGCCAAGCTTGGTCGTGGCTCGAATTGTAATGCCACATCAAGTGATGCCGCAGTTTGTGGATGCATTAAACAGCAACATGCAGATTTATCGGCAAAGATTTGGCGATTTGGGTTTAGGGGGACCATCGCCCAAACAGCCCCCTCCCATTGAAGTGACGAGCCAATCGATCGTTTCGGCGAATAATCCTGTGCCAGTCGAACCCGCCAAAGCCGCTGTTGGCGAAACAAAGAGCGAGGGAGCGAAATCGGGTGAAGTCTCGGTTGGTGGTAGCGGCGGCGGTGTTGGGAAACCTACCCCGCCTATCGAATCGGAATCAAATCCAACGTCGTCGACTCCTCCCCAAAATCCAGCTTCGCCTGGTCCTCGGCAGCAATCGCCTCAAGAAGTTTACGACGAGCTCAAGCTGCGCGATGAATTGTTGAGTGGTGCTTATGCGAACGCAGTCATGATTGGTCATGGACCGCACGAATTCTGCTTTGATTTCATCACGAATTTTTATCCGCAGTCGGCGGTGAGCTGCCGAGTCTTCATGGCTTCAGGTCATGTTGGAAGGTTGTATGACTCGTTAAAGGCTTCGTGGGAGCAGCTTCGACCTCGTTTAGGCGGAAATCCTCCGATGGCTTAATTGGCTTGTATGGACAATGCTTCTCAACGACGAAAACAGTCCTCGATCATCGCTCCGCCGATCGTTTCGACTCCAGGCATTGCATCGTCTATTTCGTCGGTGATTCCGCCACCCATTGCTTACACGGGACCACCGCCGCTTCAGGTTCAAAGCGTTATCGAAGAACCGAATGCGATCGAATCAACAGAAAAGAAAAGTTGGTACACTCGATTTCCGGCATGGTTTGTAAGCCTAGTGGTCCATGTAACCGCCATTTTGATTTTGGCGTGCATTCCGCTTGTCCGACAGGTTGCTGTCCCGTTCATTATCTCGGGCAATTTGGGAGAACGCGACGAAACGTTGCCCTTCGAAATCAGCAATATGAAAAGCGATGCGCTGACGAGTCTTGAATTGTCAGCCGAGCCGGATTTGAGTATTGCTTCAACGATTCAGATTGACCCACCGCGTGATATTCAACCGACGCAGATCGGAGCCGGGTTAACGATCACTGGGCCCGAACCAAGTTTAGGGTTTACGGGGCGCGGTGGTTCACTTCGATCAGCGCTCTTAGCGGCATACGGAGGGACCAAGGGAACCGAGGATGCAGTCAAAGAAGGTTTGGCTTGGTTGGCCAAGCAGCAACGCGGGGATGGGAGTTGGAGTTTGATTGGTCCCTATCAGCAAGGAGCTGTCCAAGAAAACAAGGTCGCGGCAACGGCAATGGCACTGATTGCTTTTGCCGGAGCTGGTCACACGCATCGTGCCGGCGATTATCAGTCGCACGTCGGGAAGGGGCTAAGGTATCTCGTAAAACTACAAGATGACGAGGGATTCTTTTGTCGTGATGCGCCTGATCGACATCAGATGTATGCTCAAGCCCAATCGACGATTGCGCTCGGTTAGATTTTTGGGATGACGTCCGACGAAGAGCTGCGAAAGCCACTCCGTTTAGCGATCGAGTTTGCGGAACAATCACAAAGTCGAGAGGGTGGGTGGCGTTATGTGCCACGAGAAGATAGCGATACTTCGGTAACCGGCTGGTATGTTATGGCTTTGATGAGCGGTGGGATGGCCGGAATGTCCACCGATCCGAAAGTCCTTGCTAAAATTGGTGCTTTTTTAGACAGCGTTCAGTCAGAGAATGGTACTCGCTACGCTTACACATCACTGTCGAACCGGCTGCCCTCCTTTTCCATGACAGCCGAAGGACTCTTGTGCCGAGAGTATCTTGGTTGGAAGCAGGACGATCCTCGGCTAATTCAGGGGTGTCAAAACCTCTGCCAGCAGCTCGTGACGGCGCAACCCGGTGGTCGTTCCTACTACTACTGGTACTACGCGACCCAAACGCTTCACCATTTTGGGGGCGAACCGTGGCAGATTTGGAACGAAGCCATGCGGACGGAACTCCCCAAACTTCAGATCCTCGAAGGGAAAGAGAGGGGGAGTTGGCCCCCCCAGGGTGACGACCATAGCTCGGCGGGCGGGCGACTTTACGCGACTTGTTTCGCTATCTATTGCCTAGAAGTCTACTACCGACACCTGCCACTCTATGGCCTAAAAAAATAAATCGGGAATTTTTCGATTTTCATGCCCGGTTCTTGATAGAGATTAGCGTCTCCCTTTGTAGGAGAAGTGTGACGCTGGTTATCGAGCCTGAGAACCGGCATTTCATGGCGATCCCCGAAAGCTGCGCTCAGAGGTACATGCAGAGATGTGCCTGTAGGGGCAGACGGCTTGGCGTCGGGGATCGCTTTTTTTATTGGCTGGCGGCTAAAATGCGAAAGAGTTGAGGAATCTAGACCGCCTGAAAGTCCTATTTGTGAAATTTTGCCGAATTGCCGTGGTATTGGCCCGAGTTTCAACCAGTTGGTTGGGGCTCGTTGTTTTGTTCGCGACGTATCCTCCCGACCTCGTCTATCCTCAGACTGTCGAAGTCACCCCCCTGAACGGGAAAATGCTTCGAGGAACGTTGGTATCGATTGCCGATCGCCAAGTAACGCTGAAAGCCGAATCGGGGGAGCAGAAGTATCCTTTTGGAGAACTCGACTCCATTCGAGTCCTTTCGCCTGCAAAAGCGAGCGATAAGTTGATTGGGGACCAGTTGACGCTCGTTGACGGGAGCGAAATTATCAGCCGAGAGTTCAACGGCAGCGACGATCTATGGAAAGCGCGAGTCCTTGGCGCTGGCGAGCTTGTCTTTCCTAAGGGAAGCGTGGAAGCAATTCGATTTGGACAACCGTCGCCGTCACTCCAGGAACAATGGCGTACCGCTATAGCGGAAGAACGGAGTAGTGACCAACTCGTGATCGTTCGTCCAGGAGATACGACCGACGTGGCGCCGGGATTGATCGGTCAAGTAACCAATACCTTGGTTGATTTTTCATTCGATGGACAATCAATTCAAGCTCCCCGATCCAAGCTACTTGGCATTCTTTGGTATCGACAGCGGAACAAACGCGTGGAACCAACGATTCAGATCAAGTTGGTGGATGGTTCGCGATGGCTTGCCATGGAAACGAGTTTAACAGCCGCCGAAGTGACAGGATTGCAATGGAAGACAAAATCCGATATCGATTCAAACTGCCGTTGGGAGGATGTTGAATCAATTGATTTTTCATCGGCCAATGTCGTGTGGCTCGCTTCGCAAACTCCAATCGAAGTCGAAACGTTTCAACGTAGTTTCTTGAAATCCGAATTGGCTAGTCGCCGACTCCTTTTGGGGCCGCGTTTTATTGCCGTTGCCGGTGACGATCAAGCCAAATCGAAGGATCTTTGTTTCAAGGGTCCAGGACGTATTGTGTTTCGCGTGCCGGAGGGTTTTAATCGATTTGTCGCTCGTGTTCATCGTTCTGAAACAGCCAAATATCTTTCGCCGGTTGTGCTCGAAGTATGGGACGGCGATCAGGTTGCATGGAAGGGGAATTTTCTTCCGAATCAAGAAGAACTCAAAGTCGATGTGGCCGTTACGGCTGGTAAGAAACTGAGTCTTTCGGTTAGCAGTGAATCGGAACTGATGATTGGAACGGAACTATTCTGGGATCAACCTCGTTTAACGAGATAGGTAGACTTCAAAACATGATCAATGAGTCTTACTATCCATCCGTAATTCCCATGTGGAATCGGTTCCTTTCGTTTTCGTCGACTTTGGTTGCGAGAGTGATTGGTCAGGTACTTGGTCGACCAATCGTCAGGCAGCCTGGAATGCTACCGATTGGGTTTCTCATTAACTTCGTTCTCATCAGCTTGGTTCAGGTATTGCATGCCGAGACGGAAACGTCGACCACTCCAAGTGAGGAAGTCCTACAAGCGGAAAAAGTACGAATCGCCGCCATTCAAAAGGCGACACGCTCGACGATTGGCGTTTTCGGAACCGACGGACAAGGGGGTGGAAGTGGCGTTATCATCTCAAATGATGGTTATGCGTTAACCAACTTTCACGTGACAGATCCGTTTGGCGATCGAATGCGATGCGGGTTGAGCAATGGTGAGATGGTCGAAGCCATTATCGTTGGGATCGATCCGACCGGTGACTTAGCTTTGATCAAGCTCGATGGACGAAACGATTTTCCGTCTGCGACGATAGCGAATAGCGATACCGTCCGAGCCGGCCAATGGTGCTTTGCCGCGGGTAACCCGTTTGTCTTGGCAACCAATCTACAGCCAACAGTGACTTGGGGGATCGTAAGTGGTGTCCATCGATATCAGTATCCTTCCGGCACCATTCTTGAATACACAGACTGCATTCAAACAGATGCCGCGATTAATCCGGGGAATTCAGGTGGACCCCTCTACAACGCTGACGGCGACCTTCTTGGCATCAATGGTCGATGCTCGTTCGAGAAACGGGGACGTGTCAACGTTGGTGTCGGTTACGCGATTTCGATTAACCAAGCGATGCTTTTCCTTGGCCATCTCAAGAGTGGTCGTCTCGTTGATCATGCAACGTTGGGATTTACCGTTGGTAATGAAGGCGGCAAGGTCGTTGTTTCGAATATTTTGGAAACATCGGACGCCTATCGGCGAGGATTGCGCTACGGTGATCAAATCTTGAGGCTGGATGGCCGGGAAATTTTGAGTGTCAATCAACTTAAAAACATTCTAGGCATTTTTCCAACTCATTCGCGATTGGCACTTCAGTTTCGTCAAGAAGGAAAAGTCATCGATACGTGGATTCGTGTGAGTCCATTGCACGCAATCGATGAATTGGCAGAGATCGCTGGCGGCAAATCGGGCGATGCTCCGCCTGATCATGACGACGAAAAAAAGGGGGATGACAAAGCAGAAAGCGAAGAAAAGAAGGATACACCGGATAAGCTGTTGGAGACGCAGTACGAAAAGCGACGAGGCTTCACGAACTACCACTTCAATCGTCGCGAACTCGACCGGGTTCTCGCTTTCTCAAAACGAGCTGAACCCGACGCGAAAGTTCCAATTCGTGAATGGAGTTGGACCGGCAAACTCGCCGGTGAAACGACAAACTATTCGGTTAAGTCACGTACTCAAACCATCGAATCCAAACTTGGTGATGAAACAGCTACGATCGATCAACAACGCGGCTGGAACGAGTTGATAAAAACGAAGTCCTATCACGCAATCAGTTTGGGAATGCGTTTGTGGGAGCAATGGATCATCGACGGGCCCAAGAAGCTTGGCGAAACTACCTACATTGGAACCACACGGATAATCGGGCATGACAAACTTGTCGATCTCACGCAGGTTACGATTGGCGAAGTCGAAGTTTTCTTTCACACCGACCCTTCTGACGGGCGATTGCTTTTGATTGAAATCGAGAGCGATCCCAAACTCGATCGGTTGGAAGTTGCCTTTGATCGCTACGAAGAATCCAGCAATCGCGATGTCCCCGGATTGATAAAAGCTGGATTTGGACCAGAACCTCGTTGGCTTATCGAACTGGAAAAGCCCGTCGTCAAAGAAGTAAGCTCGGCGGTAAGTCTATGATGATCTCGATCGCTCTATCGCATCCAATCGGTTTCGATCTGCCGTTAATTCAAGCCGAGCAAAAGGATGAGTGCGGCATTCAACATCGAAGGAAACGCCAAACCTACTCCGGCAAGGCGGATCATGGTGTGCGACGGCGTCGTTGGAACTCAGGTTTGACAATCGCGTTTCTGATGGTCCTGCTCGTCGAATTCAGAACTCCACTTTTTGCCGCGAAAAATGATAAGAACGATTCGGTAGTTGCGTTAAATGGGAGTTTGCAATCGAAGTTGGTCAAGATATACGGTGCAGGTGGTGCTAAAGGACTTGAAAGTTATCAAAGTGGGTTTCTTATAAGTGAGGCTGGCCATATCGTCACTTCGTGGAGCACCGTCCTTGACGTAACCTCTCTTCGGATTGTTACTTTTGACGGGCGGAAGGATGATGCTGAGATGGTCGGCATGGATCCGCAAACGGAGATTGCAGTGCTGAAAATGACCCAGCCAGCCACCGACTTTTTTCCGATCGATCGAGCGGCTGCTGAACTGAAAGTCGGTACACGCGTGTTTGGTATGAGTAACCTGTTCGGGATTGCGACCGGCGACGAGGCACTTAGCATTCAGCGAGGCGTGATCATGGCGATTGCACCTCTTTCAGCTACGCGTGGTCGATTAAAAACGCTGTACCAAGGGAATGTCTTGGTGCTTGACGTCATGACGAATAATCCCGGCGCGACTGGCGGGGCGGTCGTCGACGTGCGAGGCAATCTGCTCGGCATGTTGGGTAAAGAACTTCGCGACGATCAAACGAATATTTGGCTAAATTATGCAATACCAGCCGACGTCATTGCTGGTTCGGTGCGGCGTATTCTCGAAGGCAAAACAAGCAATTCGAACGCGAATCCATCAACGCAAATTGCTCAACGACCGCATCGATTAGCGACGCTGGGGATGATGCTGATCCCCGATGTACTTCCGAAGACGCCTCCGTACGTGGATCAAGTTTTACCGCAATCGATCGTAGATCGGGCCGGTTTGATGTCGAATGACCTAGTGCTCCTTTTGAATGAGCGTCGAATCGATTCGCGACGTAGCTTGGAAGAGTCATTGTCTTCCATTGATCAAGCTGATTCCTTCACTCTTTTGGTGCAGCGTGGCCAAGAACTTGTTCGCCTGGAGGTGAAACCATGATTCGGCACGCAACACCACGAACTTCATCGACGGCGATCCTTTGCGGTTTGCTGTTTGTATTTGCTTGGCCGTTTTCGGCATGTGTATTTGCGAATCCGTCAATTCTCTTGCAAGAAGAAAAAGCGCTTCAAGCAGCCGGTGATTTTGCACAATCATCGGTGGTGCGGGTTGAGACGTTTGGTGGACGTGAGATCGTCGAAGATAGCGCTGTTCCAGCCGGACCATCATCGGGAACGATCGTGGATTCGGAGGGGTGGATTATCACGAGTCTCTTCCAATTTCGAGCGGACCCGCCAGCGATCACGGTCGTACTTTCGAATGGGGAACGTAAATCCGCCAAGCTCGTCGCGCGCGATTATGCTCGAGCATTGGCGTTGTTGAAAATCGATGTCTCCGAGCCACTCAAGGTAGCAAACCCTTCGCCGAGATCAACTTGGAAAACCGGCCAATGGACTATCGCGCTTGGGAAAACCTTTGACCTAGTCGTCGCTTCGCGCTCGGTCGGCATCTTGAGCGCAACCGATCGTATTTTTGGTCGAGCCATCCAAACAGACTGCAAGATTTCACCGCACAATTATGGTGGGCCATTGATTGATCTTCAGGGACGCGTCATGGGGATCCTCGCCCCCATTGATCCAGGCATTGCGACGGAAGGTGAAGTCCAACAGTGGTATGACTCGGGAATCGGCTTCGCCATTCCGCTCGATGATATCTTGGTTAGGCTCCCGAAATTGAAAAATGGTGAAGACATTTATATAGGAAAAGCGGGAATCCGTCCGAAGCTGAATGATGATTTTCGCGGACCGGTTGAGTTGGCTGGAGTTGCGCCAGGTACACCTGCTGCGAAGGCTGGCTTGAAACCGGGGGATCGAATTCTTAAGGTCGGTTCGATCGATATCCGCTGGCCAAATCATTTACGACATGCACTTGGCGTGGTCGATGCAAACAACTCGGTCAAAATCACGGTGGAACGTGAAGGTAAGCCGATTGAGTATGAATGTGAACTCGTCAAAGAGTTACCTGTATACCGAACACCTTTTATTGGCGTTCTCGCCGATGCAACGTACTCCGGGTCCGGGGTCATGGTGCAATCGCTCTACAAGGACGGCCCTGCGGAAAAGGCTGGCGTCCAACCAGGCATGATCGTGCAAAATATTGCTGGAAAAGCGATCACGACTTCCAGCGACTTAGATCGCGAGCTTGCTTTTGTCGACTATCGTGAGCCACTCAAAATGACAGTCGTCAAATCGGACAAACTTCCGGAAGTGCGCGAGGTTGTTCTTACAACAACACCTTGGCCCGACGATTGGGTAGATCGGATCGGCACAAAGACAGCCGACCAGGGAATTGCCCCTGATGTAAAAATTCTCAAAAAAATTGAGAAAAATAACACGACCGGGATTGTTCCGATCACGATGGGAGATATTCCGAATCAGGTTTTTGCATTTGTACCGCCGAACTATACCCCCGATGTTCATCATGGCCTATTGGTGGTTATGCCGGAGCCTGGCAAGGTGGATCGTAAGCAATGGACTGATCGCTGGGAGGTGTTTTGTCGCGAGCATCGGTTTATCGTTGCGGCGGTTACTTCGGCCGATCCTCGGACTTGGCAACGCGAAGAACTCGATGTTACGAAACGGACTGTGCAACACTTGAAGAACAAATACACAATCGACTCGCGACGTATGGTGATTGGCGGAATGGGAGCCGGTGGTGGACCCGCATTCGTTCTGGCGCTGCAGAATCGTTCGCTCTTTCGTGGTGTATGGTTAGCCGAGTCCAACTTGCCACGCACGCTGCGGCCTCCCCAGTCGGAACCGATGGAATCGCCAGCGATGCTCTTGCAGGGTGAGAATCCGGCCTATCCCAAATTCGTGAAAGCGGTCAAGGAAATGGGGTATCGCGCGTTGGCCGTCGAAGAAAAGGTCGATCTTGCCAGCCAAGCAATCGATGTAAAACAACAGAAAACAGTTGAGACCTTTTTACGATCGCTCGAATGGTTCTAAATTCTTCTATCCCACAACATAAACCGCAACGCCTGATGATCGGTTTGATCGCCCTTGCATTGGCTATTGTCGCCGTGCTTGGTCGTATACCTATTGGCTTTTCCGAGAGCACAGGAATCTGGGCATCTGGCCTTTTTGGAAAGGTTTCCATCGTTCTTGCAGTAAGTTGGTTGGCTTGGCCGCAGCTGATGTGGCTTAAGCAAAGCCCTTCAGGAAGCACCGCTTTGGTGGCGATTGTTGTTGCAGGGGCGTTGTTTGTGGCCCGACCCAGGTTATTGCTGTATGCCGTCCCGATTTTGCTGGGCGGAGCTGGTATCTTGTTGACCTTGGCTTGGTTCCAGCGATTCTTGTCGCCGCCCAAGTGAAGGGTGATATAACCTACCGACGTCAAGCCGATAACTTTCCATAACGGCAGGCCGAATCACCGCCCCCTTGTGGTTCAACAATCCCGATTCAACCGACCAGTCGTTGTGAACCAAGACCAATCGTTTTGGGATCGCGTAATCGGGTCTGTCGGCAAGCTGCAGTTGGAATTGCTTAAGCAAAGCTTCTTCGTTCGTTTCATTCGTAACGACAATCGCGCTGACAAACTTCTCATGGTGCCCGACTAAAACGACATGTTCGATCGATTCGATTTGGGTCAAATGCTGTTCGATTTCCAGTGGATCGAGCTTGTGACCAGTTGTGAGTACGATTCGATCATCACAACGCCCAAGAAGCCGAAGTGTTCCGTCGGGCAGTCTCATGGCTCGATCCCCCGTATCTAACCAGCCGTTTCGAATTCGATTGGTGGTTGAATCAGGGTTGTCCCAATAGCCGGTCATCACACCAGGCCCGCGGACAAACAATCGCTCGTCGTCATCAATCATGATTTCCGTATCGCGAACCGGTGGTCCGACGCAATCGGCTTTCGGATCGACAATTCGATTGGAGCAGATCACCGGCGACGCTTCCGTTAAGCCGTAGCCTTGAATGATCGGCAAACCGAGTTGTTCAAAAAAGGAAAAGAGACTCACCGATAAACCTGCGCCGCCAGCCGCAAGAGCACGTAAAGAATTGCCGAGCAATACGTGCAGCCGAACTCGGTCCGGAAGGCGTTCTTCCGAACTCGCTAACATGTCTTGCTTCATCTTCTCGAAAATGTACGGAACGGCATTGATCAAAGTTGGTTGATAGAGTGGAGCGATTCGCAACATCTGCTCGTAATTCGTTACACACATCATCGAGCTACCGCTTAACAACCAAGTCGATAGTTCACAAGTCCGCGCATATGCATGAGCGAAAGGAAGGATATTGAGCCGGCGATCGGTGGGCAGTTGTGGCACGGCTTCAAGTTTGGCCCAAGCGTTTTGAATCAGATTGTTATGACTGAGCATGACTCCTTCTGGTCGACGACTTGTTCCTGAGGTAAACAGAATCGTTGCCACAGCGGAACGGGGCGAGGTCGCGAATTCTACAGGGTCATCCTTGCGCGGAGCGGTAAGACGTTGTTGGATTTCGTCTGCCACTTCTTCCTTCGATGTAACTACTCGAATGGGTTGAATGAGCGATCGATAATGATCGAGCTTGCTCTCTGGGATCCGTCGATCGATGGGAACATGAATGAAGCCAAGGATTTGGCAGGCGAGATCCACTATCGCCCATTCGATTCCATTCGGCAAATAGCTCATTACCCGATCTGGAAACGACTCTTTGTCGGAGGCAGAAGAGTCACCAGCCTTCGCCACGACCGGTACCGACTTTTTCTTTTCGAGAAGAACGTAGGCATAGGATATCGTAGCTTGCTTCATTTCTTTCCAAGAAATCGACTGCAATTTGCCGTCGCGTTCAGTCCACCAGGCTGGAGCATCGGGCGTCTTCAACGCCCAATAAAAGAGCGCATCCGCCAACGTCGAGATCGAGTTCAAATTCAATGCGCGATCTGGATTAGACATCGACCCAACATCGCTGCTGATGACTCTTTAGGATCGCTTCACACAGCAGAATTTCGCGGTGGCCATCCGCAAAAGTTGGGAAAGGGGCTGGCAGCGTGAAATCACCTTTCTCGATATAGCCATAAAAGCTTCGAAACAACTGTTTAAAGGTATCTGGAAAACCTTCGTTGTGACCGCCGGGATACTGCGTTATCGATCGTGCTTGAGAACTCAACAAGGCTGGATCGCGAATGAGCGATTCGTTCGCGCGATCACGATGTCCGATCATCAAGGAGTTGGGCGATTCGCTATTCCAACTTAACGACGATTGCGAACCGCCAATTTCGAAACGCAAGCAGTTCTTTCTTCCGGCCGTCGCTTGTGAAACCCACAAGCACCCATTGGCTCCGTTCTCGAATCGAAGAAGAATCGAGCCACAGTCTTCGGTTGATATTGGAACGGAAGTTATGTTAGTCGAATTGGCGTTTTTGGTTTCGCTCCCCGAAAACGTTTGAACTCCGCCATTTGGCCGAATGCGTTGTTGGTGAATGGTTCGGAGATCGCAACAAACGGCCACCACGGTTTTTCCTGTGATGAATTGAATCAAATCCAGCCAATGCGTCCCAATATCAGCTACGGCGCGCAGGGCGCCTCCGTCTTCAGCCAAAACACGCCAATTGAAATCGGTGGGATAGAGCAACCAGTCTTGAACGTACGCTCCAGTCACATGAAAAAATTCGCCGATAGAACCATTTGCTATTCTGGCTGCCGCCTCATGACAAAGAGGATAAAAGCGAATGTTGTAGGCAACTCCAGCCGCTAAGTTACTCTCGCTTGCGATCCGAACCAATTCTGCCGATTCGGCCGAATTCATCGCCAGTGGCTTCTCGCAAAGAACATGCTTGCCTGCCGCTAAGACGGCTTTTGCTTGTTCAAAGTGCAATCGGTTGGGGGTTGCTAGGTGAACCGAAGTTACCGAACGGTCACCAATCGCTTCTTCAAGCGTTGCATAACCCCGTGGCAATCCAAGTTCCTCGGCGGCCGCTCGTGAACGATCAGGAGAACTACCCACGATGCCTGCAACATGCACCCCTGCTCGTCGCAATCCTTCTACATGGACTGGACCGATAAAGCCCGTGCCAACGACCACCGCATTCTGTTTTACAAACGCCATTCAGACATCCGCCTATCTGTCATTCGCCATTTGCGAGTTGAGTTGCCAATCGGAGAGCTGAAATGAGGCTATCTGGTTTGGCTATGCCTTGCCAAGCGATATCGAGGGCCGTGCCATGATCGACACTCGTTCGAATGATCGGTAAGCCGAGTGTTGTATTCACGGCCGAGTCAAAGGCAAGTGCTTTGACCGGAATATGGCCTTGATCGTGATACATACAGATAAAGGCATCGGTCGTTTTTCGCCTCGCAGGTAGAAAGGCAGTATCCGACGGTAAAGGTCCTTCGATGTTGATTCCTTTAGCGCGAGCTGCTTCAATCGCAGGGATGATGATTCGTTCCTCCTCGCGATTCCCAAATAAGCCATGTTCGCCAGCATGAGGGTTCAAACCGCAGACAACGATCTTCGGATCCCGATGTCGAATACGTTGGATCGCCGCGACAGTAAGATCGATCACATCGAGAATGCGTTCAATGGTGAGCAAATTTGGGACTTCATGATAACCAACGTGTACCGTTACGAACGTGCAGGTAATCTCTTCGGAATACTGCATCATGCATGATCGTTCCGCTTTTGTTCGAGCAGCAAAAATCTCGGTATGTCCTGGAAACTGGATGCCGGCTTTGAATAACGCCTCCTTGCTAAGCGGTCCGGTTGTCACCGCGGCGATCGTGCCATTCAAGGCACATGTGATCGCTTGCTCGATATAAGCAAAACTAGCTCGGCCGGTAGCGGCATTTACAATGCCAGGGATGAAATCATCGATTGCGATCGCGTTCAAATTAAGAATTGAAGGCGCTGCAACTTCATTAAGTTGATTCAACGAGATCGACGGGGCAAGGCACGGTTGACCGATCCTCTTGGCACACGCATTCAATACGTTCGCGTCACCGAAGATGATTGGGATACAGAACGTGGAGACGATCGGATGATTTAGAATACGTATACAAACTTCGGGACCGACCCCAGCGGGATCACCCATTGTAACGCCGATACGAGGACGACTCATTCACCATGCTCCGCCAAATAGGCCAACAGCTTTCCCCAGCCGCATGGTGACAGCGGAAGTTTTCCGGCCCGAGCTTCCTGACAACAATGTCGAGCCAACACGTCTAACGCTTGATCCGAAAACGTATCTTTCATGAAGTCCGAGTCGTCGCCGAAAAGCGATTCAACAAGCAAGAGTGCCTCGACCGCCTTGTCCTTCGTCATGATACCTTTCTGAACAATTTCTTCATTCCGAGTTTTTAGGCCAAGCTTCAACGAGGCGAAGACTCGATCATATTCTGGATGGCTTTTGGGCATGATGACAGCCAACTGCGCGAGCGACGAAAGCATGATGTAGTGATAGGCTGGCCGAGCATTGTGGGGATCCATCCAACGTCCTGCATGGGGGCCGTCTTCGAGCTGGCCAGGAATGACACCCAGTGTTGCTTTCTTAATCGCCGCATCGAGATACCGTGGATCGAGAATCACCGCGTACGCTTTGGCAAGGAGATGTACGCTGAAGCTGTTGTAATTCCAATTGGGAACCAGCGGTCTTGTGAGGGCCCAGTCGGCTGCTTTCTTGGCCGAATCAAGATATCGATCTTTCTTGGTGAGCTCATAGAGCTCAAACATGGCTATGCCGCATTCACCATTATCAAATTGAAGCCCTCCATCTCCCAAATCTTCAAAGGCCCATCCATTTTTGACGACTTCGTTTAGCTTGCCGTCTTTCTCGACTTTTTCAAGGAAACGCGTGGCAACCTTCATCGCTTGATCGCCCGATGTTTGCCGAGCTGCGGGAAACGGGAAGCAGCCAGCCCCCGCTTGCTCTTGCGCCCAAATAAGGAAATCCGCGGCCTGCTCGCCGTGTGCAAGACTCTCGTCGGCCCCTTTGAGTTTCGCTTTGGCAACGGCGGCACATCCGGAAACAACCGACGCAGGTCCTCGAAGCGGGTTGACTAATTTTGTTGGATCTAACCCCATCCGCCACCAGACAAGCTTTTTCAGTCGGTCAAGATTAGGTGCAAAGCCTGGTTTTGCCTCGAGTCTTGTGAATGCGTGTGCCTGATAGGAAACAGGTTCATATTCGTCATCGACTTCGGGAACGCCCACTTTGTTTGCTAATTCGGCACGCCCCATGGAGACAGCCTTTTGTATGGCTTTGGCATCTCCTGACAAGAGTGCATCCCGCAAGGCATCAATCGGATTCTGGCGAACAACTTGATCGACTTGGGGGGTGTTCACTACCGAGGCTTTGCCGATATTGAGGCTCTTTTCCAAAAGCCCCTTTTCTCGCAGCCAGGCTTTCGCTCGCCCTGGCCAAGTCGTGATCGCTTCTTGGGTTGGTCGAAGGCCATAGCCATGTCCGCCGGTTGCGAAAACGTGGAGTTCGGTTGAGATTTTGGCTTTGGCAAGCAGTTCCGCAAAGAGCAACGAGTTGCCAACGGGAACAGGATCATCGAAGGCATGGACGATAAACATCGGCGGCGTCGCTGGATCTACATGGATAAAGCTAGGAAGTTTCTCGCCTTCTTTTTTGATGAATCCGCCTGGATAGATCAGCATCGCAAAATTCGGACGCGAAGAAGCAGTGTCGATCGGATCGATTGGTAAGTATTGATGCGAATCAAAAATTGACGTCAATGCAGCGGTCTCGCCACCGGCCGAGAAACCGCAAATACCAATTCGGTCAGGATCGAGATTCCATTCGCCGGCCCGTGTTCGAACCAGACTGATCGACCTTTGCGCATCCTGAACCGCTGCACTCCATCGTTTGACCGGGTCACGAGCCGGCACACGATACTTCAAGACGATTCCAGTGACTCCAATCGAGTTCAGCCAAGAAGCAACTTCTGTCCCTTCAAGATCATAGGCCAGTATTTCATGACCACCGCCAGGGCAAATGATGACCGAAGTCCCTGTGTCCTTGTCAGGTTCGGGGCGGTAGATAGCAAGCTGTGGCTTCGAAACACTGCCAAGCTTAATGATCGGTCGGCCGGCAATCAACGCGTCGGTCGGCTTCGTTTGATCTGCTTCGGGCGGTAAGGTTTTCGTTTCGCCCGGCGCTTTGCCTGGCCATACATTGAGAACGACTGGTTCAGCCGTCGCGAACGAACTGAAGAGAAGGACGAGTACCGTCCAAAGTGGCGAACGAATCATAGGGTCAAGTGACTTTTGCGAACGTCGAGGACATTGCGTTTTAATGCGGAAGCTTTGAATTGAGAAGCGGATACATAGAGGATAGCGTCCCAACCCATTTTACGCCTAAGATTTTAGCTCGAATCCGCGAAGACCAGCAGCCGTACTGCTTCCAAATCGATCGATTTCAAGACCCATCGTTTGGCCAATGGAGACCAAAAGGTTGGCAAACGGAGTATTGTTTTTCTCGTCATGGGCAACATAGCCTTGATGTTTCGCTCCGCCACCCGCCACGATGACGGGTAGATTGTGCCAGTCATGGCTACTTGCATTCCCTAGATTTGATCCGAATAAGATCGTTGTATGGTCAAGCAGCGGCCGCCCATTTTCTTCAATACTCTTCAGCTTTGTCAAGAATTCGTTGAGCACCTTAAACTCGGCTTCTTCTATAATTCGTAGCTCGTCAATCTTGTCAGGATCTTTACCGTGGTGCGAGAGATTGTGCCAATCGTTACTCACGCCATCGATTTTCGGAACTGCATTCATGCCGCTGAGTTGCATGCTGATCACACGCGTTGAATCCGTCTGAAGTGCGAGCGCCATCATGTCGTACATCAATCGTTGGCGCCCAATCGCATCATTTTTTTCAACAATGTCTTTCGGCTGCTCCATGGTAACCTTGGGTTTCACTTGTTGAACCCAGTCTTCCGACTGTTGTAGTCGCGATTCAAGATCACGCACCGCCGTTAAATACTCATCGAGTTTCGCTCGATCCCGCACCGATATTTTGGGCTGCATGGATTTCGCTTGTTCAAGCACCGTATCGAGAATACTCTGTCCGCGTTGAAGCTGACGCATTTCGGCTTTCACCTCCAGAGGTGTCCCGTCCATGAAGAGTGCTTTAAAGACTTTGGACGGAGATGTTTCACCCGGAATCTCGATTCCGGAAGACGTCCATGACATGGAACGGCCGCTCGTCGATAGCACGAGCGATGAAAATCGTGTTTGGATTCCGATCTTCTCGGCAATCAGCTGATCGATCGAAATCGTGTTTTTGAAACCCGCCAAACCGGGTCGCTTTGCCGACGTTAACCAAGTCATCTCCGAAGTGTGACCATTCGCACCCTGCTGCTCAGGATGAGACAATCCCGAAAAGACCGTGAAGTCGTGGCGGTGAGACTCTAGAACTTTCAAATAAGGCGTTGGCTCATAGTCAAACCCTGGCTGTGTTGGGAATAGATGTGGTCCGTGAATCCCGAGCGTCGCACAGGCGGCGACAAATCGTTTGGGTGATTCGCCACCACGATTCGACGCAGCAGTGCCTTGCGAAGGGGACATGGCTTCGAGTAAGGGCAAGCCGATGGCTGCCGCGCCGATGCCTCGCAGCAGCTTTCGCCTTGGAACGATTGGATGGGTTGCGGTCATGATCTTATGGCTGCCTAAACAAGGAGCTTGAAACGATCAACTCAATAATGGTGCGGATACCATAATCCGATTCCGAAGCCTTTTCGACGATACGATCGATTTCAACGCGATCCGAGAATCCCATTTCGCGTCCAATCGCAAACACCAATAGCTTGGTTGTAAAGGATTTCGCGATTTGCCGCTTATGCTTGAGCAGCAATGCTCGAAAATCGGCGAAGTCTGAGAATTTCTGACCTTCGCCAAATTCACCGGATGCATCGACCGGCGGTCCTCGACGGTAGCGTACTTTCTGGCCGCTGACTTCGATCGTGACCGGATCACCGTTTCCGATACTTCGGAAGTGAGTGCGAACTCCACCAATCGGATCGAACATCTCCAAGGCGAATCCAGGTGGATCAATCTTCTGATGGCAACTGCGACACGTATCCAACGATCGATGCTTGTCAAGCAATTCACGCAATGTCGCTGCGCCACGAATATCCGGTTCGACGCCTGGTACACCCGGCGGAGGCGGTTGCGGTGGCTGACCAAGAATCCGATCCATCACCCAAACACCGCGCACTACCGGCGAAGTACTCGTTCCATTCGCCGATACTTTGAGAACACTCGCCTGAGTCAACAAACCGCCACGGAGGTTTCCTTCCGGCAACGACACGCGCCGAATGTTCCGCCCCTCGACGCCCTCGATGCCGTAGTGTTCTGCGAGCCGACGATTGAGCATGGCGAAGTCTGACTGTACAAAATGACTTACGCTTTGGTTTGTTTCGATCAGCTCGGCAAAAAAGGCTCGAGTCTCTTCAAGCATGGACCAACGCAAGTATTGATCAAACTCGGGGTACAGCTGACCATCGGGGTTTGTGAAATCGATCTCACGCAGGTTGAGCCATGCATCGGTGAAGTCTTCGATAAAACGTCGGAAATGCGGTGACTTCTGAAGACGAGCGGCATGTTCGAGCAGCTTGACCGAAGATTTGCTGAGTTCTTCGTTCCCGGCCGCCTGCAACAAGGCCTCATCCGGTAGCGTGCGAGTGAAAAAATACGATAGTCGACTTGCAATATCATAGTCGTCTAGGAGAGCAAGTGAATTGGTCGTCGCTGGTCCGTTGGATTCGCTTCGATTCTCTGTGAGGTATAGAAACCTTGGATCGCAAAAGATCGCCGCGATTGCTGAATGAAGCGCCTCCTCAAAGCTTGCCGTTTTATCGAGCTCGGTTCGAAACAGATCGCGGAATGGTATCAATGCATCTTGCGTGATCGGTCGTCGGAAAGCTTTTGTGGCGATGCGTTCCAAGACCTTTTCAGCATCTTCGGTCGGAGTTTGAGAAACGATGGGGGGTAGAATCGAAACGGCTTTCGGATTGCGATTCTTGTTTGATGAGGACGTTTCTTCTTCTCGCACTAGCCCTTCATAAACGAGCCTGCGTCCACGTTCGGGCTCAGGATCGACGAGGGGACCTTCCAGTTCGACAACTTGAATGGCGATTCCAGGACCTTTGTAGTTGAGCACGCCCTCTTTCTTCAGCTCTTGATTCCGGTCGGTGATGCCTTGCGGCGCGATGTTCAACATATACCGAAGTGGCAGCCACGTGCGCGTTTCGATCGTCGTTAACTTGTCCGGCGGAAGCTCGAAGTAGCCAAGTGTAAATTCTTCGGCCCCTCGTCCAAAGGAACTGGCACCCAACCAAAACGTAATCGGCTTGTCGCTCTGAAATGCATAGCCTTTGACGCGGATATCGTACCAGCCTTCTTTTCGAGCCACTGCCGCTTGAAGGAGCCCTGTTGGATAGCTGAAGTTTTTGAACAAGACGACCGAATCATCTTCGCGATGCAGCCAAAGCTTGTTGAGCCACTGCTCGCTTCCACGTGTCCGAGCATAGCTTGCCTGAAGCGTTTGACTTTCGTCGGGGGCCGCTGAACGAATTCCCGGTTGGTTCAATACATCCTGGATGCATTCTAGATATCGCTGCATTTGAATGAGCGAGATACCGAGCGACTCTCCCACGTTATCGAACTCATGCGAGCGGTTATCTTCAGGCAGCCGATCCGCCAAGGAAAGATTCGTTCCAAACAAATCATTCAATGTATTCTCATACTCGCGACGATTGAGCCGTCGCAATACCGTCTCTTTGCTTTAAGCATGAGCTCTAACCAATTCCGAACTCAAGCTTTTTACAAACTCTTGACGCGTTTCTTCGGATGGTTGCTCTTCATCTCGTGGTGGCATTTCCCCCAGTTCGATGCGATCATGAATTCGCTCCCATCGACTGAAAGTCAACGGATCATTCAGATCGAATGTCAGCCTATCGAAATCAAGCCCTCCTTCCGCTGACTCACCCCGATGACAACTGGCACAATGCGCCTTTAAAAATGGGCGACTGACTTCTGCAACGAGCGTCGTGGTGGAGACCACGACAGAGAAAAGAAATAGAAAGGACCGTACGAGCTGTTCGCGATTCCGGCTTCTAGCAACGGTGCAATCACGTCTTATTGGGCAAGGGGATTCAGCCATAATCGGTCGGCGGTAGGATGGTCGGCGGGGGAAATTCCGCAACCACGGAATTCCATGGCTATATCTTACTCGAACGGGACGAAGCCATCGCCTGATTTAGAATTGCAAAATGATTTGTAGTATGCGTCTACCTCAACCCTAAGTCTCAATTGGAACAAAGCACTCGTATGGAAGTTGCGCATTTTCCGCAGGGCCGAAGGCCCGTAACAACCTGTGCCGGTGGCGAAGCCATCGGAATGCAGGCTTTCCAGAATCTCGAGCCCCGAAGGGGCGATACAAGGGGAGCTATGTCGCCCCTTCCGGGGCTTGGTTGACGAGCGATATCCAAACCGGGGCTTATCAGCCCCGGCATAGGTTGTGCCGACCCTTCGGGTCTAAAATCGTGCAACCTCCAACAACGCAAGCGAGTGGTTGAACCAACTCGCTCCGCAAAAAAATCGCTTGCGCCTTTTGAACTAGCGCATTTTGAAGTTGCGCCTTTTCCGCAGCGCCTCCGGTCCAGAACATCCGTTGCCGGAGGCGAAGCCATCGGAATGCAAACTAAGCCTCGCGAAAAATGCTTATTTCGGAATCGTGATTCCGGCTTTACTCATCATTTCGATAGCTTGTTTCTTGTCCTTGTCGCCGAGTTTGGTAGCGATGGTTTGGGCTGCTTTGGTCGCTTCGGATTTTAGCTCCGGATCTTTGGTGGTTTCGATGGCTAACTTCAACATTCCCATACTTGGATAACGAGCGAAAATCTCGGTTGTTAACTTTCGTTCGGCAGGTTGCTTTGCGATTTCCAAGGCCTTGGTACACATAGCCACGCGATCCTTATCGGAAATGACAAACTGCCTCGCCATTCGAATGTAACCTCGCATCGCGCGCACTTGATACTTGTCCGCAGGCCCGTTGGACGCCAAGTCAATGAGGACGGGTGCGGCATCGATTGTCAGCCAATCACCGAGAATTTTTGTCGCGATATCTTTGAGTTGAGGGTCGGCATCTCTACCGGCCGCGTTGAGCGCTTCCAAGGCTTTGGCACCGGTCACTGAGCCGAGGACTTCCAACAGCATGACTTTTGTTTCGGTGGGTGCATTTTTCATCGCTTCGGCGACCACTGTCGCACATGCTTCGCGATCGGGCATGCGTACGGCGGCCGTTTTTAAGGCCAACCTTGCGATGGCTGTATCGTCAGCGTTCTTCGGAGAAACCGCTTGCTTGATGAGAATCGCCAGATCTTTCTGGGGCAGAGTGCTCCCAAGCGACTCCAAGGCAGCCTTGCGAATCGGGGCAGACGGACTTTCGAGGGCTTTCACCAATTCATCGGTCGCTTCGATACGACGTAAACCCACGACTTCGATGAGCAGTTGTTGTAAATCGCCGGTCGCAGTTGGCAGACGCTTTAAAATTTCGGTTCTCGCCTCTTCATCTTGAATTTCCTTCAAGGCTTGCTTGGCAGGGAGAAGCAGATCCGCATCTTTCTCGAGGGCGAATTTGAGCAAAGGTTCAACGCAGGAAGCGTCGCCGACTCGACTGATCGCACTCATGGCAGCGATCCGAACATCGCGTGGTCCGCTGGCTGCAACCTGAATAATCGTTGGGAGGTCCAAGGTACCCTTGCGATCAGCGAGAGCTTGCACGATCAAGGCCGCTTTTTCGGGGTCCGCTTGCTTCAGTTCATCGAGCAAAGCCGTCACCACTTTCTTGCCCGGGAGCTCGCGAGCTGACCACAAACCAACGTCAAACAATGGCTTTTCTGATGAACGGAGCTGTTCAAGCAGCAATGGGATTCCGTCGTCGCCTCGCGCCAGAATCGCACCACGCGTTGCTTCGACAATTCGTTGCGTCGGCAAAGCTGCTTTTCGGACTAGATCGTAGAGCTCAGTAGCGCGCTTCGAATTGCTTTGCGACATGAATTGCTCAGCACTCAAAATGCATCCTTCAGCGACAGCCGATCGAACGACATCCGTGGAGCTATCGATGGCCTTAGCCAATTCGGTCGAGGCGGTTTCGCCACCGATACTTCCCAGAGCGACCGCCGCTGCCGACGCTACTTCCACATCGGACGACTTCAGTTCCCCAATTAACATGGTGACGGCTTCTTGATCGCGTCGAATGCCAAGCGAATTGATGACCCCAACGAGCAATCGACCCTTGAGCGAACCAGCGGCGGATCGCAAAGCCTCGTCCGAGGCTTTGCCAGGGATCGCTTCGAGCGCAATCCGGGCCCACGATGCAAGTTTCTCATCGGTGAGAAGTTTGCCTAACTCTGGAGCGGCAACCTCTGATCCGTAGACGGCAAGTCGCTTGCATGCCAAGGCTTTGTCGCCCCCCGGAGCATCGCTTTTTAAGATGGCGATCAGTTCGGATTCAGAGCTGATCTTCGAAATCGGACTATCTTGACAGAAACCAATCGATGACAGTCCGACAATTAGCGATGCGCTAAGCATCATGGCCAGGAAGGGATGGAAGTAACGCATTATAAATTCCGATAGATGGGTGGGAGTTATTCGAATTGGGTTCGCCATGTTTACTTAGATTCGCCACGGTTCGCGCGTAGCTTCGGATCGTAAACGATTGGCTTCGTCGTCACCAATGAACTCGTAGTTTTTGAGATCGAGCTTGACTTTGCGATTTAGGAATAATGCGATGTTGGCAGCATGGCAGGCAATGTGAGCGCGAGCCGCCGCCTCGGCATTTCCTTTCGGCTGACTTCGGGTCTTAACGCAATCGAGGAAATCTCGAACGTGGAAGGTCGCCGGGTATCCGCCGATCTCTTCTACCGTTCGACCAGCCAATAGCTCCGGTGAACTCAAGACCATTTTGCCACTGTCGCCTGCTTCGACCCAACCTTTTTCTCCTTCAAAGCGAACGGGGCACGAACCGAGTGGAATCCATCCTTTTTCGCGGAAGATCAATTGACATCCATCGTCATAGGTCGCCACAAGCTCTTCATTCTCCAAAGCGTTGTATTCGATTGGCGGCGGACAATCGTTGACTGCCCATTGGCAAAGATCGACGCAGTGTGAGCCCCATTCGAGTACTCCACCACCGACGAGCCCACCCCCTTTTTCGAAATTGAAACCATCGAGATGCTTGGTGTTGAAGGGTCGCCAAGCAGCTGGGCCGAGATAGCGATCCCAATCAATTTTGCTCTTGTCTGGCTCGGGTTCTGCTGGAAGCCAACCACTCGACATGGCCTGCATCCCTCGAGGATGTGCGTAGACCTTGGTGAGTTTGCCGAGCTTCCCACTTCGAGCCAAATAACAGGCGAAGGCAAAGTGGGGAAGATTCCGACGTTGCGTTCCAGCTTGGAATATTCGAGCCGTTCGCTTCATGATATCGGCTAGTGCAATGCTCTGAACTATGTTCTTCGTGCAGGGCTTTTCGCAGTAAATGTCTTTGCCTGCCCGAGCTGCGTTGACGGCACCTAAACAATGCCAGTTCGGACCGGTCGCGATCAGGACCGCATCAATGTCTTTGCGATCAAGAATATCACGAAAATCGAGATACATATCGCAATTCTGGTTTCCGTACTTTTCATCAACAATCTTCTTGACGTTCAACCGTGCCGTTTCTTTGATGTCGCAAACCGCCGCGAACTGAACATCGCTTTGCTCTAAGAAACAACCCAAGTCGTAGGTGCCTCGGCGACCAATACCGATGCCGCCTACAACGACGCGTTCGCTTGGAGCAGTCGCGCCATCACGGCCAAGGGCTGAACTGGGGATAATGGTCGGTGCAAATATCGCGACACCAGCGGATGTTGCCGCCGCCTTCAAGACACGCCGCCGAGGGAGCTTTTTGTTTTCCGATCGAGTCATCACAGGATTCCTAAGGAACTGTTGTCACCCTATTTGTCGGGCGTAGGAAATTTGGTTTCCCTAACGGTACTCGTATCTCACTGCAATTTCCACTGGCCAAGCAAAAATTTTCCCCCGGGAATGGTTTGAAAATGTGTCCTTTGGAATCAGTCTCTGAGGATGCCTACGAACGGTTGTCGGGCGAATTGCTTTCGACGAGATCTGGCCATCAAATTCTCCGATGGCCTGACGGCGTGTGCTCATGGTCATTTCGAGAATGTGTTAGAATCGAGCTTCCGCGGCGGACGATCGCATGGCTTGGTACGCTCCCATTCCGCCGCTCATACTCCTGCGGAACTGGACGATCAGAATATGGCTCAGAACAAATCGCAAGTCATTGGTCGAGGCGTTGGCTGCGTCGGTTTTCTGTTCCTCTCATTCATGTGTGGACTGCTCAGTCTCATTATGTACTCGATTGTTATCGAGCCGATGCTTTTGCTTCGCGAGTCGAAGACATGGTCCGCCACCCCATGCGTGATTCAGGAAGCGAGTGTCGAAGAACATACAATCAAAGATAACAATAACAACAATGGACGAGGAAATCGCAATCGTGATTCGAAAGGCTATTCGCCAAAAGTTCGCTTTGAGTACGTGGTCAACGAACAAGAGTATTCGAGTGACCGATTCTGGTTCGACCAAACTCTATTCAATACGCGGGAGGAGGCTCAGGCCAAAATTCAACCTTTTGCGGTGGATGGCGAAAGCGTTTGTTACGTAAATCCGAAGAACGCGAACGAAGCGGTCTTAGTTCGCCAAGGACAAATGACGAGCAATATTGTCATCGGATCATTCTTCGGAATTTTCGTCCTGTTTACTGGCGTCGGAAGTTTGGCGTCACTTTGGTTCTTGATTCGTCCGAAGCCGCAAGCATCTGCGTCTCCGTCTCAGGCTGTTCGCAGTTCACGAAATATAGTGTCAACAGGGAGCACAGCTGCTCTCAATGGCAACGTTCGATACGATCACAATTCCGACGTCTGTCCGATCGAAAGCGATGCCCCCGACGAACCTCTTGTTTTGAAGCAAGAGTATTCTCGAACAGCCGTTGCGATTGGCGGTTGGTTTTTCGCAGTGGTCTGGAACGGCTTTATTTGGGGATTCCTTTACTTGGTGTTGCAGAAAGATGGGCCGTGGCTTGCGCTCATCATTGTAGGTCTTTTCGCTTTAATCGGGCTGGCCATTTTTTGGTACGCTATTTCTAAGACGCTTCAGATTTGGAATCCCGTTACGACGGTAATATGTAGCCAGCGCAATCTTTACCCTGGAAGCGAATTCGAAGTGAGTTGGTTGCATCAAGGCAACACTGCTGCAATCAAAAAACTCACGATCACTCTTGAATCGGATGAATCGGTAACCTATCGCCAAGGAACATCGACGCGAACCGAAACCAAGCGCTTGTACGAAAAAGTCATCGTGGAATCGACTGAGCAAGCAGAGATTTCACAAGGATTTACGCTGGTCGAAATCCCCCCCGACTCGATGCACACATTTTTAGCCAATCGCAACAAGATCAAATGGCAAATTCGAGTTCGTGGAACGATCAAATTTTGGCCTGACATTGATGATACATACGAAATAACGGTTTATCCTCCGAAAGTCGCAGAACAAGTCCATGCTTAGGATCGAAATTAAAAACAGTACCAAAGCTTTTCAGCCAGGCTCTCTAATCCAAGGTAAAGTCTATTGGGAACAGCCCAATACTCCGAAAGAAATCGTGGCGACTCTCTTTTGGCATACCGAAGGCAAAGGTGACGAAGATACTGAAATAGTCGTCGAACAGAGGTGGACACCGAACTCGGAAAAGGGCTCGGAATCATTTGAATGGGAAGTGCCACGCGGACCGATAAGCAAGGTCGGTTCGCTGATTCATATCTATTGGGCTATCGAAGTCGCCACGACGAAACCGGCTGAAACTGCTAAACTGGACTTGGTCGTTAGCCATCTCGGTCGCCCCATTCATACGAACAGTCTCTGATTGCATGTCCCTAATCGAGATTACCAACCTCTCTAAATCGTATCGGGTGTACCATAAGAAAGAGGGACTTGGGGCAGCCATTCGCGGGCTCTTTCATCGCGACTACCGAACGGTCGAAGCCGTCCGCGCAATCAATCTCAAAGTCGAGCAAGGTGAGTTTGTTGCTTTCTTGGGTCCCAATGGCGCGGGCAAGACGACGACTCTGAAACTCCTTTCGGGCGTTATTTATCCGACTTCCGGAACGGCCAGTGTGATGGGCTATGTTCCGTGGGAGCGCAAACTGGACTATCGCCGACGATTTGCACTCGTGATGGGACAAAAAAATCAGCTCTGGTGGGACTTGCCAGCTCAAGAATCCTTCCGGCTTCACCAACAGATTTATGCCGTCGACGCGGCGGAATTTCAACGGACGTTGGATGAGCTGACTAGCTTGCTCTCGGTCAGTCAACTACTCGGGCGACCCGTCCGAGAGCTTTCGTTGGGGGAACGAATGAAGATGGAGTTAATCGCGGCCCTCCTTCACTCGCCGGAAGTCCTTTTTCTCGATGAGCCAACCATCGGGCTCGATGTCATCGCACAACACCAAATTCAACAGTTCTTGAAACGTTATCAAGCCGAACGCAAGATTACGATCATGCTCACGAGCCACTACATGAAAGATGTGGCGGCCCTTTGCCAACGAGTTGTTGTCATTGCACAAGGTCAAGTTCAATACGATGGTTCGCTCGCCGGGATCATCGACAACTTCAGCAGCGAAAAAATCATCACGCTCGATCTAGGTGAGAACCAGGACCCGACTGGCTTTGAGCGTTATGGACGAGTGGAATCGACTATCCTTCCACGGGTTCGATTGCGTATTCCGCGAACCCAAGTTCCGGCCGCTTTGGCAAGTATCCTGTCGAACTACACGATTGATGACGTGGCCGTCGAAGACCCGCCGCTTGATGAGGTAATCGCTAGCCTTTTCGCCCAGGTAAGCACACCCCAATAGAAAGCGCTGTCTTATTGGGACAGGGCCAGGTTGTATCACACGCCGTGCAATTTTTGAGGTTGCACGCTTTGAGCGAAGACGTTGAAATCCCAAGAACGCGAAGCGTTAGTGAGCGACTTTTGTTCGAATCTCCGCCACTGGCTGGCGCTTCGTATGAACCCAGAAGCGATTCCTTTTCGAAAAATGACAAATTTGGGACAGTCGAACTAGAGCATTTTCATTTTTCATATAGCCATTCGGAAAACGGGGTCAGGTACCAAAAGTGAAAAGCACCCGACGGGCCGTTCCGGCTTTTGGTACCTGACCCCGTTTTCCAAGCCTACGTCGTTCATGAAAATGCTCTAGTG
>JANOAI010000261.1:0-3427 GCA_031411055.1 Pirellulaceae bacterium
CGCGAATGACGGGGCTTCATCTACTTTCACTCGCCCATAGCATTCCAGATGGTGACAACGGCTTTGAGATTTTGGTCGAAAGGGCTTTTGCCTTTGCGGAAGACAATTCTCATGGAACGAACGCGGTGATTCCAAACCAAGCCGCGATCGTTGCGTTAGGAGTAATACTCGGTGACGAACGTATCGTTCGTATCGCAGGTCGAAAACTAGAAATCGGTCGAGCTGGTGAGATGGAGGCTTTGCGAGCACGGATCACACTCGGAGGACGAAACGATCTTTCACGACACTTTTGGGTAAGTGCGGCCTTGACGGTTCTGTCGGATGAGGGGCGGGCGTTGGCGGTTGGAATCGGCAAAGAGTTAATGGACTCGATACCCGGTGGATCCGGCTTTTCGTTTGTTGACCTTTTGGCAGATCGAGGTGGAATTCGCTTCGCGGCGTCCGCAACTAAGAACAACGAGGCAGCCCGCGCGATGCAAATCAAAATTCTGGGAAAACTGAATGCTGGCGATTATTTGCCAAGCATCGAGGGATTGCCCGAGGGAATCAGCGGTGAAGTGTTTCAAGCCGAGTATGGTGGGTTGGGTGGAACCAAAACACAGCATCTGAATGAAGAAATCAACCATCGCCTTGACACGTGCAAAGGTCTAATGATTGAACTGTAGCTGAGGGTCATGGCATGGCTATCGCATCGTGAAACGGGCAATTGAGTACCAGATTCAACGTGGAATATCGCTTCGTTCATTGCTTTTTGCCGCCGAATCGCTATAATCACCTGTGTGTCAATGAAGAATTATAGAAAAAGTCTTCAGGTCTTGTTACGCTCGGAAGACTAATCTTTTTGCAACGCTGTTTATTCCAAGTTGCACGTAAGCTAGTAAGCCGATGTGGCACAACACCTCCAGTCAGGTGATTTGCCACATCGGCTTTTTTGTTGATGACCGCGATTCTTTCCGTTTTCTTTTTGGAGGACGAAACGGTTGAAGGCTCGAAGGGGAGCGAATCCTTGGGATTCGGTTTTTTTGACCAACGGTCGGGGCAAGCGAATGGATGCGCGAGGCCACCATGAACATTCTTAACCATCACGACGGTGCAACAGAGCAAGCAATCCACTGCCCAACGGCAGTTTCAACCCAAGCTGACATCGACTCTCATCGATAACGTTTCATCGAGAGACCCTCTTGTTGGCTCATTCCGTTTGTACGAACGCAGGGCAACTCGCCATGTGTTCCGAGTACAAGCGTCACAAGTTTAGGAGGACCAAAGTATGTCCGATGAAAAGAATAAAAACCCAGGATCGAATAATTCAGAGCCGAAGAAGACTGGCAGCAGATCTTTCGTAGGAAAATTCGTGAGCATGACCGACGATAAGCTTGTCATGGCTAACTCTGATGGGAAACAGCATTCGCATGCTGTTTCTTCGGATACTAATCTCATGTGTGATGGGAGCACCTGCAAAGCGGCTGATTTTATGGCCGGAAGTCGACTCAGAATCACGACCCTTGGGCACGACCGCAACGTCGTCACGGATATTGAAACTCTGAATAAGAATAGCGAGTTCACGAGGCGTAGCTAAGGATTTCGATCTCGCCGCTTGCTTAGCCCTTTCGAATTCGGTCGACAGCGAGCGACGGGATCACATTTTCGGTCATCATTCGGCCAGAACTGAATTCCTTGCCAAGTTTTTCGAAAAGCGAAACTTTGCCTTTCGGAATGCGCCACAGCCTTCTATTTCGGCTGATCCGTATCCAGTTTTTCACCGGCTGCTCCGCATCGAGGAGCAGTCGCGTGAAAAAATCGAGGAATTCGGCCAGCTTCAGTCCGTTCCGCTCTCAGCTAGCGAGCTCGCTTTTCCAGGAGTTTTACAGCATTCCAACACGAGATTGGTCTGCGATTTTTGAGGTTGCTTTCAGATTCATGGTCTGTATACTGCGTGGCTCGTTTTTCCCAGGAAATAGCTGGAAATCGCAGTTTTTAGACGGTTCGAGCCCCGGTTTTGGCGGTTCCCGCTCTGGTTTTGTGTCGGTAAGGTGAAACATGTCAAGGGTTTGTGAGTGTTGCAATAAAGGTCCTCAGGTCGGCCATGCGGTCGAAACTCGAGGTAAGGCGAAGTATTTGGGAGGTGTTGGTACCAAAATTACCGGTATCACCAAGCGACGCTTCTTGCCAAATCTTCAAACGATCAAGGCAAGCCTACCGAGCGGTGAAGTCAAGACAATGCGTGTATGCGTTCAGTGCATTCGCAATGGCTGGATTCGAAAGGCTGTTCGGCAGAAACCGTTTGACCTATCCGACAAAAAAGGCAAACCGAAGTCGGCCTAGTGTAGCGGTAAGGTCTTTCAACACGGTTCGACAGGTTAACTACCATGGCTCTCGATCGATCCCAAGTTGCCAAGATCGCCTACCTTGCTCGGTTATCACTTACGGATACTGAGCTCGACGAAATGACTGTTCAGTTGGGAAAGATTGTAGATCTGGTAGACCAACTGAGCTTGGTGAATACGGATGGCGTTGAACCCATGGTTCACGCAATCGAATTAGAAAATGTTTTGAAGGCGGACGAAGTTAAGCCGTCTTTACCTCGCGAAAAAGCTTTGTCGAATGCTCCAGACGCAGACGAAGAATGTTTTCGCGTTTCAGCCGTATTGGGCTGAACGATGTTTGGTTATTTCGTCCCTTTTTAAGTTTGTATAAAGGCCGCAAATCGGCTGCACGAGTCAATCATGAGTCAACAAATCCTAAAGCTGGTTGAAGAGTCCTCCCTGCGAACCGACCTGCCGAAGTTCGAAATCGGTGATACGATCGACGTTCACACTAAGATCCTTGAAGGGACGAAAGAACGCATCCAGATTTTTTCCGGCGTTGTGATCTCTCTGAGTGGAAGCGGCAGCCGCGAAATGTTTATCGTTCGCCGAATCGTGGCGGGCGAAGGGGTCGAACGCAAGTTCCCCGTCCATTCGCCAAAGATTGAGAAGATCGAGATCAAGCGACGAAGCGTTGTCCGACGAGCCAAGCTCTACTATCTCCGCGAACGAAGCGGTCGTTCGACGCGTCTTCAAGAGCGTCGTACTTAGTGCCACAAATCGGAATTGATTCGTCAGTTCAACGAGATTCTATCCTCGATACGAGATTTGCTTTCTTTTTTCAAGATTGCAAACCATCTTTCCGGTAGGTGGCTTTCGCTCTCAAGGTCATGGTCTTGCCCCCAGTTGGCTTGCCCAACTGGAGTATAGGCGAACAGCTAGAGTCACTCTTCCGTACTCCGCTCGTCCCCGGTCGGTTTGTCCGACTGGAACGCAAGGTCTCGTTAGCTAATGCACCTGATTCACCCGCGACACGAGGTCACGGGGGTCTTTCGAATTGATCGTTCATTCTTTGTAGCTATCCACCTTGTTCACCAAGCGGCACAAGGCCGCTGGGGTCTCAC
>JANOAI010000262.1:0-7430 GCA_031411055.1 Pirellulaceae bacterium
ACGAGCCAGCGGGGAGGGTGAGATTTCGAATGTTTCGTCACCATATTCCCTCCCCTCGTCGTCGTTCCTCCTCCTCGACCCTCCCAAAAGGGAGGGTGAAGTTAGGAAAGTAGATAGCATTGGGCTAGCGCCTGCGGCTCAAAAGAGATTTGAATGCAGTATAATCTCGAACGGCCAAGGTTACACTCGTGCACTCACCTTCACCCTTTATGCAATTTGTTGACTTCTCTGCCCAAACGTGTCTTGAAAATTTAGCCTTGGATGAGGCATTGGTGGAGTCGGCGGATAATTGGAGCGGCGAAGGGGAGTCCCCGTTCGAAACGCTTCGATTGTGGGAGATGCCCTCGATTTGTGTCGTGATGGGACGGGGGTCCAAACCATCCGAAATTCATGAAAGGGAATGCGCTCTCGATCAAACGCTCGTCTTGCGTCGCTGCAGTGGAGGGGCTTCGATCGTGGCTGGTCCAGGCTGCCTGATGTACAGCGTTCTTCTTTCGCTAGAAAGGAATCCTGGCATGCGAGATATCGACTATGCACATCGAATCGTCATGGGGAAGATGATGACTGGGGTTGCGAAGATCGTTCCAGAGATCGTACTTCAGGGAACCTGTGATTTGACCCGAGCCGGGAAAAAGTGTTCCGGGAACGCGCTGCGGTATAAACGCAACTGGGTTCTCTATCATGGGACGCTACTTTACGATTTCCCGCTTGAATTGATCTCACGTTATCTAACGATGCCACCTAGGATGCCCGATTATCGAGTTAGTCGCGACCACGACGCCTTCGTGGCAAATCTCGATTGCGAAGTGTCACAACTCAAAGATGCTATCCGTCAAGTGTGGCACGCTGCGGGCGAATGGGAATCTCACCCGTTCCGAACTCAAATCATCGCAGAATCGCAAAAACTTCTTAAAAGCAAGTATCAATGAGCATGGAGCAAATCACCTATCGCCTTCGCTTTCCACTCGCTCAGCGCCATCTCGTCGAAATCGAAGCGATCATTCCGACGGTCGATCGGCAGAGTTCGCGACAATCAACCGAGCTCGATAGGACGCCGCGTTTGAAATTGATCATGCCGCTCTGGACACCCGGTAGCTACCTCATTCGCGAGTACGCCAGGAACATCGAATCGATCGCAGCTTTCGACGGGGAAACACACGAACCTCTTTTGATTCGCAAGATCGATAAAAACAGTTGGATCGTCGAAGGCTTTCGATCTGAAACGATCCGGGTTGTGTACGCGCTTTATTGTCGGGAAATGAGCGTTCGAACCAACTGGATCGACGAAGAATTTGCGTTGATCAATGGGGCCGCGACATTCCTAACGCGGGATGATGCGATGGATGTTCCGCACATCGTTGAAATCGAGCCGATTGCTTTGTGGCCCTACATCGCAAGCAGCATGCCTGCCAGCGACGGCAGTCAAGGTGATGAATTGTCAACTTGTTTCACGCGTCGGGCAGGTACCTTTCATGAGCTTGTCGATAGCCCGATTCTGTTGGGCGACATTGCGATTCATACTTTTGAAGTGAGCGAGAAAAAGCACTTTCTCGCCCATTTAGGCAATCAGCCCGGCTGGGATTTGCCTCGAGCGGTTGAGGACTGTCAAAAGATTGTTGCTCAGCAGCATGGATTCTGGAAGGACATTCCGTACCCAAGCTATTGGTTCATCAACATAGCGGCGGAAGGTCGCGGTGGGCTAGAGCACGACAATAATACCGTCTTGTTGACAGACCGCTGGACCATGGCCAAACCAGACAGTTACCTCGAATGGCTTGGCTTAGTCAGCCACGAATTCTTCCATACCTGGAATGTTCGAAGACTGCGTCCAAGACCGCTTCAAGAGTACGACTATCAACAGGAACAGTATCTCGAAGAGCTTTGGATTGCAGAAGGGATCACCAGTTACTTCGACGATCTTTTTGTGTTGCGTGCAGGCTTGTCAACGCCCGAGGCGTACCTTGGCCAACTGAACAAGACGATCAATACCGTCGAAGATGCGCCAGGCAAATTAGTGCAGTCGCTTCGGGATTCAAGCTGGGATACATGGATCAAGCATTATCGCCCGGATGAGAATACCCAAAACAGCCGTATCAGTTACTACACCAAGGGGGCTGTCGTTGCATTTTTGCTCGATGCGAAACTACGTGAATTGAGCGGCAGCCAAAAATCGCTGGACGATGTGATGCGGCATTTATGGAACAGCTACCGAGCGACCGGTTACACGTTGGCTGATTTCGAGCATGTCGTAACCTCACAAGTAGCTTGGGATTGGAAACCTTGGTTTGAAGAACATATCTTCCGCGCCGAACAACTTAACTACCAACCAGCTTATGATTGGCTTGGATTGGAACGTGTCCAAGGAAATTCCGTCGAAGTTGAAATCGGCTGCGAGTTTGTCAGTCGCGATGGTCGATGGATGGTGACGAAAGTCATTCGCGATGCGCCGGGAAGCATGTCGGGATTGCAAGTCGATGACGAGTTGATCGCTGTCGAGGGGTGGCGATTGCCCAAAGACAACTGGCGCGATCGACTTCAACAATTAAAAGGTCAGTCTCTTACCTGTACCGTCGCTCGGCGCGGGCAATTGAAAGAAGTCTCGGTTTTACCTCGAAAGCGAACGAACAACACCCTTCGCTTTACAGAACATGCGACCTATGACCAACATGTGAATCGGCGCAGTTGGCTTTACTCGGGCGCGACCGTTCCCGTCCCGTCATCCCCGTACTTTGATTGATACTTTCGAAAGAGTCGCTTGTGCCGATTATTGAGATCGACAGGGCGTCCTTGAATGAAAGCTTGATCGATAACGGTGGTCGTTTCGAGCGGATCGCCGCTGGTCAGTAGAAAACTCGCATCCTTGCCGATCTCAAGCGAGCCGACTCGGTCGGCTGCGCCAAGAATCTGTGCCGCATAAAGGGTCGTGGCCTTCAGCGCCTCATCGTGAGGTAGACCATAGGCGACGGCAGTCGCCGCATGATAGGGCAAGTTGCGAATTCCCGTCGCGCCGAAGCGACCCAGACTCGCGAGACAGAACTGAACTTTCGCCTTACGAAGCCGTTCTGGGACGGTGTACGAATCGTCATACGGATCGTCACTGCGTTCCGGCAGGCGGTACGTCCCAGTCACAATGACGGGAATCTTCGCGGTCCGCAATAGCTGAGCACAACGAGGTGCGTCGTACCCGCCAACGATTACGATTCGAACCTGCTGCTCCGCAGAAAAGGCAACGGCTGATTGAATGGAAGCCAGTTCGTTGGCGTGAATGAACAACGGGATCGTGCCATCCAAAATCGAATGCATCGATTCCATTCGCAAATCGGTCTGCGTAAACGTGCTCGACTCTTTTGCATTTCGGTAATTTCGAGCTTTCTCGAAGAAATCCCGAAGATCCTTGATCGACGATCGCGTCGGACGAGGCTCATCGCTGCCCGCTGTTGACGAACTGTTCAAACTTGGCTTCGGCCATTGAATGTGCAAGCCGACGTCGGTTTTGATCGCCATATCTTCCCATGTCCAACCATCCAATTGCATGAGAGCCGATCGACCAGAAATCAATCCTCCTTGGGGCATTACCAGACTAAGCAGAATTCCATTGCTACGCGTGACGGGGATGATTTCGCTATCGGGATTGAACGCGACCCACGATCGCACATTCGGATTGAGCATTCCCGTTTCGCTGTAGTCAATCGTGGCCCGGACCGAGTTGACTTCCACCAACCCTAATATGGTGGCCGCATCGATCAAACCAGGGTAAACATGTTTGCCTTTGCCGTCGATCTTTTGCGTTTCTTTCGAAAGTTTTACATTTTTTCCAATCCCGGTAAGTTTTCCATCCTCAAAGAGTAGCGTTCCATTTTCGATCGGCTCCGAAGAAACGGGATGGATATTGACGTTCGTGATCGCGATCGGCGTCTTTTGTACACCAGCCGGGATTTCGTCCGAGCAATATCCGACGCAAGTAAAGCTAAACGCGACGAGGGCGAGAACTACCGTTTTCATTGTGCGTCTCCTTGGCTTCGGGCTCGACAAAATTCATCGTAACGAAGCCAGTTTTTTTCCTCGTCAGCTTCGGACTTGTCTTCCTTCGATTTGGGTGGTTCCTTGGAAGCGATGATCTTTTGGATCAACTTCGATTTTAACGACGCATTCTCAACGCGTGCTTTTTGATCGGACTCCAAATCAAAGTAACAACGACCGTCGATCCACGTCTGTTCACATCGGCTGAACATGGAGAGTGGTTCGCCACTCCAAATTACAAAATCGGCATGCTTGTCTGGTTCTAGACTTCCAACCCAAGAATCGATTCGGAGCTGCTTGGCCGGATTAAGTGTGACAAAACAAAGAGCTGCTTCGGGAGAAACGTTGCCGTATTTCACTGCCTTGGCTGCTTCATGATTCAAATGCCGAGCTAATTCAGCGTCGTCGGAATTGAACGAGACATTCACGCCAGCCTGATGCATGAGCGCTCCGTTGAACGGAATGGCGTCAAAGACTTCAATTTTGTAGGCCCACCAATCAGAGAAAGACGAGCCCATAGCACCGTGTTTAGCCATCGCATCTGCTACTTTGTAACCCTCCAGAATATGTTGAAGGGTCGCGATTTGGATCCCGAATTCTTCACACAGACGGAGCAAAGCTAGAATTTCATCTTGGCGATAACTATGACAGTGCACCCATCGCTCTCCCCGGAGAACTTCGAGTATTGCTTCCAACTCCAGGTCACGCCGTGGTAGAGGAATGTCGTGCTCTTTCTTCCAACGATCCCAAACGGCTTCGTACTCTCGAGCAGCGATAAACGAATCGCGAATGATTTGTTCGACTCCCATTCGGCTTTGCGGATACCGATCGGTTGGTTCGCTGGAGCCACTTTGCTTGACATTTTCGCCCAGTGCAAATTTGATCCCCGCTGGAGCCTCCTTCATTTTTAGACCATCCGGCGATTCTCCCCATCGAAGCTTAACAACTTGATTCTGCCCGCCGATCGGATTCGCAGATCCATGAAGGATATTGCTGCATGTGACACCACCAGCCAACTGACGATAGATTTGAATATGATTACTGTCGATGAAATCGCTGATACGAACTTCAGCCGTTATGGCTTGCGATGATTCATTGACGCCCCCGTCGGTCGCGATATGAGAATGGCAATCGATGATACCAGGCGTTACGTGCTTACCTTTCGCATCGATTACGATCGCTCCCTCCGGAACCTCCAAGGGAACATCCGAGATTGAGACGATCTGGCCGTTTTCAATCAGCATCGAACCTTGCTTGATGACACCCGTATCACTACAGGTCCAAAGGGTTGCATTCTGAATCAAGAGGCTTGAGGGTTGTTCGGGAGGAGCGGTACGACCAAATGCGCCTAACGGATAGTTCACGGTGCTTAATGGATCCAACTTTTTGTCGGGCGTTGACGATTCTTTTTTCGCGATTGGAGTCGGTGACGCCTTGCCTTTGACTTCGTCAATCTTTGCTGTCTCACTACTGGTACGACGCATGCGAATCGACGTCGATACTCCCGTCGACCAGCGAATCGCCCCGACCGCGCGCCATGGAGTATCGACATCCGGATTGGAAGTGTCCGCTAAAAGTGTTAGCGAGAATTGAGCTTGCCCCTCTCTGCCAAGTTTCTCTTCCGAAGCTTGAAAAAGGATGCGTCGATCGCGTAAACGAAGATCAATGACCCGAACTTTCTGGATTTTATCTTCATCATCTTTGAACTGGAGTTCGCCTATCCGTTTGACGGTGGTTCCACCAATGAGGAGCGAGCCTTTTCGGCTGGTGTTCTGTTCATCGACCAGCGTTACATTCCACGTACCACGAATATCAGGCAACTCAGCGGCCGTTTGATAATGTGGAAATCCATCAATCCAAGTCTGCGAAATTTTGGTTTTCGTCTGGAACAGATCACCATCCGTGACAACTAAATCAGCTCTTTTTCCAGGTTCCAACGTACCCATGCGATCTGTAACACCTAATAGTTTTGCGGGAGCTGTTGTGAGGGACCGTAACGCATCTTTCGCATCCAGACCCCGTTCAACGGCAATCCGAACCTTGCTAAGAAAGTCTTCGGCGTTTGCGAGGCCAAAGCTCGTCAAGGCAATCGGAACTCCTGCAGCCAACAATCGGGAAGGATTCTCGGGAGCGAGCTCCCAGTGGATCAGATCTTCGAGCGATGCTTCGAGTGCCGCTTCGGGGTTTTCAACAATCGGCGGTTTGGGGAAATTGACAGGAACAATCACCGTTCGATTAGAGCGTCGAATCAGATCAAGCTGTTGGTATTCTTGGCCCGAGCCACGAATGGCGGCGTTGAGAGAAAATTCTCGCGCAAAGTTATCGGCGCGAATAAAGTGCAGTTCATGCGTCGCGTCAAAAATGAAAAGCTGCCGACTTTGAATCGCCTGATAGAGAGACGACAACCCATCGTTTGGCTGCGGACCAAAGGGAAGTTGGCTGTTCTTGTCAGATGTTTGCAATCGCCCGTACCAGTCGGCATCGAGAAACGACTGTCTGGCGATGGCAACTCCACCCATCGGTGAATTCGGGTACTCGTTGCGACCTCGCCCAGTGGGAACCCCCAGTCGAATGTGTTGAGCGACCGAACGAACAAGAATTGACTCTGCGATATCCGAATCGATCGTCGATACGAGGACGCTCGACCCTTTGATAATGCCCGACTCGGGAGCAACCAGACGAGCCACGATGCCTTGTTTTCGTAGCTTGTCATGGAGTTTGTCATCGGAACGATACGAATCGGCGACTTCGGCCTCTGGCGTAATTAAATCGTTCGAGTGCTTGCTTGAACTATTCGGTTTGGGAATCGAGGCCGTTGAGTACGCGTCGATGAGCCCGGGATAAATCGAATGGCCAGCCATATCATGTACCTTGACACCGGCTGGCACCGGTCCATTGGCTTCGACCGAAACGATAACGCCGTCTTGAATCACGAGTGTTGCGTTCTCGAGGATTCGGTCCGGCGAGACAAAAACCTTAGCCTTGATAAAGGCGTGAGTGGAAGGGGTTTTCTCCCGCAAGCCAACAGACGGTACTGTTCCAGGCGGCGCGGCGAATGAAAACTCCCTTAGCAACAAGGAAACGGCAACGACAAAAAGCAATCGACTCGGCTGTAAAATCACGCTGGGGCTCCCAAGAGTACTGGCAGGGGAACTTCATTCTAATCAAGATTCCTTCACCGCGAAGCGGTTTCAGATATTAGCCGTAGGTCAGCGCAGGGCCACCTACGGAAGAAGATCCCAACGTGAATTACGATCCTGAAAGGATCGAAGACGATTCGCTCGTTGGATAATCTTGGATCCCTCCGGGATCAAGCATTGCGGGCGCTTCGTGTCCGTGGGTGTCGCTGCGCTTACCCACGGCTATTGTCTTGAGATCCCTTCGGGAAACTTGTTTTAGTCCCTTCAGGA
>JANOAI010000263.1:0-48630 GCA_031411055.1 Pirellulaceae bacterium
AGCAGGACTTCGCGCTGCTCACGAGATCGATCCGAGCCTTCAAACGATCGTTGTAACCAAGGATAAACTCGAGGAGTCGAATAGCTCGTACGCACAGGGAGGTATTGCAAGTGTTTGGGATCCCGAGGATCGCTTCGACAATCACGTGCAGGACACTTTGACAGCCGGTGGATCGTTGTGCGATCCTGCGATCGTAACGATGGTTGTAGAGGAGGCTCCTGGTCGCGTGCAGGAACTCATGCAATGGGGCACTCGCTTCGATGCGCAAAACGGTTCACTGGTCCTCGGTCGTGAGGGTGGTCACTCGCATCAACGCATTATCCACGCCTTGGGCGACGCTACCGGCAAAGAAATCATGCGCGCCATGATGAAGCATACCCGTGAGCAACCCAACGTACAAATTTGGGAATCGACGTTCACCATCGATCTCATCACGCACGACGGTCGCTGTCGCGGCGCGATCGTATCTCGCAATGGAGCCGCACCGATGATGGTCTGGGCGAAGGAGACCATTCTTTCCACAGGTGGATGCGGTCAGGTATTCCGCGAATCGACGAATCCTCGCGTCGCAACGGGGGATGGTCACGCGTTGGCTTTTCGCGCCGGCGTTAAACTACGCGATATGGAGTTCATGCAGTTTCATCCCACGGTTTTGTACATCGCTGGATCATCACGAACGCTGATCACCGAAGCAGTCCGCGGTGAAGGAGCGTATCTGGTCGATGCAAATGGTTATCGTTTTATGCCCGACTACGATTCGCGTTTAGAACTTGCGCCGCGTGATGTCGTGAGCCAATCGATTGCTCGTCAAATGGACAAAACACAAAATCCGTGTGTTTATTTGACCCTGAAACATCTTAACGCCGCCCACGTGCGCCAACGTTTTCCAGGTATCGATGCCGTTTGCAAGAGCTTTGGTCTCGACATCACGAAAGATGCGATCCCCGTTCGACCGGGAGCCCATTACATGATTGGCGGAGCGACCGTCGATGGTCAGGGTCGCACCTCTTTAGCCGGACTATGGGCCGCCGGTGAAGTTACTAGCAGCGGTTTGCACGGCGCGAATCGACTCGCCTCGAACAGTCTGCTCGAAGGCTTGGTTTTTGGAGCCTCCGCCGGCAAGGCAGCATCGCAAGCGGTTCTCCGAGATCACTCGCACCACACTCTTTTCCCGGTCGTGAGTCATATCCATCCTCATACGCCAGGGAGTATCGATATCGCCGACTTGCGGAATTCGGTCCGAAGCCTCATGTGGCGGAATGTTGGCGTTGAACGCAAAGCCGATAAGCTCGAGGAATCCGTGCAAATGACCAAGCAATTGGCAAATTATGTTCTGGCCCATTCATTTGATTCCATCGAGGGCTGGGAATTGCAGAACCTACTCACGGTAGCGTTGATGATGTCGTCGGCGGCCCTCGAGCGCTGCGAATCGCGAGGGGTTCACTTGCGGATTGATTATCCGAAAATGGACGACATTCATTGGCGAAAACATCTCGTGATCCAACGTTGAAAGTGAATTCTCCTTATGCGAACACCGCGCCGAGAACGACATGATCGTCGAAAACACAAAGCTGAAAACGCGAGTCGATTGAGAAACTTGGAGCTCGAAATCGATGATAGTCTCCCGATCCCCGAACCTGTTCAAAGTTTTCTTTCGTCGAGTCGCGAACTGATCCAATCTTTCTGGGACCAGTGGCTGGATCGTCAGATCGAACAATATGTAGCCTGTGATTTCGAATATGTTTGGCATAGCCTCCAAGCACTCAGTCGCAGCAACCTTGTCAAAGGAAAAACCTTCGTGGAATGGGGTTGTGGGTTCGGAGTCGTTTCGGGGTTGGCTTGGCTGAGCGGATTCTCCGCCGTTGGTATCGAGGCCGAAAGTTTTCTCGTCGATGAAGGAAAAAAACTTCTTGAACGCCATCGGATCGGTGCCGAGCTCTGGCATGGTAATTTTCTACCAAGCCATGCGGAAGAACTTGCCGAACACCAGGCCGACCATCCGTCGATGCATCATCCTGTACCGGCTGCCTACGGTCTTCACGACACCGATCTAACGGACTTTGCCTTAGTCTTTGCCTACCCATGGCCCGGCGAAGAACATTTTCAGCTTGAGGTCTTTCGTCAGTTCGCGGGTGATCAAACGGTCCTGCTCATGTTTCGTGGACCGTATCAAATCGAGTTGTATCGAAAAGAGGCGATACTCTATTGAGCCGAGCTTTGTGACCCGCGCGGTGATGCGCCGATTCGCATGCCGTCGGGCATCGGTCTGGCAGCAGACATGAAGCCTTCTCGATAAAGGCGCTCTTTGAGTTGCCTAAAGGTTTCGAAACTGTTTGGATACACCCAGGCCGTCACGGTCGTTTCACGAGCGTTGTAACCCGCCATTTCGATTCGTAGTCGGCCATTCCCACCTAAGGCCGCGTCCAACGATTCGCGAATAATTTCGCTCGTCGGCTCCAATTCGAACTTATCCAATTCGATCATTTGCGCCATGGCTGTCGAATTGCCATTGCTGACAAGGCCCCGTTTCGAAACCATGACATAGTCCATATTGAAGCCCTCGATGGGGCCTAACTGTTCCGCAATTCGATCCCGTCGCGTCGACCGAGCAACGGCGTTCCTGGCCTCGTCTTTTAACATGGCCACGAGCCGATCCCATGGTATCACCGTGATCAAGCCATCACGGATCATGAGGTGGATTTCTTTGCCAAAGACCGTTTTCGCCATCGGGGTGGGAAGATGCTGGAGGATGATCGGCGGTTTGTCCTTCGATTGATCGTCGCCTTGCTGCTGAAGAAGCTCGGCGAGCTGTCGCTCCATTGCGCTAAGCATCTGGTGTTCTTCGATATCTGCTCGCTGACTCTCCGTAAGACTACTCTTTTCTTCGTCAATTTTTTGCTTGGCAACAACCAGTCGATCGAGAATCGCGTTCCGTTCTGCACTTCGATACGCGACTTCCAATGTATGTTCGGCTAACTGTTCCTGCTGACGGACTAAATCGTTCTCGATATGAGATGCAGTCGATACGGGTTGATCCAGTTTTTTTTCGGCTGCTTGAAACTGCTCTTCCGTAATCAATTGAGCGGCAGTGCGCGTACCGGTGCTCACAATGACCACCAAGATGATCAAAATGCCAACCAGATTGGCAACGGTATCGAGAAAGGCGTCTTCGCCGATCACCATTTCGGATTGTTGGCGTCGTGACATTGTTCTAACGTGTGGTTCGGTTACGGTAGTGGTTGAAACTGGATCTCGAGTCCACTCTCTTCAATGATCTTTTGAAAGCGCTGGGCGCTAAGTTCGGCATGGGGAGCGACCTGGACGGTGAGTTGTGGTTCCCAGTGTCCGCCAGCCACAGCAACTCCCCACGAATCAACCCGTTCATTGATCGCATTGTCGAGATTCTGTTGAGCCACCGACGGGCCTGATTGCAACGTAATGACCCGATCAACACGATCCGGTCGATCGTCTTGCATCACAAACCAGCGGTCCGGCATAACGACCACCGTGATCGGTCGCTTAACCGATGTTCCGTTGGTAAAGCGACGTTTTGTCGTCCAGCTTCGCGAATTCGAGACGACGGCCTGATCTTTTTCATTGCTTGAGCGCGACGACGAATTCGGCGTCGGAATATTGATCGTCGCGGTGCCGTTCTGCGTAGTTGATTCTCGCTCGGTCATTTGTTTTGGATCGACTCCATTGGCAGCCGTATTCGTCGCGTTAGGCTGCATCATCGATTGATTTCTGGCGTCTGCTGAAGGCGCGACGTTCGCCGTACTGCTCAAGCTCATCCCGTTCGTCGACGGCTGGGCTGTGGATTGGTTCTGATTCGTTGTCGACGTTGCATTGGATGCGGCTGTCGAGGTGCTGCCATTTGCGCTTACGGATGTTGAGTCTCCATTCGAATCTGGTGTGCCTGTCGCGGTCGGATCGGACCAAAGCTCGCCACTACCATATTTCATTTCGGCGCTGCTCGATGCCGCTAGCTTCCTATCCGTCGCTGAAATAGTTGCACCGCTCGGTCTAGCTTGACTTGCAGCCGTCGGATTTGCTGCATGGGCATTGGTTGCATTCCCTTCTCCTGCGATCGGAGCCCCGTAGCTTGGCCCATTCGAAAATTCTTGAACCATCTTCCAATCGGATGAGAGCGAATTCGTATCCATGTTGCGGTCGATTGAAGACCAATCGTTCGAAGCAACGCCTGATTTTCGATTCGAACCTCCAAGCCCTTCCGATGGGTCCGCCTCAATCCCTTCCAGAGCTCCATCCCACACACTTTCCATTGCGTATTTTCGGGGCATGGCCGCAATGAGTGCGGCTTGGCGTTGCCGCGCAACTTCGAGATTGCTTACGAGTTGCGGTGCGAGCCCAGGGACGGACGGCGGAAACGCGAGTGGCATATTCTGATCGATGAGTTCATATCCGAACTGGTCGTCCCAGCCACTCATCGCTGCTCGAGCCAGAACGTACGACTTAATACCGTCGGGGCGCACCAAGAGCAACGGATAGGGGGATACGGCCGAAGAGGCAGTTGGATCGAGCCGCTGATATGCCGACCGAATCAATCTGAGACTTGCGTCGAGCGGATTTCCTGGGCCGTGGGGTGGCTTGAGATCGTCGATCGAAATGACGACCCCTTCCGGCTGAATGACGACGCCTTTGGAGCTACACTCGATGTAGATAGGTCGCCGCGAAGTTCCGCCGGACCCTTGATACGGGACAATCGCGAAGGCGGGCGGTTTTTTTGCCTTCTTGAGTCGCTGCTCGTCAAGCTTAGCCTTTTCGTCGTGAAGCCGTGATTCAAGATTCGCCCTTTTCGCGGATTGTTCGAGCCGTTGCTGGTCGGTGACGGATGCTTGTTCCTCAATCGCTTTGGCAGTCTTCTCAAGTTGAGCCAGCTCGTCCATCAACCGCGAGATATGATCCTCGATACCTGTGAGCTGCGAACGCTTGTTATCGATCGCCTTCTGCTGTAGTTCGCGACGTGCCTTCAACTCCTCCGAAGCCATTTCGACCATATCGGAGGCCTCCTGAAGCTGATCTTGCTGGGCAAGCATCTGTTGCTTGGCGGAGGCAGACGCTTGGCTCACGACCAATACGAGAACCACCACCAAGGCTCCCATCGTGCAGAGAAGGACGGCCAGGAACGGAAATAATGCGGGCGCTAAATCATTACCACGGCTACGAGATTGTTTACTCATGCCGCTTTCCTTCGTAGCTCTTCATTGGGCGGCGAGTTTGGGATTTTGCGAAGCAATCGTGGCTTTAAATAGCCAGAGCGTTCCAGTTGCGTTCCAAGTACTGCCACCCCTTCTGCTAAGACGACGGCTGCTTCGTGGAACCGATCGATATCGGTCAAGCGAACGAGGTTCTGCTGCAAACCTTCTTCGATGTTCTGAAGCTGTTCACCTTTGTGGATCAGATCCGCCAACAACTCGGTTTGTCGAACCAATTCGCCTTGATGGGCATGCATCAATCTTGCTTGTTCCGACAGGGTTGTTTGCCACTGTTGATAGCGAGAGTCGAGCTGAGCCGCCCCATCCGTCTGCGTCTGCTCAAATTTAGCAATATGTCGATCGAGCGAGCTATCAAGTGCACTCGAAAGGATGTCGCGTGATGTTTCCGTTGCCGAAACGGCAATGGCCGACCATCGGGCTTGCGCTGCGTCGATCGAGTTTTGCCAGAGCGCCGCTTGCTTGGTGACTAACGCTTCGACGACTGATACGAACTGTTGTGAAACGAGGCGAATCGTCTCTTCGACTCGATAAATATCTTTCGGTTGTGAATCATCGTCGCAAAGCAACCCTTGCAGGTTATCGTTGACTTCGCGATCGATCGTGGCCAATAACCGTGTCTCCACGCTACTCACTACGAACATAACAAACATAGCGGCCATGGTGAGCACGAGACCCACCGCTGTTGTATCGAAGGCAACATACAAACCGGCGGTCAAGGAGTTCATCGCATCTTGAGAGCCGCTAGCTAAGGCTTTGGTATCCATTTGGCCAAGCGTGGCTGAGATCCCGATCACCGTTCCGAGGAAGCCAAACATCGGCATTGCCCAAGAAACAATGCGCACCAGTCCGTAGCTGTTATGTTGAGAATCCGCATCTTTCTCGGCGAGGTCCTTGAGATCTTCCTCAAGGTGTCGACACGTTCCGCGAGCTGTCTGACGAGAAACAACTTCGGCGATCCGCTGTCCGAGCCACGATTGCTTGACCGGATTGGTTTGGGCGAGCCAAACTTTTTCGAGCCAATCGGCCGCGGCAATCGGCGATTCATCGGGTGCTGATTTGACTAAACTGCGAAGGACTCTTTGAGAATTGTAGGTACGATAAGATTCGATCTTGGCTTGAACTAGCTTTAAAATCATCGACACAAAAGCAACCGCGAACATAAAGACCGAGACTTGAGCAACGAGATGGCACATCGCGTAGCGATAGAGCAAGGTCTTCTCAAAACCAGGAAGCATAAGGATGACGTAGAATACGGCCGCGATCGGAAGCCCAATGATCGAGGCGAGCACAATCGGAGTATTGAACGCCGAACGATTCCCAAGCAGAATTCGCTTTGTCAAAGTCAAAAAATTTTCCATCGTGTTCAATCCGTGAACGAGTATTCGGCAGTGTTGGCTGTCAGCAATTTAAGCCGCATTTTGCCAATCATAGGTAATCGGTTTAAGTTGACCATCTTGCATTGCGTAGGTTTCATCGGCCAAGGCAACCAGGGCCTCGCGATGAGTGATTATGATGATCGTGAACCTGCCTTTCATGGCTTTCAACGTTTCGCGAATTTGCAATTCGCTGGCCATATCGATTTGACTGGTTGACTCATCGAGAATGAGGATCTCGGGTCGACGGAGAATTGCTCGAGCCAGAGCGATGCGTTGTCGCTGACCACCGCTCAGCCGCTGTCCCGACTGTCCAATGACTGTGTTGTAGCCATCGGATAGCGAACCCAGGATGAAATCGTGGGCATGAGCTAACTTAGCTGCTTGCATCGCGTCGTCTTCGGTACTTTCCGGGCTACCATAACGGATGTTCTCCATGACCGAACGATTGAACAATTCCGTTGTCTGGCTAACCAAGGCAATGCGTTTACGAAGATCCAGAAGCGAGAGCTGACGATAGTCGACGCCGTTCATCGAAATCGACCCCATAATGGGATCGTGATAGCGGCCAAGCAACTGAATGAGCGTCGACTTACCACTCCCATTGGAGCCCAAAATCGCGACCGTTTTGCCGTATGGAACCGTAAGGTTTACCGACTTGAGGACCGGATTCGTGCTGTTGTAATGGAAGGTCACATCCTTCAATTCGAGGATTTGGTGCGGATGTCCGATCAGCGTCGGCTGATCTGGTTCCTTGAGAACCGGATGGTAATCGAGCAACTGATAGAGACTGTCGGCAGCCATCCCTCCAACGTAGATCGAAGTGAAAACACCCGAGAGCTTGCGCAATGGGTCGCTGGCTCCAACGAGCAAACCAAAGAAAACCAACAACTTGGAGATCGTCATCGGCTCATCGCATATCTGCAGAAAAAAGATATGCGTCTGCTTGTTCACGATTAGGTATGCTCCAGCACAAACGGTGATCGCAATCATGCCAACGCCGATGAGTTCCGTGAACGGCTTGCTCATACTGGTATAGAACGTCATTCTGAGACTGCAGCGCTGCATCTCTTTTGTACATTGCTCGAAACGCTTTTGCTCGGATTCTTCCATCGTGTACGCTTGGACGGTGAAAACATTCCCAAGCGCTTCGAGAATTACCTCATGGAACCCAGCATTGCGTGAAAGGATGGTTGAGCCAACGCTTCGGAGTTTTCGATTGAAGAAGGTTACGATCCAGATCAAAACGGGGGCCAAAACAAGCGACAACAAAAGAAGCCGCCAACAGATACAGCTCGCCAAGATTAAACAGGCAATAATCCTTAACGGTTCGCGAACGGCCGCGCCAAAAAAGTTGATCAGGCCCGCCGACAACGCTTCAGACGTATGAGTGATCGCCGAGAGAAGACCGCTCGTCCCATGCGAATCGAATGTCCGCCGATCAAAACTCAACGATTTTTCGAATACCTTCAAACGAAGCGATCGTGCAATGCTGGTCGAGACCCTGGCGATTAAGAGTTCGTTCGCCAGCATTAACAGATGCTTGATAAGTGTCGTACACATCAGAAGCCCCATGATCCAGCAGATCGTAATGAACGGATCCGTCGGCAGGTAGGCATTAGCCCAATCCAGCAGCCATTGATTGCGTTCCAATCGTGTTTTTTCTTCCGCGATAAACACGGCATATTCCTCAAGCTTGGCCGGGTTTGCCTGTAGATCATTCAGTCTAGACTGAGAGCTCGCCACGGCGGCTTCAAGGCCTTTTTGAATCGATTCGCCTTTCAGGGTCGTTTCGATTACCGGAAAGAGCGCCCCAATATTTCCACCCCACAAAGCCGCCACGCCGAACGAGCACAGGGTTGCCAGTACGATGGACGGCCAAAAGTGGAGCGAATCTCGAATTGCGCGTCGAAAGTTCTTCATCGGCGAATAATAGCTATAGGGATTTTGAGAACAGCCGGAACTAGAAAACCGAGCTATCCATACACTCTTTCGCTGGTGCGAGTCAAAGGTGAAAAGAGGCTCATTCACGAAGAAATTTGCTAGCACCCCTTGGACATCGAGCGTCTGCTATCCATCGCCAATCCATTCCAGCAGATTCCCTTTTCTAGAACTTTTGTCGGTTGGGTTTGATTAAACTCTTTCCGCTTCTATCAGATCGACCTCGTCATTTGACTACGGTCGTCCAATTTAAAATCATAGAATTTTCCTCCAACTTCGATGATGACTTGGCGATGCAATTATGGTTATGATTCGTCGAACCCTAAGTTCTCCTGCGAAGTAAAGCGGTTTTTCGCGAATACGCATATTTGATCAAAAGTTGCATAACATGGAGGTGATTTGTGGCACGCGAACCTAAGCAGGATAGTCCGCTCGTTTCAATAGTAATCCCGGTCTATAACGGCTCACAGTACATGCGAAAGGCCATAGATAGTGCCTTGGCGCAGACCTATTCCAACTTCGAGGTCATCGTCGTCAACGATGGATCTCGTGATGACGGGAAAACCGAAGCGATTGCGTTATCTTACGGCGACCGAATTCGCTATTTCACAAAAACCAATGGCGGATGTGGTTCGGCGCTAAACTTGGGAATTCGGAACATGCGGGGAGCGTTTTTTTCGTGGCTAAGTCATGATGACGAATATCTTCCGAGTAAGGTCGCTCACCAAGTCGAGTTATTCCAAAGATCTGGGAGCCCTCATGCGATTGTCTATTGCGGCTATGAATTGATAGACTCATCTTCCAACCGAACTGGCGATATGCGGCCGCATGCGGTGATGACACAGCAGCAATTAGAGACCCCACTCTTGCCGCTTTTGCGTGGTCTGATTAACGGCTGCGCCTTGCTTATTCCTCGGTACTACTTTGACGAAATGGGGGTCTTCGACGAATCTTTGCCAACCACCCAAGACTATGATCTTTGGTTTAAATTTTTCCGAAACGCTCCACTTGTTTTCGATCAGCAACTTCTTGTTCGGTCGCGCTCACATCCAGGCCAAGATACCCATAGTAAATGGCATCAGCATATCGCGGAATGCAATCAATTATGGACAGGATTTCTGCACAAACTCAACGACGAAGAAATGACACGAATGGAAGGATCTCCATATCGTTTTCTCACCCGAACCGCCAAGTTCCTCTCTCAAACGCCCTATTCGCAAGCCCAACAAACGGCCGAAGCACTCGCCAAGGATCGACTCGCGAAAACGAAGGTAAGCGTGATTATGCCGGTTCGTGACCGATTCCCATGGGCGATCGATGCGATGCGAAGCGTTCGTGCTCAGAATCATACGAACTGGGAGTTAATTATCGTTGACGATGGATCTGTTTCTCCTTGCATCGAGCTAAAAGAAGCAGCCGAAGCTGACTCGCGGATCCACTACATTTTGCGTTCGCCCAGTGGACCGGCCGCCGCGCGAAACCACGGAATTAAGCAAGTGACCGGGCAGTATATTGCGTTCCTCGACTCCGATGACTTGTTCGATCCTCAAAAGCTCGCAACGCAACTTCAGTACATGGAAGAAAACCTTTTGGCATTGTCCCACACATCGTATCAGAGAATGACGCCGGAAGGCAAAGATATGGAGGTGATTCATTCCGCCAATCTGAATGGGCACATTTTCCCCGCCGTTATCGGCACATGCACGATCGCGATGCCGACGGTGATGGGGAAACGCGAAGTATTCAATGGTTGTTCGTTCCCAGAAAACAATCAAATCGGCGAAGATGTGTGCCTGTGGATCGAGTTGTCATCTCGACACTTTTGGGGCGGTCTGGATGCTCCGTTGACGCGAGTGCGTATCAGCGACCAATCATCAGCGCTCAATCCACAAAAACAGATTACGGGTCTTTTGAACATCGCGCTCTACTGTATGCGCCACGATCATTTGGCGTGCCACAACACGTGGATCAACCGTCTCGTTACAGCCGCCGGACGTTTACTCGATCAACCAGTAATTGCGGTTGAAACAAATGTCGTCCCAGAAGCCATAACCATGCCTAGTCAAGAAATCCAAGACGAGAAGCACCCAATGGCTCCTGGTTTACCAACTGAAAAACCAGTTCGCGCCGTCGAAAAACCAGCTCGGTTTGATGTGATTTATCGGTTTCCAAGCAAAGTTTCCAAGGAAGTAGGGCGAGCTGTTCGGAAATTTCGAAAGGCTGTCAGTCGATAGGCTTGAGTCTTGTCCCGCGTCTTTCGTCATCCCCCAGTTTGCCCTTTTGAACAGGAAATTTCATGCGTACCGAATTAAGTTACAACGAAATCGACTACGTCTTTGAGATTGATCCTAAGGATCCATCCGGTAATGGGTGTATCCGAGAGATCATACTGTGCGACGAGTATGAGCTATCACGGTTCATGGATTCCCGTCATACAATCCTGGACATCGGTGCGAACTGCGGCATTGCAACAACGATTCTTGCTAAACAGAATCCCAATGCACAGCTATTCGCGTTCGAACCTCATCCACCGACTTATGACTTATTGCTTGAAAATATCCGGCTCAACAGTGTTTCCAATGTGACCGCGTTGAACTGCGCTGTGGGAAGTTCGCAGCGAACGAAAGCCCTCTTGTACCTGCATCCTGAATTTTCAGGTGGCAATACTATATGCTCTTCAGCCGAGCCATTTGAGGCGTTTCATCGTGCCCCTGCATTAGCAATCGAGGTGCCTTGTGTCTCGCTCGACTCATTTATCGAGCAGCGTCGCATCGAACAGGTCGATCTTCTTAAAATCGATTGCGAAGGAAGTGAGTTTGAGATCCTGTTCCAATCCGACCAATTCCGAAAAGGACTTGTTCGAAACATGGTCGGCGAATTTCATGATCTGGTCTATTGTTGCGATGTGAACGAAACGAGCGCCGATTTATTGACCTACTGTAATAAGCACGTCGATGGCATCAAGAAGATCTCAATATTAAAGCTCTAGACAAGTTTTCCCCAGACTTTCCTATTTACGTAGGGAATGTAGCTGTTAACCAGTCGTAAAAGCTTTTGCGAGACCGCTTGCGAGCGATAAGCATCGACGGCGATCGTTTGCTGGCTTCGTGGAGTGGAGAGCATTAAGCGCACCGCATTCAATACGCTGGGTCTGTCTAAGCCACTCATAATCAACACTCCTTCATCCATACCTTCGGGTCTTTCGTGGCAATCTCGTATCGTAACCGCCGGAAAGCCCAGAATGGCGGACTCTTCTGTAATCGTACCGCTGTCCGAAATAACACATTTGGCAGACTGCTGAAGACGGATATAGTCAAAAAACCCGAATGGCTTCTCAAAGCGTATCAACGGATCAAGCGTCGCCATTGGAACGGCATTGAGTCGGACACGAGTGCGAGGATGAGTCGAAACGATGATCGGAACACGATATTCCTCAGCTAGCCCTTGCAGAGCATCGAGCAGCATCATCAACCGCGATTCGCTATCAACGTTCTCTTCTCGGTGTGCGCTTACGACCAAGAACTTTCCCGCCGAAAGTCCAAGCCGTTCAAGGATATTCGACGCGTTGATATTCGGGCGAAAGGTCTCAAAGACTTCTGGAAGATGTGAGCCCAATTGAAATATGCGGTCAGCCGGCAAACCTTCGGCAAGCAGGTACCGTCTGGCATGCTCCGTGATAACAATATTGATATCACTCAAATGATCGACGATCTTGCGATTGATTTCTTCTGGAACGCGTTGATCAAAACAACGATTGCCCGCTTCCATATGAAAGATCGGAATCTTACGTCGCTTCGCCGAGATTACCGACAAGCACGAATTCGTATCGCCATAAATTAAAACCGCATCTGGCGATTCTTTGGCTAGCACCTCATCGGACTTCTCGATGACTCGGGCAATCGTCGATGCCGCGCTTGGTCCAGCCGCTTCGAGAAAATAGTCGGGTTTACGAATTCCAAGGTCCTCGAAAAACACCTGATTCAATTCATAGTCATAGTTCTGACCGGTGTGAACGAGAACGTGATTCGAATGTCGATCAAATATATCGATTACTCGGCACATTTTGATGATCTCAGGCCGAGTCCCAACGATGGTCATTACCTTAGGCATTCAATTGCTCCTGAACGTAGTCAAGGTTCAAAAGCAACTCTACCGTCTCGTCCTCGGTGAGCCGGCGAGTGTTATGCGAGGTGTAATCTTCCATACTGGATACGGCTGTCTCACCTTCGACAAAGTATTTGGCATAATTGAGATCTCGGTTGTCTGCTGGAATGCAGAAATACTGGTCATCTTCGCCTGCCTTGGCCATCTCTTCTCGCGAGACCAGCGACTCGAATAGCTTTTCGCCGTGGCGCGTCCCAATCACTCGAACTTCACCGTTGCCTCCAAAGATTCGCATCAGTGCCCTTGCGAGTACATCAAGCGTTGCGGCTGGTGCCTTTTGGACAAAGACATCTCCTTGCTGTCCATGCTCGTAAGCGTGTAGTACCAATCGGACCGAGTCTTTCAGAGACATGAGGAATCTGGTCATCGACGGATCGGTAATGGTAATCGGTTTGTTGGTTTTGATTTGGCTGATGAATAAAGGAATCACCGATCCGCGCGAAGCCATTACGTTGCCGTAACGCGTCGCGCATAATACGGTTTCTCCCTCGAGTCTCATCCGAGATTTGGCAATCATCAGTTTTTCCATAATCGCTTTCGACAGTCCCATCGCATTGATTGGATAGACAGCTTTATCCGTACTCAACAATACCATTCGTTTGACACCCCGTGCGATGGCCGCAGTCATCACGTTTTCCGCGCCTAAAACGTTCGTTCGTATTGCTTCCATCGGATAGAATTCACAGGAAGGGACCTGTTTGAGGGCGGCTGCATGAAACACATAATCGACGCCATGCATTGCTTCATAGATACTGTCGTATTGCCTCACGTCTCCGATATAGAATTTGACTTTCGAATCATTAATCGCGATTCTCATATCCTCCTGTTTCTTTTCATCGCGACTGAAAACCCGGATCTCTCGCAGAGGGGTGTGCAAAAAATGCCGTAGCACTTCGTTCCCAAACGACCCCGTCCCTCCTGTGACCAATAATGTTTTTCCTTCGAACATTTGCGCTACTCCTTGTTGTGAGATACTCGTTAGGCTTACTTAAAGGCGTGCATGCGGCGGATCAATTCTTGCCAATCTGGAGATTCATAGCCGGTTGCGTTTTTGAATTTGGTTGGGTTCAACGATCGGTCGATTTTGAAATCATCCTCGGGTATCAATTCGACCGATTTTTCATAGGTATCACCAATAAGCTTTAGCAACGAGTACTTATCGATTGGCTGAGCCGCGACATGAAACAATCCGTTAAGGTTCGGGTTCGGCAAGACGTAGTCGGCTATCACGCGCGATAGCTCGACGGTCGGTAGCCCAGAAAAGATTGCTTTTCGAAACCCCTTCACAGGCCCGTGTTGTGCTAGAAACCAGCCGATGAGACTTCGATGCCCATCCAGTTCGTGCCCAATAATGGAAGTGCGCAACGTTAAGTTTGGCGACTGCGTTACTTCTCCAAGCAGCTTTGTGCGACCATACAAATCCTTCGCATCTGGTGTATCTTCTTCGGTGTACATCCCGCGCGTTCCTAAAAACACGCAATCGGTACTGATGTGAATCAAACGCGCCCCAACCGCTTCAGCCAGTAACGCCAAGCGATGAGGCAGCATCGAATTGATGGGGATCGTCTGTAACGGATCGTCAGATTCGGCGAGCTGCTTCACCAAACCGACGCAATTAATCACGACCTCCGGTCGAACCTGATTGAAAAGTCGAATCGTAGAATCGAGATTTTCGGCCTCCCAACCGGAAATCAATTTCTGTGATTGCTCCGGAGCAAAATGCTTTACCCCGGCAGCGCGTCGCAATGCACCAAAAACGGTTAACGATGGTTGGCTCGAGAGGTATCGGAACATGGCGTTACCGAGCATACCTGTCACACCCAAAATTAGTACCTTCATTAAACTCAAGTCCCTTTCCATTTAACGACGCAGTCTTTGTTTGGCTTACGAAGACCGAACCGGGCTACACGCTTCAATAACCCGCCTATAGAAATCGATGTACTTGCCAATTTGATGTTTGCCTCCAAACTCTCGACGAATCAACGCTAAACCTCGGTCGGCCATCGCCAAACGCTCTTTTGGGTAATCGAACAACCATCGTATTTTCTCTGCCATCTGCTCGACGTCGAGATACTTGGCCAGGAATCCAGTTTCCCCGTCCCGTACCAGTTCCGGTACCCCACCGACTTCAAAAGCAACCACCGGCGTGCTGCATGCCAAGGCTTCTGCTGCCGTTTGTGAGATGGTTTCTGCATGGGATGGCATCACAAAAACATCGGCTGCCGAATACGCTAAACGCAACTGCGAAGGGGCAGTAAGGAACCCGAGGTTGCGAATCCGTACGCCGTCGACCGCCTGAACAATCTCGCCGCGACCAAATGTCAATCCAAACACGGGATGAAACTTCGACAAGCGGGACAGTACGGCTAAATATTCGTTGATCCCCTTCTCTTTCGATTCCAACGATTCTGCTGCAAAAAGTAAACAGAAACCAGTCTCTGGCAGACCAAGTTCCTGTCTCGCGCGAAGTTTATTCTCTGGATGAAACACCGATGTGTTGATCGGATTTCGGATCACCTCAACAGAACGACCGTCAAACAGCGAACTCTTCATCGCCATGGATGCCATCCAGTGACTTGGCGCAATTAAAAAAACCGGCCGATCCCCGAGTGCGACACGCTTGATCTGAAGCTCTTGAAATGAGAGATCGCGAGTCCCAGGTCGAGACAAAATGGGACAATCACCACAACTACGAGTGAAACCATCGCAATCAAATGCGTGTGAGCAGCCACCAGTCATCGGATGCATATCGTGTAAAGACCAAACCAAGGGTCTATCGAGCGGCATCGTTTTAAAGAATGACGGAAAATCGATTAGCTTGCCGACCCAATGGAAATGAACGATATCACCCTCGAAAACGCGACTATCAAAGGGTGTCTGGACTGCTTGGCGGAATCCGAGGAACCCGCCACTTCTTTTTCGTTTGCCGCGACGAAAGTAACTTCGAGTGCATCTAAGAAAGATTCGCCTTGTAAGACACTGAGCTGATCGCATGAACCGCGCACCTTCGGATGACGCTGGGAACGGCCAAGGCGCAGGATATGTACCTGAAACAGCTTCGACCATGGTCTCGCATCGGGCGTGCCAAAGCCTGCTCCCAATGTTGGCATCAAGCAATCCTTGATGGAGACGCAAAGCCGAAACGGCAGCTCCGCCGGATAGCAACGTGTTTACATGGTCAATAAGCAAACGTCCCTCCATAGCACTATTAGCGAAGCCAAGGCCCATCGGCTTCCTTTCGCAGGCGAACATTGTAACCATCCGCAAACTTTATCTCAATGCAGCGCCTTTATGCCCCAAAAGAAGTCAGTCGAATGTCTGATACTTAGCAAAGCGAATGTAGCGATCTCGGTTTTTCTCGTGCGAGAACTCGACGCTTGTCGCGATCGCCTCGTGAATCAATTTTGCCTGCAATGCAGGATCGCGTATAAGCCTTTCCAATTTCTCCGCCATGGTTGCGATATCCGGTGTATCGCACAGTAAGCCACAACCTTGTGAGGCCGTAAATTGAGCTAGGAACGAATCGCGTGGGGCATGAACCACAATCGGTCGCCCCGAAGCAAGGTACTCCCCCAACTTGCCCGGGGCCGACGTCCGAATTAACTCGGGATAGCGTGTTTGAAATGCCAAGGGCAAGAAAAGAAAGTCGGATTCACACTGCAGCCGGCTCGCATCATGGGGACTGACCATCGGATGAACGCATACTGACCTTGGAATCCCCTGAGCCCAGAGCGAATCTTTGGATTGCGATGAATACAAATGAAGCTGCATCGAAATGCCTCGCGCTCGAAGCAGCTCCAAAGCAAGACCGCAGTTGATAATGGCGCCAAGTTGGGCTTCATAGACAGAACCGGTATAGGTCATCGACCAAGGACGCTCCTCCGAAGCGCGCTCCCTCACAACAGATTGCCTTAGGTTGTCATAGATTTCCAGAACGACCGGATTTCTAACGATTGTCACTGGCACCGACACTCGTTGGACTAACTCAGCTTGCAATAGCTCATTAGGAACCACCACGCCTGCTGCTTTCGCGAGGACGGAGGATTCGATGTCGAGTCCATACCGCTTCATCCATTTCTTCGACCAGGCGATATTCGGTGTCTTCCATTGGCTACCGTAGTTATCAAAGTAGTGCAAAACACACGGTACGCCAACTTGCTCCGCCGCTACAATGCTAGCCGGAAGATCAACGAGATCACCGCCCGTACATGCAATCAAAGCCGAACATCCATGCTGTACTAACGCGCGGGAAATCCCGCGTGCTCGATGCCAAACGTGGACTCTGAAAACCCAACTCTCGAGAAATCTAATCTTGCGTAGCTTGCGAATAGTCCGAGGTGTTGCGACGTTGACAATGATCGATTCATCGTTATCTCGAGGACGGTAGTGCCGGTTGCTCGTGATTTGAACAACCGAGTCGGCTCCGGCAATTAGCCGGCCTAAAACGATGGCTTGGCCATTCACTTCAGGAGGTAAAGTATGAGATACAATCGCGATGGGTCCGTCCATAAGCTTTTAGGTCTTCAGGCCTTAAGACAGAGGATCAATCTTGGAGCCACAAACGAATCCTCGTAGACAAAAGAAAGAACCGACGAGTCAGAAGTATATCGTTTGGTTCCGCCAAGTAGAGCGTCAAGTCTGCATGGACTCTTCAGAGTCAAGAGAATAGGTGCGGACAAGCAACAGGTTCGCTGAATAACGTTCGAACTTCGCTTATTGGAACACCAATGGCTGACTGCATTCAATCGCCTCGCCGGCTTGCGAGTCAGCCTGAAAGCCGTACTCGCGAACCGAAGCGATCATTCCCGGGGACAATCTCGATCGTTGTTAGTCGCACGCTGGCTAGCGACGTAAACTTGTTCGAGAAATGTTTGTTGTAAAGTATTGTAGAACGAGTCAACAAACGACGACCATCCAGGAATCTCCTGGATGGCTAATCGAAATCGATATAAGGAGTTTTAACCTACCGTGGCGAAACGGAGACTTCGGTGGAAACCTTCATGGCAGCTCTAGGAGCGGTTTCGGAGGCGGCTTTGTTGAGAAGCTCTTTCACGCGACCTTCGGTCTGGATGCCGGTCACACTGAATTTCTTCCAACCTTCGGCTCCTTCGGTAAACACAACCAACTGGGGAAGCATTTTGCCATCCATCAGCTTTTCAGCCAAATCGGGTCGGAGATCTTTGTCGACGACTGTCACGATCACGTTTTCCAGCTTGCCGCTGGATTGCATCGGCTCGATCGTTTGAGCCTTGAGAGTTTTGCAAGCCGCACACCATTCCGCTCCGACGACAATCAAGAGCGGTTTGTGCTCCTGCTGGGCTTGGCGATAGGCGGCTTCATAAGATGGACGTTCCACCTGAGACGAGGAAAGGACCGAGAACAATAGTAGCCAGGATGTTATTGGGAACATCGTTGGACCCCTTTTCTATTGAGGGAAAAAGAAACAACCACTCGATGCCACGAGCTCCTTTCGCAAACCGCATTGCATCCATTCGCGATTAGCAACCGAGTGCCAAGTCTGTCCAGATTCACCCATAAAAACTCAAAGGGGTTAAGATCAGGTAAAGCCAAGGCTTGTGAAGCTTTGGCGATTGGGTAAAAGAACCGGACAGAACGAAAAGTCAGATGAGCAGTATCCCGACCCAAGAAAGGGCTCGCAACCGCTACCAGCTCGCCAAAAGATAGCAATCGGCAGTAAGGCACGAAGATGAGAACGCCGAGTTGAGCTTTTTGCTAGCTAACGGCATAACGTGAACCTGCAGCCCCTAAATTAGTCAAACTTTCACTCTATTGGCGCTGTAACGTAAGATTCTCCAACTTTGGAAAAGCTGTCAAAATGGGAGGAGTGGACTCATCCACATCCCAATTTACAACCCATACAGGGGGTGTAGGGGTGTGGGAAAAACGGCTGATAAATTTAGTGACGCAACCGTCAAAAACCACCCGATTGGGTACGTAATGTAGCATACAAGAAGGGATGAGAGCTTGGTAAAGAAGACAACGAAACCTGTTCAGGACCATCACCTAAGCGTTCAAAGAGACACGCCCAAGCCGTTCGGATTGTGGCTTTTCGCTGAAAAAACACTGGGTGACTTGCCGAAGTCGACGAAAGTCGAGCCGTTTTCATTCGGTGATGTGAACCGACGATTGGATGACTCGGCTGACCGGATGTCGGCTTCCGTCGAAGTTGTGAGCAATGTGAATCTAGGGAGCGCATCCCCTGAGCTCGCATGGCTTGTGGTCCAGATCAAGAATCTCCTACCGTTTTTCGAAGCCAGCGAAATCACGAGTCATCGCGACGAATCCCCATCGATTATCTACGTCTTGAGTTCGGGACGTGATGATCCGATTGCAAATGCCATTGAAGGGATGCGGCATCGATTTCCGAATGCGGCAATCCGGGTCATCCTCGGCGAGTGGTGGTCTGGTCATCGTCGAACCCAAGCGCTCCCGATCGGAATCGCGGAAGCCTATTGGTACCAGGCGTACGACTTGATACTGCCCGAAATAGCCGAAATCTTGGAATCCTTCGATCATTCAAAAGACAGGCTGATACGGCCGACGAGCTCGAACTCGACTCCAACTGCCCATAAAAGCATTGAGCATTTTGAAGAATCGGAAGAAATCACAGGCTCGACATTGATCGTCTCGGATCATTCTGACAATCGTCGACTTTGGGCTGACATCGGTTCAAGCATTGGGCTGAAGACCGTTGGGATTCGGGGCATGGAAGAGTTGCCAGAAGGGAGCTTTTCGCTCGTCGTACTAGATAATCGGCTTGATCCGACCACCGAAGAGGTTGAAAAGATTCGAAGGGCGTATCCGAAAGCCAAAATGTTGGTCGGCTTAAACTTCCCGTGCTGGCGAACAGTCGAGTTATCCCTTCAGGCCGGTGCTGATTGGTTTGTTGGTAAGCCATTTCAGCTGGCGGGTCTTGGTCGGACCTTTTCTTCCGCCGCACTCGACCGAAGGTAAACCGGCATGAGTCGAAACGGATCCACGACGTCACCTGCAATCCATTTTTGAGCAGCGATCAAAGCGACTTCTCGCGCGTCTGGACTGACTTCCGGTAGCCAAACCGTCTTGATCGTATTCGTCGTTGACTCAAAAAATCGTTGCAAATCCTTGAGTCGGCTCAGCCCCGGACCGGCCAAAACCCGTTGCATCTCATTGTTGTTTGTTCTGTCGAACGAAGATTGCACTTTCAAGGAAGCGTTGTCTTCTTCCAGGAATTGCTGGCTGAATGACGCGCAGCTCACCAAGTGCGCATCCTTTTTCGAGACCACTTGGCCAGAGGCAGCCCCTCTTTCGAGCCCCCAGTTTGCTGCAAAGAGCTCGCCTCGATAGGCATCCATGAGTGTCCAAAGATCGCCTTGCAGATTCGGAACGTGATTGCGAACTTGAACGGCGAGGGCTTCGAGCGTGTCGACCGCAATCGTCGGAATGCCTAGCCCATATGCCATCGTCTTTGCGATCGTGACTCCGACCCTTAACCCCGTAAACGAGCCGGGACCGACCGTGACGGCAATGGCCTTTAACGATGCCAAAGCCACCTTTTCTTGGGAAAGCATCTCTCGAATAAGCACCGCCAGCGTTTGAGCCGACCCCGATTCAGGCCTCGTCACCTGACTCAAAATACGGCCATCTGGATACGCGAGCGCCGCAGAGCCGGTTTTACCACTAGTTTCGAGAGCAAGAATCATCCCTAGATATTGAACTTAAACGAGGTCACCGTGAAGCCCGCATCGCGGCTGACTCGAAGGAAAACTCAACGTGATTGTTGCGATCCGAACCATTATCGTCGGAAAAGTTCTGAGTTACCGTCAATTTCCTTGAATTTAGCCCTGGTTGCCCGTTCCCGAGAGGTATCTCTAGAATAAGCTTCATATAAAGGAGCCTTCGAACCGAACTCGGGTTGGGGCGTTCGTCATTTGTTCGTACCCGTATTAAATTTCCGGCCAATCGGAAGAGGATCCGTGAGACAAGCACTCGTCAGCGATATTCATGGAAACCTGGAAGCCCTCGAAGCGGTCCTTGCCGACATCGCCGCGCAATCGATCGACGATATTTTGTGTCTAGGCGATGTGGTCGGATACGGTCCAAATCCGTGCGAATGCCTGGATACCGTCATCAAGCGTTGCAAATTCACGATCATGGGAAACCACGATCAAGCTGCACTTTTTGATCCCGACGGGTTTAATCCTGTCGCGCTCAAGGCCATTTATTGGACGCGAGACCGACTCGACGATCCCGGAACCGGGCGTGCCAGCACCATCAACCGCCGTTGGGATTTTCTAAGCGAGCTTCCTCGGCAAATCCAGGAAGACAAATGCCTTTTCGTTCATGGTTCGCCTCGTGATCCGACCAACGAGTACGTCTTTCCGGAGACGATTTACGATCGAAACAAGATGGAATCGATTTTCTTGAAGGTGCCGCAGTACTCCTTCCAAGGGCATACCCACATGCCAGGTGTTTTTACGCCTGAGCTGGAATTCATTGAACCCAGTGACTGCGACCACGAGTTTCCGCTCGGGCGCGAAAAACTCATGATCAATGTCGGGAGCGTTGGCCAACCTCGCGATGAGAATAACCGAGCCTGCTATGTCATTCTTGATCACGAGAAAAAACGGGTTTTCTTTCGACGGATCGAGTATGATTTCGAAACCACGATCAAGAAAATCTACGCTGAGCCAGAGTTGGATCGGATGCTTGGTGATCGTTTGCGAACTGGACGTTGAAGCGAGCTTATTCCGTGCGACTTGCCATTGTTAGTGACATTCACGGGAATCTCGAAGCCGCTGAAAAGGTATTGGCAGACATTGCAGCTCAGAATTGCGATCGGATCGTCTGTTTGGGTGACGTGGTTGGATATGGTCCTAACCCGCGTGAATGCCTTGACTTAGCGATGAAGATGCATGCTTGTTTGCTCGGCAATCACGACTACGGTGCCCTGATCGACCCCGAAGGCTTCAGCGCTCATGCGGAACGAGCCATCTTCTGGACTCGAAAACAACTCGAATCAGGACCCGATCCGATTCCAACTCGCCAACGACTCGCCTTTCTCGCGTCGTTACCACGAACCATTCGCGAAGACTCACTTCTTTTTGTCCATGGTTCGGTGCGAAACCCGCTCAACGAGTACGTCTTCCCTGAAGACACGCAGAATCGTCGCAAGATGGAAAAGCTCTTCTCGATGTTTCAAGGGTATTGCTTCCAGGGTCATACGCATGTGCCTGGTGTTTTTACCTCGGAGATGTCTTTTGTTCGACCGGAAGAATCCGACGGCAAAATTCAGCTGACCGGTGAGAAGGCGATGATCAACGTTGGGAGTGTCGGACAACCACGGGACGGTGATTGGCGAGCCTGTTACGTGATCTTCGAAGAGTCGACGGTTGAATATCGACGAATCGAATACGATGTTGAGATTACGGCCAACAAAATATATGCGATTGAAGATCTCGACAACTTCCTCGGTGATCGTCTCCGAGACGGTCGGTAGACCTCTACGTTAGAAGCTCGGTATTTCGTACCGAGCTTCTAGGGTGCAAACGATATGGTCGAGCCACGGAGTATCAGTTTTTTCCGAGCAGGGCGTTTTTGTAGAGGTTCGATGTTTCCGCGTGAGGAACCGCCATCGGTTTCGGATCGAGGTCAAATGGTATCGCGTACTGATTGACTACCTTGCGAAGTTTTTCTGCTTCAGTCCCGACTAGCAGATCAGGAATTTTCCGATAGTTCACGATATCGAGCAAGTTTTTAGGAATCGGTGTCGGCCCATATTTCGTGGTCTTATATTCCTTCGCTCCACCAAACTCGCGGATTGTTTGTTGGATTTCAGGGGAGTACACAAAAGTCCCTTTGGCATCTTCGCTTCCGAGCGAATCAAAACTGCCGACCGTAACAATGCTTATGTTTCGGTCATGGAATTCGTAGGCTTCAATGCCGCCCAATCGCAACGACTTCGCAGCCAGATTGGCCCGAAAAGCCGCTTGTTCTAGTCCATCGCCGGCACCATTCTTCGAACTCTCTTGAGCAGCTCGACTCCCCTGCAAGACGACACTGTCGGCGCCTCGAAAGGTCCCGACGCGTACCGTGAAACGGCCCGTCGCTTTGAGTAGCGAATGATCGGCATTCTTGTTGAGATTCTGCACGAACTTATCGACGGTTGGGGCTTGAAAGAAATCGGCTGGAAGAAGCGGATTGCGCGTTACAAAGGCGCCTGCCATGGGACCGTTCGGCTTGCTGGCGTCTTCATTTTTTGACCTAAGCAATCGTTTGTACGCAGCCACCGAGTGTTCTGGCTCGACGTTCTCTTTGCCTGTGAGTGCTTGCGGTTGGAGCTTTTTGATGAGCGCTATCGTTTCTTTGACTTTGGGGTCATCGACGTTTGCAAAGTCACCCACGAGAACGCCATAACCATCCACTTTGCGATCGTCGGCATAGCGAAACTTCCGCTGACGTCCTTCGACATCAATTCCTGCCCCTGGCACCGATTGCGAATAGTCGAACGGTTTGTGGAGCACATAGGCGTTCAATCGATATTTACTCCGCAACTCTTTGGCGAGCGCGTTGGCTTTCTCTTGGGAATCGGTCCCTTCCAGCGATGAAGCCAGAATGAGCCACGGTCCGTGCTCCGGTTTGAGTCGAAACGTTTCGTCGGTAATTTGCTCAGCCGGGGTCGATGGTCGAAACAGCTTCAGAATCGAAAGCTCTTCCGAATAGCCAATGCTACCCATTTCGAAAAGAATCGCTGAACCAATAGCAAATGCAATCAAAGGTTTGGCTAATCGCATGGACGGACGTGCCTCCTCAACAATGAACGAAACAGAAGATCAGTACGACCGGGTCATAGCAAAGAAAGTAGATCCGAAGCCATATCATCACTTCCGATCCCAAGACATTTTCGTTTTCCTGATTCGAACAGCCGATAAGGTAATTGTCTTTCGCTGTCATTTTCGAAATTTTGAGTACGAACCGTCATGCACGAGCGTCGGCTACGAATCGACTCGCCTCATCCGAGCTTTGATTGCTCTATTGAAGAGTTCACCGCCATGCTTGACGCTACGAACCGCCGTTTCACCTTCCCTGTTGCCCAAAGCGATCGTTTGGATCATTCCGACAATTTAGAGTGGACTGAGCTCATCAATGCGGAACTTGCTTTGCTAGCATCCCTTCAACGCCGGGAAAGGCTGTCGAAACTGTATGCGAGCGAGTGACACATATCGCCGTTTATTCCCAAGAACGTAGCGGGAACCCCCGAAGTGCACGCTTCGTCCACGGGAGCAAACGGCGACCATCGAGGCTTCTTCACTGTCTTACGCATCTTCCCTGAACGGCAATGATGGGAATGTTTGAAATTGTTTTCGAAGCCCAGTCGATACGATTCGATGGATGTCGGAATACCGATTTGAAACCTTTGATTCGTTGGAACCCTACGGCATGGATTGCTATCAAAAACATTATCCCGCCGGATGCTTTCTGGTGAATCGCGCGGTAACTTTTCTGGTCCTGGCGATTGGTTTGCTTTCTCAAGCGGGCCAAGGCTGGTCGGACGAAGTTTCGGCCAGCCCGTCCGATGTCGATAACTCCAACCCACAAGTGGTTTCGCTGATCCGACTCGAAGCGCTAGACGAAGCGGCTGCCTATCCACCCGTTGTCACGGCCATGGCCACGTCTACGAAGAGAGAATGGCTTGCCGCCGCCGGTGATGACCACGCAATTCGCATCGTCCAACTGTCCGATGGTCGTATCTCACAAACGTTGAAAGGCCATCGAGATTGGGTGCAATCCATCGCGATTCTCGATAATCCGAACAGCATTGTGTCGTGCAGCAAAGATGGCGAGCTGCGGTTGTGGAGATCGCAGGAAGCTTGGGCTTCACAAATCATCCATCGCGGGGAAGTCGCCTTGATGACCCTAACCGTCGATAAGCAACAACGATACGTAGCTTGCGCGGGTTTTGGTCCCAACATTTGGATCTACTCGCTGAGTGACCTTGCGCTTCAAAAAACAATTGATTGTACTTCGTCGGACATTCGAGCCCTCGCCTTTTCGAACGACGGTGAACAATTGGCCTGTGGTGGCCGAGATGGCGTGGTGCGAGTTTGGAAGTGGAAGACCAGCAATCAACCGTTGGAACAAACGCTCCATCGCGATCGTATTCGAGCCATTCGCTTCTCGGGCGATGATGCAGAACTCACTTCGATAGGCGAAGATCGACGTCTTATTCGGTATCGCCATAACACGGGCCAAGTCATCTCTGACCGAGTTATCTCAACCGGTCGTTTGCTGAGCATGACCTTTATCGACGATGAGACGATTGCGATTGCTGGCTCGGACAACACGATTCGAATTTTGGATGTCAATACGAGCCAAGAACAAAACAAGCTGATCGGTCATGAAGGTTCCATCGCCGTGATGAACTGCGATGGAACCGAGCTCATTTCTGGCAGCTTTGACACGACGATTCGTATCTGGAATCTCGAGTCAGCTCATAAGTCGCAAGTCTCTCGAGCAGGTCGCTACGAACATCCCGTATCGTCGCGATTTAAAGACTCGGGTGTAAATGATGGAGTCAAATAGGGTGATAGCGATTAAACATGGAGGTGCCCTATGAGTTTCTTGAATCCATTTCGGTCCTGGACTTGGAAACGGCCCGATACCGTATCGACGCCGCCTAAATTCGAAAAACGGCAAGAATCGGTTCGACGAAAAGCCCTCTTTGAAACGATGGAACCTCGGCTCATGTTCGATGCTGATCCAATTTGGGTTGGCGGCGTCTACGTCGAAGCAGATCAAGGAAGCGATCTTCACGGTGACACGTTCCACATCACCTTCACTGGTGGCGCGGCCAACACACAACTAACGCAACTCATTATTAACCTTGATCAAAATGCGACAGGGCTAAGCGTTGCCGATAATATCTTCGACATTTCCGATTTGGGCCTTGGGGCCGATCATGGATTCGACTTCAGAGTCGAAAAATTGGAATCGAGAGATAGCCGAGCCAAGGTCAAGGCTACCGTTCTGGATGGCGGCATGCAGCTCGAATTGAAATTCGAAAACTTTTACGCTGGCGACAGACTAACATTCTCGATCGATGTCGATGAAATTCAACACTTCGATCCGAGCGAACGCGATCTTGAAGAAATCAATTCGGGTCTAGATCCGATCACTTCGGGAGTCGAGTTTCAAGGGAGCAAATTTCAAGCTTCTTTCATCGCTCCTCACTATGAAAATATTCAGGGCCAATCGGTATACATGAATCGATACGATTCGATTATCGCGCCCGGCCATCTCAATCTACCGGCTGATAACGAAAATGGACTGAGAGACCGCACAACAGGAACTGCGTTTAGCGTAACCCAAATTGCAAAACCCATTTCCTTGGCCGGTACGGTCTATGTCGACAACAACTTAAACCTCCGCCAAGAATCGGGTGACCGTGGATTAGCCGGTGTTCGGCTCGAGCTGTTTCGAAAAGAAGGCAATCGCTTCGTCTCGACCGGCCATCAAACGAATACCGATTCGCAAGGCAATTATCGCTTTGGAACCGAGCTCAAACTAAAGCCGGGCACATACCAAATTCGCGAAACACAACCTGATGGCTACTTTAGCGTCGGAGCCGTCCCAGGGTTGTTGAATGGGGCCGGCCAAGTGGGCCAAACGGTAGCCAACGACAAAGATTTGCTGACCGAGATTTCAATTCCGCTTGGTGATCTTCATGCGACCGACCTCGATTTCGCCGAAGCCGAGCCTGCGAAGATCTGCGGATTTGTCTATGTCGATACCAACGACAATGGGCTGCGAGACTCGAACGAGCAGGGGATCCCCAACGTTGAAATCCGTCTTGAAGTCATCGATGCCATTGCGAATGTAAATTCGATGACGGTGCGAACCGAAAGCGATGGCTCATACTGTTTCGTAGATCTTCCGCCAGGTGTTTATCGCATCGTGGAAGTCGATCAGCCGACAGGATTCTTTGACGGGAAGGACACCGTGGGATCGGTCGATGGACGTCCTCGCGGTCGAAATGAGAGCAATGATGAGCTGACAGAAATTCGGCTCAGCGGAAACGAGGAGGGCGTCGAGTACAACTTTGGTGAATGGCTACCAAGCTCGATCGCGGGTCGTGTCATCGTCGATGCCAATGGCAATTGTATCGTGGATGACGAACTCGATCGCCCGCTGCCAGGCGTCACGATTGAACTCATCGATGAGACGGGCGATGTGCTTCAAACGACGGTTACCGACAGCGATGGTCGCTACCGATTTGAAGGTTTGCGAGCAGGGCAATATTCGATTCGCGAAGTGCAACCGCCAGATTTGCTGCAAGGCGATGCGATGATTGGTAACGGCGGCGGGGAGGTGGCTGGTCCCGATGATTTAGTTGCCATTCCCATCGGCTCTGGTGTAGAGCTCGTTGAGTACAATTTTTGCGAGATCCCTCCGGCATCGCTGAGCGGTCATGTCTTCGAAGACAAGAACGATGATGGTTTTCGACAAGCCGATGAACCGCTCATTCCAAACGTCACCGTGACCCTTTACGATGCCGACGGTTACGAAGTCGCGCAAGTTCAAACCAACGAACTTGGCTTCTACAAATTTTCCGATTTGCGTCCAGGGATTTATCGCATCGTTGAAACTCAACCCGACGGCTTCGTCGACGGGAAAGACAGTGTCGGCACAATCGCTGGTCAAACAATTGGGTCCGTCGATTCCGCTACCGACACCTTCTCGGAAGTCGTTCTAGCTGCAGGAAAACACGGCATCGACTACGACTTTGGGGAACTCTTGCCCGCCTCGATCGCCGGTCGAGTCATTGTCGATAGCAATGGAAACTGTATTGTTGATGCGGAACTCGATCGTCCATTGGCTGGAGTTGTCATCGAACTGCTCGACTCGAATGGCAATGTACTTCAATCCTCGGTCACCGATGAGGATGGTCGCTATCGATTCGAAGGCCTCACCCCAGGAAGTTATTCGATTCGTGAGGTTCAGCCAGTCGATCTGCATCAAGGCGATGCTATGATCGGCACCGGCGGTGGACAAGTCGACGGACCTGATAATCTCATTTCTATTCCGATTGGGTCCGGCGAAGATCTCGTCGAGTACAATTTCTGCGAGATTCCGCCGGCATCGATCAGTGGTTTCGTGTTTCAGGATGGAGCGAAGTTAATAACCACGGATGGGCTGCCGCCAGCAACCCTTCGTCCAGTTCGCAATGGTTTGCGAGATGAGTCGGATACGCCTCTCGGCGGAATCGTGCTTGAATTGCGGGCCTACGACGGCAGCTCTATTTCAAGCAATGATGCCCTGCCCGACATCTACACCGGTCAAGTCATTACCGTAACGACAGACGCCGATGGTTACTTTGAGTTTCGGGGACTCAAACCTGGAACGTACCACATCTATCAACGGCAGCCGAGTGGCTTCTTCGACGCGCTCGATACGGCCGGAACCACGGGTGGTTTTGCGATCAATCCCGAAGACGCAATTAGCGATGAAACGATTCAACAGCTTCTCAATACGCTGCGAAGCAACCCAAGTACCAATCCCGGCAAGGACGCGATCTTGGCCGTAACGGTCTTGGCGGGAGATTTTTCTCAAGAGAATAATTTCAGTGAAATCCTGGTGGGTCGTCGCGTGGCTCCACCACCACCACCCGATCCTCCGCCACCGTTGCCACCACCGCCCACGTCCTTCACTCCTCCACCGGTGAATGGTTACGTCGGTCCTCCTTTTGATCGCATGCTCGTGGCTGCACCGCCCGCTCCATATGCACCGCCGCTCTTGATCGGTGGCGGGGGAGGAGGAGAGTATTCGTGGCACTTAAGCGTGATCAACGCCGGTACGCCACGTGGAAGTTTGGCGGGCCGAAAGCTTACGCAAGCACAACTGGCAGAAGCTGCACGCATTCTCGACTTGGCAAATTGGACCATCATTGGGCAAGGTCCTTCGCAGTGGTCTTTCGTTTCGCAAGAATCGAACAACAAATGGCAGACCGTCAAGCGACAAGCCTTTGATGTGGAAGGCGCCATTCCTCTCGCTGGCGATTTCAACGGCGATGGGCAAGATGAACTGGCACTTTTCCTCGAAGGAGAATGGCTCATTGATGTCAACGGTAACGGCCGTTGGGATGGTCGCGATATGTGGGCTAAGCTTGGTGACAAGAACGACCTGCCGGTGATCGGCGATTGGGACGCAGACGGCAAAGACGATATCGGAATCTTCGGACCCGAATGGGATGGCGATGATATGGCTCTTGACTACGAACCTGGACTGCCGGATCCCGAGAACCGCGTTGTCGCGAAACCTAAAAACGTCCCCCCTAATCCAACGCAGTCTCCAGAGCATGAACGATTGCTTCAGCGATCGTCGAACGGGCCAGCCCGAGCAGATGTGATCGATCACGTCTTCCGTTTTGGAGCTCGCGATGATCAACCGATCTCGGGAGACTTTAATGGCGATGGCGTTTCCAGCGTCGGTATTTTTAGCGGTGGAAAATGGCGGCTCGATACCAACGGCGATGGACGGTGGACCGAAGGAGTCGACAAGACATTCGATTTCGGTAAAGCTGGTGACATTGCAGTCGTCGGCGACTTCGATGGCGACGGAATTGATGAAGTTGCGATCGTTCGTGGCAATCAACTGATCGTTGATAGCAATCGAAACGAAAGACTCGATGCGACGGATCGTGTATTTGAGCTCGAAGCAGGTACCGATGAAATCGTCGTTGGCGACTTCGATGGCGATGGAAAAGACGAACCGGCAGCCATTCAACGTGGCCGACGAGTCGCTCCCGAAGTCACGCGAGAAGCCCGCAAAGCAGGCTAATGCTTGCTCTTGCCCTGCGGTGGGAGATCTTCTACTCTCTGACCGCGTATGGGTACGCGATCCTGGAAGTCGTTGCGATGGACATGGCTAGTGGTAGTTATCACTAGCTTGGTTCCGGGCTGCGCACACTGGTCGTATCTCGAAGACAACGTTAAGTCTCCTGAACGCGGCGCGCTTCAACGCCCTATGCCTGATAACGTGGCAGGGGTTGAAGTCATGATTATGCGAATGAGTCCAGATCAGAACGCTGCAATGGAGGCTGTTTGGTCTCGCACCAACGAACAGGCTCTGCCCATCGAATTGCGTCGCCGACTCGATCAGAATGGAATACGAGCCACCATTGTCGATTCAATTATCCCTTTGCCGTTGCAAGCGATGATTGATTCGATTGAAAAGCGTCTGGGTGATGATCCCTTTGAGCAAATGGGCATTGGCGCTGACATCGTATCCCACTCGAGACTCTTACAGTGCCGTTCCGGTCAAAGAAAAGAGATCCTCTTTGGGAACAAACGAAGCGAACCAATCACTCTACTTCACAACCACGATGGCGTTGTCAGCGGACGCAGTTATAATGAACCTCAGTTGCTGTTCGACTTGCGCGCCCAACCCAACGCAGACGGCTCCACCTTGTTCAGCCTCGTTCCCGAAGTGCAGTACGGCCCACTGAAACAAAAGTTCGTATCGCAAGAGTTTGGGATCCGCAGTGAATCCAAGCGTGATGCTGTTCAATGGACCGACGTCATGATTGATCAAAATTTCAAACCTGGGCAGATGCTCATGATTTCTGCGGCGGAGCCTCCGCGCGGTCTTGGCGAACATTTCTTCTTCACGAACACGGTAACGGGTTCACGGGAACAACTACTGTTCCTTATTCGTTTTAGTTCCAACCATCGCGACTCGGCCTTTGATGCCAAGTAATGGCAAGCAAAGACAAAAGCAGGACGATTCCCAGACGTCCGAGGCGACGCATTACGGCTTGTATGCTTCCGATAGCTGCTGCACAAGCTTTCGAATCTCGTCGCGACCCTCTTTCGGTTCTAGAATTTCAGCTTCCGCTCCTAGTCCGAGCACGCGTGGGATGATCTCCATCGGATGGTACGTAGGCACGGTAAGAACGCTTGATCCATCCGGTTGAATCTCGACCGTTTGCTGAGCGTGCCACGGATCTTCTTGAACCCACCGCGATGCGTTCTTCGACAGTCGGATTCGATAGGGAATGGCTTTCTCGCCACTAAATATACCGACGCTTTGCCCAAGATGTTGTTCGAGATCCACTTCGTCATCTGGCTTGAACCAATCATCGAGGGCCGTAGCCTTCGTAAATCGGTCTAACTTCCAATGTCGCAATCGCTCTTGGGGTTCGCGGTCTTCGTGTTTATGCGCTTCGATCGCAATGACATAGATACTGGATTGATAGATTGCGATACCATACGGTTCAAGAAGTCGTGTCGAGGTCGGCTTGCCTAGGGACTCGTATTCACACTCAACACGTCGATGCTCTTGGATCGCTCGATTGATCGTTTTGAGGCTACCTTGCTGCTTTTCATAACTTTTATGGGGCAAGCCAAGCACGCGCATTGTGCGGCGATACTCTTGGTAGTGCTCCCAGACTTCGGCGGGTAGTTGCTCTCGGATTTTATTCCAGAAGGCTTCGATCCCTTGCCAAAAGGTCGTCCCCACCAAAGGAAGCATCAAATCGCGTCCCATCGAAAGAGAGATGAGCTCGCTGGCAGTGACTACAATCTTGTGAAGCCCACGATCGACACGTCGTAGTTTCCAAACCTTACCGCTCTGCGTCTCTTCCGTCCCAATGTCCAAGCCAGCCGCTTGCAGCGCATCTAAATCTCGTCGAATCGACCTCTCGTGTAATGATGACAGCCCCAGTTCTTCGACAACCGAATCGCGGATATCATCCAAGGTCGCGCCGAAGCGGCGACGCTCCAATATTTGCAGAATCTTAAATTGACGAATGAGTTGTTCGTTGCGAGCCATGGTCGACGCGTTTATTCCGAAGGAGCTGCTTGATCGAGCACATCATCCTCGACAAAAATGGGGAGCGGCGGTTGGAATGTTACGGCCACGGCAATGGCATCCGACGGACGCGAATCAACATCGATTATTTCTCCATCGCGTTTCAATCGCAGCTTCGCATAGTAGGTTTGGTCTCGAAGCTCAGAGATCACAACGCTCTCAATTTCTGCTCCCAACGAACGTGCCATGGATACCAACAAATCATGCGTCATCGGACGCGGCGGTTTCAACTCCTCGCGCACCCGTTGGTCAATCCGCTTCGCTTCAAATAGTCCGATTACGATCGGGAACTGCCGCTCGCTATCAACTTCCTTGAGGTAAATTACTTGATTGTCGCTAATCTCGCTGATGATGATTCGCGCCAACTGCATTTGAACGGCCATATTGTCCAGCCTTAATCGTTTGCGTGGTGTACAAGGAGAATTGGTTGAGTAAAAAAGCTTAGCCCAATCTACATTCAGATAGCATCGCGCCGTTTTCTTACACCACTAAATCCGCGATGTAAAAGCTTCCATACGTGTGGACGCGATCCAGTTGATGCAATTGAGCCGCCAGGGATTCGTGCAGCTTGAGAAGTTCTGGAAGCTTGCGAGTCTCGCCTTTCACTTGAACTTTTACATCATTCAAGAAATCGGTCTTCAAACCGCCAGACCGCCACAAGATGCGTGTTTCCGGTGCAGCGCGATCGATGATCGTCTGCCACTCGCTTTCAAGCAGCGCAAAGTAGTTGTCACTTAGCCAATCCATATGATCCAGCAAAATAAATCGGGAAATCACACCGGGATGAGTCTTCAAGAAACCTTCGACACTATTCGTGTGAACATGAATTCGATCCGCTAAGCCTTCTCGCAGTCGCTCGTAACTTTCAGGCTTTAAATACTCGGGACAGCACTGCGGCGTGTAATGACCCGTGATGTATACTCGCCAAAAATAATTGTCTTGGATTGGAATCCTTGAAAAAACCGCGTCCAGCGAATCTTCGATAAACTTGACGATACCACCTGGATATTGGGTATCGATCTGACGACGCTGCGCTTTCGGGACCCCAAGCAAACTGAGCGTCGTATCCCGATGCAGCGCAAACTTCAACGTGCGAGTAAAAAGGCGATTTCGCACGCGGGCGTAAATCTCTTGTTGATCGGCCAAAGTAGACGCTTCAAGAATCTCTTGGACTTCCGGACGAATCCGAGCCACTCTATCGATAAAAATGCTGATCATGCGAGCGAACTGGCCGCTCGTCCCACGAAAATAGAACGACTTGTTCTCGTTCTCAAAAAACTTGATCCAGCGATCCCAGTACGCTTGAGACCATCGCGACAAGCCACTCCGAAGCTTGTTGGCGTAAACGCCTTCTGCGTTCGGCAACGAGCCTCGACCAAACATTTGAAAGAAGTCTTCGTAACTCAAATTGCGAACAGCGGCTAGCTTCAACTCAAGCAAGGCGTTCTGTCGAGGATTCATGTCGACGGCATGAACTTCCTTCGGACTACACAAAGCATAATCAAGCGCGTTGCAACCTGCCGAAGTGATTACAAGCACACTGTCCGTTGGTTTGAGTTCGATCGCTTGGCGATCGAGTCGGGGATCTTCCCAGCAAGTGTTGTAGACGAGATTGTTTCCGTGTACGAATCGGAAGACTTTCCCGCTAATCCATTCTTTAATCGCCATGTCGTTTCCGAATACTCTCTTGTGATCTTGTCTGTCTAGGCGATTGGGAGCAACCGCAATGTCGTGGGCTAAGGTTTACTTCTTGGTTTACTTCTTGGTTGGCATCTTGGCTGGCGTCTTGGCTTTGTCCGCATCGGCAGTTGGTGTTGCCAACGGTTTGTTCGCATTTACCCCACCCGATACCTGGCGGAATTGATCCCCTCCAACGCATATCATTGGAGCTTTTTGTATTTGCCCTCCGGCCTCCATCGATCGATTCCAAGGGAACGTATAACCAGCAAACATCCCTAACTTGGGATCGATAACATAACAAATAGTTGGAGCGGGGCGAGCATTCCCGGAAGCTTGGGGCGTCGACATGCTGCCTGTCACGAGCAGATACTCCGAATTTGAACTCTTCGTCATCGGTAACTGCGCTCCAATGTTGGTTTCAAACTTTCCGCCAAACTGTCCGAATCGCGGATAGTAGACCCAGCATTGAAGATTTCCTGTTAAGTAGTCCAAAATAAAGATCCCTTCGGAATCTTCGCCCACGGGTCCTGTCGCGACGGCCACATTCGTCCCGCCGTGCGTTGCTGTTGCATGAACGACGGCATCCGAAAAACTTGCCAGTCGCGGCTGTCGAGCGCCAAACTGGTAGGCCACGGATGCGACGCTGGCCACCAAAACAAAAAGCCCCAAGATAGTTCCAAAGAGAAATTTTTTGGAACAGACAGGCGGCGAAACTTGGCTCGAAGACTTTGCTTCACAAAATTCACTCATCGTGATCATTCCTATTTCTGGAGTTCAGCTCCAACGGGCCCGGCAAAAGCAGCGAGAAATGGAGAATTCCTTATTCTCGCGTAGGGCGGGTTTCGTACAATCCCACTCCGCAGAGGCCGTTGAATCGGTAATAATGTCGAAAAACAAGCTCTCTATCTTACCACCTTCCAGTCGAGGAATCCCGAAATGACCAATGGCCCGCTCAATCGTAAACTTAAAATGGGACTTGTCGGTGGTGGTTCAGGAAGTTTCATTGGGCGAGTCCATTCGATTGCTGCCTGCCTCGATAACCGGGCGACAGTCGCGGCCGGCGCGTTTAGCAGCAATCCCGAACGCTCCAAAGCCTCCGCCCCCGATTACGATGTTCCCGCATCGCGAGCGTACGGCAGTTACCAAGAAATGTTGGCGGCCGAAGCCAAACTTCCAGTCGGTGAGCGCATCGACTTTGTCAGCGTAACCACCCCCAACCATGCCCACTTCGAAGTTGCAAAAGCAGCCGTCGAGGCGGGTTTTCATGTCGTCTGCGATAAACCGATGACGTTTGATCTCGAACAAGCTGAGCAGCTTGCCAAGATCGTGGATCAGTCGAACGCCGTCTTTGCCGTATCGCACAACTACACCGGCTACCCGCTGGTCCGACAAGCAAGGGAAATGATATTAGGGGGAGAACTCGGCGAAATCCAGGCGGTCCGCGCCTTCTACATTCAAGGCTGGCTGCGTACGCGATTAGAAGATTCCGATCAAAAACAAGCCGCTTGGCGTACCGACCCAACAAAGAGCGGCGCGGCAGGCTGTTTCGGCGATATTGCTACGCACGCCTACAACCTCGGACGCTATATGACAGGACTTCTCCCCGAAGAAATTTCCTGTCACCTCAAAATTTTTGAACCGGGTCGAAAGCTCGATGACTACGGAACGGCTATCGTTAAATATCAAAACGGAGCTCTCGGAACAGTGACTGCCAGCCAAATTAGCCACGGCCGCGAAAATGATCTTTGGATTGAAGTCGACGGCACGAAGGGGGCTCTCTCCTGGAGACAAGAGGATCCGAACTCCATGATTGTCCGAGCCAACGGCCAACCCCATCGAATTTATACGCGCGATCCCAATGCTCCGTATATGAACGCGTCCGGAAAAGGTGCTTGTCGATTGCCGGCCGGACACCCAGAAGCATTTTTTGAAGCATTTGCCAATATTTACGCGGCGACTTACGACGCTATTGTCGAAAAATCCCAAGGAAAATCGATTGAGCGTGTGAACACGGTTTATCCTAACGTTCACGATGGGGTGGAAGGGATGTATTTCATTCAACAGTCCGTCGCAAGCAGCCAGCAAAATGGTGCTTGGCTATCGATGAAACACCCACGTGCAAGAAGATAGCGACGCTTCGCCGCGTTGTGTTGGCAAAAGAATGGACTAGAATCCAATGCGGCGGCCTCCATAGCAATCGCATCGAATCATGAAACGTGTCCGAACAACTTGCTTGAAATGTGCTCTGTTGTTGGCTTTCGTCGTTTCTCTGTTTCCGATCCCAGTTGTCAAAGCCAAGCCAACTGGTGGGGATCCCTATCCTTGCCAGCACTGTGCGTGCGGTTGTTCATCAGCTGAACAATGCTGGAGATCCTGCTGTTGCTTTAACGATCAACAGAAACTCGCCTGGGCGAAGAAGAACGGCGTCAAACCGCCTGTCTGGTTTACAGCCAATGTCTCCGACCAAGACAAACCCGTTGCCAAAGCCTGCTGTTCGAACCACACCAAAAAATCCTGCTGTAGCTCAAAGTCATCCACTCCAACAACGCTTAAACCAAATTGCTGCACCGCGAAGACGGAATCCTCGCCAAAAACGACAGCTAACGATTCTAAGAAGACTAGTCGGCGTTGGATTGTTCTCAACGATGCTCTTCGATGCAAAGGGTTGTCGATGACGCTCGATAAAGGGATTCCCAAACTCCCGTCTTCACTACATACAAGCATTCTCGCTGTTTCATGCGAAGCCGTTTTCTATCCCAATTCTTGTTTGGAATCCTCGGTAGGTCTCTTGCCTCCGACCCCACCGCCGCGCGGTTGATCTGTCCGTAAAGCTAAGCTTTCGTGACTTGGAATTGCAGCGCGAAGTTCTCTAAGTCAATCTCCTCCCCGCACCCATTCTTATGGGAAAGGAGTCGGGGTGGCCTGATGAAAATGATGCGTAGCTATTTAGAGATTGCGTACGAGAAACCGTTCTCCCCCTCGCCCCGTCTTCGGGGAGAGGGGGCGGGGGGTGAGGGGCCGAATTGCTTGGAAACTCTGCCCCCTCACCCCGGCCCTCTCCCCCGCAAAGCCGGGGGCGGGGGAGGAAATACTCGTGTTAATTTGCAAACTTTCAAAACGCTCTTAACCCTGAAGCCTGAAAACAATGTCTCATCAACACCGCATCCTTTGGCGCTGGCATTTTTATGCTGGGCTTTACCGCATTCTTTTCATTCTCGTCGTTCGATCAAGTTGAGAAAGCCTTGTTTTCTCTCGCATTAGCGGTCTTGCGAAATGGCTTGGTCTCACGTCATCGGTAGAACGTTAGCCAACAAGGCGATCACCGAGAACATCGTGATCTTGGCCACTTGGAGCCTGCCGACCTTATAAAAATGCATCATCAGGTTGGCGCGCCGGTGGAGAAGTATGCTAAAGTTTTCGAGGGCTGAGCGGCAGCAGTGTCGCCAGAACGGTCAAATGCTCTAAGGATTCGTTGGCATGGCGTGGCGACAGGTTTGTGAATCGCATCAGTTACGCGAAGGCGAGGGTCTTGAAGTCATTGTCGACGGGAACGTGATTGCCATGTTCCGATCGGAAGGCGAAATCAGCGCAATCGATGGAATGTGCGCGCATCAAGGCGGACCACTTTATCGTGGAAAAGTAGCCAACGGCTGCGTGACTTGCCCCTGGCACGGTTGGCAGTATCTTCTCAGCAATGGACACAACGCAGCAACTGGCAAAGCCATGTTGCGAACTTATGCGACCAAAGATGATGGCCTGTCGATTTTCATCGACTATTAACTGGACATCGCCAGGTCTGCGCTGGAGTCCAGGCTTTAGCCGCTTTTGGCGCATCCAAGGTGCTCAACGCCTAAAGGCTGTACTCCAACGTGTTTGCGACGAATTTCGTACTCAGCCTGGCGCTGTCCAGCTAGAGGTTCTCAAGAAGCCGCGAAACCATCTTCGCAAGGAATATAAAAACGTGGACAGATCCCAGCTGTCTTTATCGAGACGCCTCGATGCTTGCCCACATGCTCCCTTTGGATCGACCCGTTGAGGACTGGGCATCGCTACCATAGGCGTGAATCTGATCGCGTTTAAGCTCGGCATGTTCTTTGGTCGTTGTCAAGCAAATTGCCCGGCCGGACACATCAACTTGTTGGGCAATTTGCATCCCCTTCTCCTCCGGCATCCGAAACAGTTCTTTCATCATCCGAATGACGTAGTGGTAGGTATGATATTGATCATCCCACAAAATCACGTGATACTGCGGTTGTCGCTGCGGCTTTGGCTTAGCCGACTGTGGTTGACGCTCCTTCACCGGAGCGGCGACTTCTTCGACGGTGGCTGTCGATGATTTCGACATCGTGCTATCTTCCTCTTCCTCAAACCCAAACATGAATTGAACTACGGCTTTTAGAGTTTGTGTATTTTAAGGCATGGATGGGTAGGCTTGGCAAGCAGAATTTGAAAAATCGTTAGGACCTGCAATGGCTGATTTCTCCGCGATCGATAGTCACCTCCAGAATAATCGTCAAAGTCACCTGGACAAGCTCTTTGAATTGCTCCGAATTCCGAGCATCAGTGCCGATCCGACGCACCAAGCGGACATGGCCACGGCTGCCGAATGGGTAGCCAACCAGTTTCGCTCGATGGGACTGGAAACCGAGGTTATCACCGGGGACGGGCCTTCCCTGATTTATGCCAGTACTCCCCCGGTCCCTGACGCACCGGTCGTCTTGGTTTACGGGCACTATGACGTCCAACCGGTGGACCCGCTCAACTTATGGACCACCCCACCCTTTGAGCCTCAGGTCCGCCAGGGCAATATTTATGCTCGAGGGTCTACCGACGACAAAGGGCAGATGCTGACCCATGTCCAAAGTCTTGCCGCTTGGGTGGCTACCAAGCAAAAACTTCCGCTCCAAGTCAAATTCTTGATCGAAGGCGAGGAAGAAAAGGGGAGTGAGGTCCTCGAACACACCCTACCGAAGCTTCGAGAAAAGCTTGCTTGCGATGTCATCGTCATTAGCGATTCTTCTCAGTACGCCGCTGGCCAACCGGCCATTACCTATGGTCTACGCGGAATCGCCTACTTCGAACTTCGCGTGCATGGCCCGAAAGCCGACCTGCATTCGGGGAGCTTCGGTGGAGCGGTTACGAACCCGGCCTTGGCACTGGCTCGGATCCTGACCGACATTAAGGATACCGACGGCCGTATTCAACTCCCTGGCTTTTACGATTGCGTGAAGCCGCTAGTCGAATCGGAAAGGGCCATGTGGCGAGGCTTGAATTTTTCCGACGAGCATTTTGCGAAACAGCTTGGTGTCCCGAGCCTGACCGGCGAAACAGGCTACACGACGCTTGAGCGAAGATGGGCTCGGCCGACGTTCGATGTCCATGGACTCTTAGGTGGTTATCAGGGCGAGGGGGGCAAGACGATCATTCCATCCTGGGCCGGAGCGAAGATCAGTTTCCGCCTCGTACCGGACCAAGATCCCAAAACCGTTGGCCAGCAATTGCGAGCCTTTATCGATAGCCATACCCCTGACGGAGTGCGCGTTGAAGTCATTGACCTGCACGGCGGTTCGGGAGTCGTCGTCGATCCGAACTCGCGGTTTATGAAAGGTGCCGTCAAAGCGGTCGAGGAAGGCTTCGGTAAAACGCCAGTCCTCATTCGCGAAGGGGGCTCGATTCCGATCGTCGCCCAAATGGTAGAAGCTCTCGGGTGCGATGTCTTGTTAATCGGTTGGGGGCTCGACGACGATGGCGCCCACAGCCCGAACGAAAAATTCCACCTTGAAGATTATTACCGCGGCATTCGTGCGAGCACGCGACTCTGGGAATACTTAGCTTCGTAACGAGCTACAATTTTGACCGGTTCAGTTCAACGGCGCCATGGGTTTTGGGACTGCGATTGCGGTTGAAATTGCTGATACTGTTGATACTGCGGCGTCGGCTGTGGTTGAGAGTAGTACTGCGGTTGGGGAGACGACTGAGCGTAACCCGGTTGCGAATAGGGATTGGACGGCTGCTGATACTGCGAATAGGGATAATTCGACGGCTGCTGTTGGGGCGGTGAATAGTTGTAAGGCTGTTGCGTGGTTTGTGGATAGGCGGCTGACGAACTAGGGTAGCCGTAACCCTGAGGCGATTGGTTTGGCGTCGAAGGATAGTTTGCACCATTGGAATAGTTGTACGATGTGTTCGGAGCATAGCCTTGTCCCTGCGATGCATTCCAAAGATTCGTAGCCGAACGTTCGAGTTGCTGAATGGTCGCGGGATCGGTAATTCGCCCCAGTTCATCGCGAGCGACACTTCGAAGTTCCGCTGCGCGGTTTTGGTCAACCGTAAAATGGGGAAAGCCACCATCCCATTTTAGATGAAGGACTCCAGCCACAATCAAGGCAGGGATACCAAACAGCAGCAACCGTGACCCTAACTGCGTATTGGCAACATACTGAAGAGGGCGCGGTAGCGTTGAAGCAAAAAGACTTACCGCATGCTGTGACGTAGATTTTCGATACGATCGCCGTGATCTAGCCATAAGGCTCAACTCCCAGCGGCCTCGCCAGCTGTTCTCCACAGAATTCGTGCAACAGCGAGGAAGCTCGCCCAGGCGGACCCTATCAAAACGTCACAAACGCAGCCAGATCAGTATTCGAGAATTGCTAGCCCAAGTTGGCAATGGTCCATCCTTTTTCCAAGGAAACACCGTCCGCCCGCGTTCTTGGGACGGTCAAAGCACTCGCCAACGCTTCTTGCGTCGAGCGTGCCAATGTGCCAAACTTCTCGTCGCCTGGACTTTCCGGCGCAGATCCAGAAATCGCTGGAAAGAATAAAGCTAAGCCACTTATCAACTTTGCAATATGCTCGATCGAAAATACATCCTAGAGAATGCCGCCGCTGTTAAAGAAAACTGTACACGTCGTGGAGCCCATGCTGACATCGATCGATTAGTCGAACTCGAGCACCAGCGCCGCGCCGCTCTCCAAGAATCGCAAGAATACAATCGTCAAGCTAACGAAGCGAGCAAATCGATCGGCAAAGCTGCTTCGGCCGAGGAACGCGAGCAGCTCAAAGAGCAAGGCCGCCAGCTTCGCGAGAAGAAAGACGCGGCACAAGCCAAGCATGACGAACTGGATGTGCTGATTCATGAAATCGAAGTTCGTATTCCGAACTTAACGCATGCCTCGGCACCGATCGGTCACGACGATCAATCGAACCTGGAAGTCGCTCGCGGCAAGACTCCGATCCCTAAGTTCGATTTTCAAGCCAAAGACCATCTGGAGCTTGGAAAGATTCACGACTTGATCGACTTCGAAGCGGGCGCTCGGGTGAGCGGCGCTGGCTTTTATTTCTTGAAGAACGAAGCTGTCCTCCTTGAGCTAGCGCTTCAACAATTTGCCATTCATAAACTGATGCAGCGTGGCTTTGTGCCGGTTACTACTCCTGACGTTGCAACGACAGCCGTCCTGCAAGGGATCGGTTTTATTCCGCGCGGCCCCGAGACACAAATCTACAGTATCGAAAATACCGAACTGAATCTTGTCGCAACGGCTGAGATCACGCTTGGAGGAATGTATGCCGATCAAACCTTTGATACTGAGCAACTACCCTTAAAGCTTGTTGGAATAAGTCACTGTTTCCGTACCGAAGCGGGAGCCGCTGGCCGCGCTTCGAAAGGTTTGTACCGCGTTCATCAATTCACCAAGATTGAGATGTTCGCCTTTACATTGCCAGATCAAAGCGACGCAATCCATGAGGAGCTTCGTCAACTCGAATGTGAAATCTTCGACGACATGGAAATTCCGTATCGTGTTGTCGATACTGCGACCGGCGACTTAGGTGGCCCCGCTTATCGTAAGTATGATCTCGAAGCCTGGATGCCTGGTCGCGGCACTGCTGGCGAATGGGGGGAAGTGACCAGCACGTCCAACTGTACCGACTATCAAGCAAGACGACTCAATATTCGCTATCGAAATAAGAACGAGAAAGGAACACACCTCGTTCATACACTCAACGGAACCGCGATTGCCATTAGCCGCGCCATCATTGCCATTCTTGAAAACCATCAACAAGCCGACGGTTCCATCCATATCCCTGCCGCTCTCGTTCCATTTGTCGGAAACGCAAAAATCGGCTAGCGCTTCATCCACCTTAGAAATTGGGGTTGAGTTGAACCTGTACGACGGACTTCCAGTCCATCGACAAAAGTCGGAATAACCTGAAGGGCAGAATTTCGGCTGCTATTGCTATCATCGATTTAAAGCCAGCAAATGCGCCATTTATTTCTTGCTCGCGGTACTTGAATTTGGGGTAGGAAATGGGGATGCTTAAGAGTATTGAAGCATAGCTTTGTCTCCCCTGGTGGAACGCACCTTGAAGCATTGGATGGGAGGGGACAACGCTCAACTTGATTTTCACCAATCATGCCTGCGACGGATCGACCGCGATGAATCTACATCTTGACGTCACAAAGACGCGTCGATCGATCCCAATACCTCTCACGGATCGGAATTGCGCTCATGTCTACAGAACAGAAGACGACTATTGCGGTTATCGATTTGGCTGCAACCAATCCTCACGAACCCGCTGGCACACAGATTGACGTTGCCATGCGCAAATTTCACGGCATGTCGCTGTTGGAATGGTGTGCGCGAAGGCTAAGCGAATCAACGACACTGGATCAGATTGTCATCACGGGCTTTCCAAGCTATCTCAATGAACTCCAATCCTCGAGCCTATGCGGTGCGAAGTGGATGCCATCCTTGCGCAGCGATCCCTTCGGAAGAATTTGGGAAGTCGCGGAAAGAACAAAAGCCAGTTGGATGCTCCTGGTCAATCCAACCTGTCCATTCTTAGATCCCTCGTTGCTCGATCGGTTGATTACCTCCGCCTGGAATCGACCTGAAGCCGACTATGTTGCCTTTATGGCGGCTAAGCACCCAAGATTCAACCTAGCCAATCTAGGCTTGGTTGGCGAAATCTGCACCCGCCGGGCGCTGCAACAAGTCGTCGAACGAAAGCTTGATGCAAAGACCGATGTTCCGCACATCCTCCGAGCACATCCCAATCTCTTTCAGATGCGTTTCGTCCCATTGCCCCAAGCATTGGATCGATCCGATTTGCGCTTTGCATTGGAAACAAGCGACGATTGGGAACAAGCCTCGAGCTATCTCGAAGCCGCTGGCGACGACCTCACTTGGCAACGTCTTGTCGAGTTAGCCGACATGAAGTTTTAGTTGGACAGCGCCAACTTTGTTTAAGAAACTTCGCTTCCGTCGGGTTCATCCCGACGGAGCAACAACTGAGCGGCTACATGAAATCCACACCAAACCTTCCGCATTCCTCCGATTCGCCACAGGCGAATCGGAGGAATGCGGAAGGAGGGGTCGCATTGCATTTTTAGTAGCCGCTCAGTTGTGTTCCCGACCGGGGCAAGCCCGACGGAAACCAGGGAAAGCAATCTCGACGGAACGCATTATGGCGCTGTGCAATTATTATTTCCTAGTTCATGCTTCGAGCCATCGTCATTATTGAATCGTCTGAGCTTGTCACTTTGAGAAAGTCGAGCAACGTCTATTCGCCGATCATACATTGATTTTTTCGTCAAGGGACAACCGGACCCCCTTTGTGACGGTCACGGTTCGTCCCTGACTTAATGAATCGAAAGACCTATTTATCGACCAACGCATCGACTACGTCGTGCGAATTTCGATCGTCTTAGGCTGAACCTTGGGAATCTTCGGAACGACAACCGAAAGGACACCATCCTGGAAGTGCGCATCGACCTTTTCGGTATCGACTTGCTTTGGCAAGATCAACGTTCTTCGGAATTCACCAAAGCTGCGTTCCTCGCGATGTCGCTGCACTCCTTCAGCCGGAGCAACTGCAACGCGATTACCGGAAATGGTCAACTTGTCTTCGTGAATCTCAAGCTTCACATCGCTTGACTTCACGCCTGGCAAATCGAGTTCAATCACGTACTGCTTATCGCTTTCGGTTACATCCATCGCAGGTGCGTACGAAATGGCTTCTTGCGTTGCACATTTGTCGCCACATTGGGGCTTGGTAAACATGCGATCGACGAGATGCTCCATCTCGGTCGCAATTTCTTGAATCGGCAAAGGAAGGTTTCGAACAGGAAACTGGAACCTCGTCATTTTTCATACCTCCGGAACAATCGGAACGAACAAACATCTCGAAACTTCAGGCGGCATGTCACTTTGACAGCAACGCTTTTTCGATGCCGAACCAATAATGCAATAGCCGTGCCAAACCATGTTTTCTTTGATTTGAGACATCACGACGCGGCCTACTTGGACACTTTGCGAGCCAGATCGTCCAAGTTCAATCGGTAGAGAATTTGATTGTAGTCGTAGCGAGGAGTCTTCTCGGGATGCTTGGCAAACTCAGCGGTGTACGTTCCCTCGAAATAGACTAAGGGAGAGCCACCCGCTGACCAATCAGCATGAATGCATGGATTGTAAAAAGTGTAGTTGTCGTGCGTGACAATCTTGGTCAAATTCGACCACGATCCAAATGGCGAGTCGGATTCGGCATACCAGATTTCACCCAAATACGAAGGAGTTCCTCCGGCTTGCGTGAATATCGTGAACCATGATGATCGATAGTCACTCCACGCCATCGCTCCTTGGTGAACTTTTATTTCCTGTCCATCCTTTGTTGAAAGCGTTTCAGGAACTTCCATCGCTTGCCAACTCTTCGGATTCTTCCAAGCTTCGTAGGAGTCAGCTATTTTGACTCGTGGCAATGGATTGGAGAACAGAAGCCACTCCTTGGAATCGGAATCTCGATATCGGACCACGTGACCCTCGGGGATGACAACGTGATCGGATTTAAGCTCTCCCGTTTCGTCTTGCTTCCAAACGGTCAACACATGGTCAAAGCTCTGCCGATCCGAATTCCATTCGCATAAACCACGCTCGACGATTGTCAAAAACTCCTTGACCACGACATAGCTGGCTACTAGATGTTCGACATTGGTCGAGTCTCGGACGCTGATGAGCCCGCCGAGCCAGACAGGCCCTTTGGCTGGAATGTTAGCGATGCCGCGCACATTTCCACCCTCTTTTCGAAAGTAATGGAATGCAGGTTTGATTGGAAGTGAATGCACCTCAAACGGCTGCAATTCGGTAGTGGCACCAAGAGTATTAAAGACACCCAGTGGGTAACGCAGAACTTTGGTGTCCCCCCAAAGCCAGAAACGCTTTCCTTGCCAAGCGGTTGTGAGTACCGAATCGCAACCCGTGATTCCGGACTCGTTGTAATCTAAGTACTCGCCTAATTTTTTGCTTTCGGAAAACAAGCCACTTCCGGTAAACCGACCCAGTCGCTGGGCAATCATTTCCCGCTGGACTCGGATCTGGAAAGAATCTCCGCGTTTTGGCGTTACTCGAATTCCACGATAGCCAAACCCATCGCGAGGTACGCCATAACCATGCCCTTTGACATCAAACCAAACTTCGCGATCAAACAACTCCGGCGCATCGATTGCGATTACCCCTGCGTTGTCGGAAACCCAGCGCATGTCTGAAGTTGTCCGTAACTCGACTAGCGGTACCGGTTGTCCATTTTGATCATCGACGATCTGAATCTTGAATGGCTTCGATAAATCATCCGACATCAAAAGGCGGCCTAAATGAAGAAAGACCAAACCACACAAGAACGATCGAACGATCATCATTTCAAAGCCTTCTTCAACGGGCAAGCAATGCTTTCGGAGTCTCCGCGACGATAACAACTAAGAAGTTCTACCGATCGCTGAGCCAACATTCGGCGTACTTCTCGACGTTTGCCCTTCTCGCGTGGGATCTTCATCGAGTCGTAGCCGGTTGTTTGGTGACGCATCCAAGCAATCACGGCTGCCTCTGCCCGTTGTTCGATCGGGATGCGTTTGGTGCGAGCCACGGTTCCGCTCCCAACGGGTGTCGCATGATCCGCGACCGCCAGCGATAACTGATTGGCTAAATCTTCGTATCGCGAATGAAAGTTCAAAAACGAGAGAATGGCACCGCGAAAATCCTCCACGTATTCCGACTGCACTTTGTCTCTTCGCTTTGCGTCGGCCACCTTGCGTTTCGCGTAGCTATCCGTTGAGCGTTCTACTTCGAGTTCTGCACGTTTTTGTTCAATCGTTGTCGATGGTGCCCAAACACCGCGGGAGAAGACTTTACGTCCTTTCTTCTCTTGGATCACCCAATGGTCTCCCGCAGCTTTGACGCGACGAGTCAGACCGGGATCACCCGGTAAAAGCAACTCCCAACCGACTGGGACCGGAATTACTCGACCTTCCGAAGCTCGAACGGTTCTTTCTCGGGGACCAGGTAAAAAAATGTTGTCGATCATCTTCGATGGTCTTGGAGTGGAAATAGGTGGCAAAAATGATTCTACTATCGGCAGTACAAGAATAGGAAAGTTACTCAACCATTCAGTTATGAGCAATCGCTATGAAACACACACCCCAATTTCTCAATATCGCGAATGACGCCCGTTCTCGCGTTCGTGAGTGTACGGTTCAACAAGTTAAAGAACGATTGGATAAAGGAGAACGATTGATTCTGATCGATGTGCGCGAAGAAAGTGAATTTGCCGCCGGGCATCTTCCTGGAGCCGTTCATATCAGCAAAGGGGTCATTGAACGCGACATTGAAACGAAAGTTCCGGATCCGACGACAGAGTTGATTCTCTACTGCGGCGGTGGCTATCGATCGGCCCTCTCCGCCGACAATATCCAAAAGATGGGCTATACCAACGTCATTTCAATGGACGGTGGCTGGCGAAGTTGGAATGAAGCCGGTTATCCGACTGAGTAAGCCTGAAGCAAAATCAATTTTGTCGATGGGCCAGGTACACGCTATGGAGACTTTTGAGCCTGAGACGCTAGCCGATCCTGGGTATCCGAATTTGACTAGCCCCGCAGGCCCAGGAGGCTTTCCGCTACCGCATTCCCTGGCCCCCGGACGAGCTCGTCTCGTCGGAGCCAAAGGCGGACGGCTAGATTGACTCCGCCACGCGCCGCGCCCGTCTCACCCTCCGCCCCAACGCCAACGGCGTTGGGGCGGAGGGTGAGGCGGAAAATAGTTGGATTGTGCGTGTTTAGCCTCCCACCGTTACGTCCGATGGGGCGAGCCCATCGGGGCGTCCTGAAAGTGGGAAAGCCTCCCAGGAGGTATGGAATGAGATGGATTTGAGCTCCACGTTTGCTAATCAGAAAACTTCCAGCGCTGGATACTTTTTCCGGTCTGTTGATCGACATATTCGATCGATTCGAAGTCGGTCGTCTTGCTCCCTTTTGGTAGATAGACACGGACCGTCCCGAGCGTACCGGTAATAGGGAGCTGAATGGTTACCTCTTGCCATTGATCGCTGGGAGTCCAAGGATATTCGACAACCTGTCCCGAGGCAGGGAACTCTGCTTGATCGGCAGTTTTCCATTGAATCATTCCAGCAGTTCCCATAGCGCTTCGCATGCGGAGCTTCAACGTCAAGGGCGAGGAATGCCTCACTTGCGCCGAACCAAGAAAGGCGTTCCTGCCTTCCGCGGTTACTTGCAGTACACCCGCGACCATCGCCGCTTTACAGCTTTTGGGGACAAGTCCGCGCATCGGATCGCGGGAGGGTTGCGCACTCGACGTTGGCTTGTAACTCGGATTCGGTTGAGGTGCGAGGGCTTTCGTATCCACGATGAACTGGTCGATCATCGCGTCAAGCTCTTTCACCTTTTCAGGATGTTTCGACGCAAGATTCGTGGTCTCGCTGAGGTCGTTCCCAAGGTCGAATAGCTCATGCAAACCTTCGTAATCACTTGGTCGCGATTCGAAACGCCGAATGAGCTTCCAATTGCCTTGTCGGACAATCACGCCCGGAACAAGATGCGGAAACCAGGTGAAATAAGCATCGCGTTGAATCGCACCGGTTTGTTTGAGAATCGGTGCGAGACTAACGCCGTCGATTTTTTGCTGCGACGGAAGTGCAATCCCCAGTAGATCAAGAATCGTCGGATAGACGTCAATGGCTCCCACAACGGCATTGCTTGTCGAGCCAGATTCGATCTTGTGAGGCCAGCGGACCATGAACGGGACCCGATAACCGCCTTCATAAAGCCGACCTTTCCCATCGCGAAGGGGTGCGTTATTGGTTGGGCCTAGGCCACCAGCCCATTTGCGCCAATCGCTAAGCTTACCTTCTTTTCCTTCGCCGCCCTTCCTTTTAGCATCGCCTACAGTGTTGCTATGGATGTTCCCTCCGTTGTCAGACATAAAAATGAAGATCGTGTTGTCGGCGAGTTTTAGTTCGTCAAGTTTCTGAAGAAGTCGTCCAACACTTTCGTCAACACTCTTCAACATCGAGCCCATGATGGGATTGCCTTGTTTTCCCGTAGGATCTTTCTTCTTGGCAAACTCTGCGGTGTAGGCTTCTTTGTGTCCCCATGGGCCATGAACACCATATTGCCAAAAGTTGAGGAAGAATGGCTTCGATTGATTTTGTTCTACGAACTGGATCGCTTCGTCGGTCAGTCGATCAACGATATACTCACCCTTCGGACCGTCGGTAATTGTTCCTACTCGCGTCTTTCCATTGGGATTCCCTTCCGCGACGACACCGTATGGAGAGAAGTATTCACCCGGAGGACCGGGGTCTGGATGACAATGGAAGGCTGTTTCGAAACCTTGAGCTTCGGGCCAATGCGGCTTCGTCAATCCAAGATGCCATTTGCCAATGTGGGCGGTTTTATAGTCCGAGTCACGAAGAGCCTCCGCCAAAGTGTATTGCGACGGCTCTAAATAGTTGCGGCTCTCTGGCATAATCAAGGGCTGATTGGGTGAGGCCTTTTCTGGAAGGAGCGAAGCTCCCGGTGCCTGCGGCGGTTGATGGCCAGTGGCGCTCGTGACGCCATGTCGAGCAGAATACTGTCCCGTCAGAAGAGATGCCCGTGTCGGCGAACAGAGTGGGCAAGCATACGCGTCAGAAAATCGCATCGATTGTTTGGCAAGCCGATCGATGTTGGGCGTTTCATAGGATTGCGAACCGTAGGCTCCACAATCCATCCAACCCATATCGTCCACGAGAAAGAGAACCACGTTCGGCCGCAACATCGGTTGAGCGGACGTGGTTTGAAATAGGCAAGCAGCAACTAGCAACGGCCCAACAAATAATCGAAGCAGCATTTCTTGGTTCCAGAATGGGAGGCGGGGAAACGGCAGAATCTGGCCATTTCGGGCCTTCATTATAGAACAAATGTCGTTGAACGATCCAATCGTAAGCTCTAGAGCATTTTCATGAACGACGTAGGCTTGGAAAACGGGGTCAGGTACCAAAAGCCGGAACGGCCCTTCGGGTGCTTTGCACTTTTGGTACCTGAC
>JANOAI010000264.1:0-23328 GCA_031411055.1 Pirellulaceae bacterium
CATCGTCCCAATTGCCGGTTTCCAAATTGAATAGCAACGTGCGCGAAGCGTTGCTTGGATCCGTTACATGTACTTGTCCGCCGGTTAGGTTCCAAATCAACCAGCTATCGATCGTACCGAAGGCAAGCTCCCCTCGGTCGGCTCTTTCGCGTGCCCCAGGGACGTTATCTAGCAACCATCGCACCTTCGTTCCAGAAAAGTATGCATCAACGATCAGTCCCGTTTTAGACTGAATTCGATCGGCCTTGCCCGAGGCCTTCAATTCATCACAGAAACTAGCCGTTCGCCGATCTTGCCAAACAATCGCATTCGCGATCGGCTGCCCCGTTGATCGATCCCAAACAACCGTTGTCTCGCGTTGATTGGTAATTCCAATCGCGGCAATATCTTTTACTTGACGCGATTTCTCTCGAAGAACTTGGTTTACCATCGCGCATTGCGACTCCAAGATCTCATTGGCATCGTGCTCGACCCATCCCGGTTGGGGAAAGATTTGCCGAAACTCCTTTTGGGCCACTCCCGAAATCGAACCTGCCCGATCAAACAAGATCGCGCGCGAACTGGTCGTACCTTGATCGATTGCCAACACGTACTTCATCGAGTTTCACTCCCACCTACGAAGCCAAGCTTCTAAGAATAGCAGATTCCACAAGCGATACCCCTCATTGCTTGATCCAGACATGTGTCGGTTGATCATCGAACGCAAAATATCGGGTCGTAGAAAACGATGACAGCGGGCATCGGAGCCAAGCAACAGGGATTCGGTTTTCGCTTTGAGCGGACCACGAAACCAAGCACCCACCGGGATACCAAAACCCATCTTCGGGCGTTTCCAAATCGATTCCGGAATCCAATCTCGGAACGCCTCTCGCAACAATTGCTTGCCACGACCATGTGAAAATTTGAGTGACGTCGGCAAAGCGGCCGCGAATTCGACGAGTCGATAGTCAAGGAACGGTTGTCTTGCTTCAAGACTATGAGCCATCGACGCGATATCGACTTTTGTCATCAAATCGCAAGGCAGATAGGTCTGCAGATCCGCCATCGAAGCTTTGGCAATGGAATCACGATTACCGGATCGATTCCAAGCATGTTCCAAGAAACTAAACGGATCCCGGTTGGGCAACTGCTCTGCAAAACCATCCTGATACATTTCCCAACGGGATTCGTCGTTGAAAATCTGCAACCAACGCATGTATCGCCGAGCCAGAGGTTGGTCCAATGCTTCGGTGAATCGATAGACTTTTCTGATCAGCGAGCGTCGATTCGAGGTTGCTCCCCATTTTTCAAGCCAGCCACCTCGTGGCAATAACTTTTGTAAACCGTAACCCGAGAGTTGTTCACTGAGACGCAACGCTCGATAGCGATCGTAGCCTGCGAATAGCTCGTCGCCTCCGTCGCCGCTGATGGCGACCGTTACATGCTTGCGTGTTTCTTCGCAAAGATACCACGTCGGCAAAGCTGAAGAATCGCTGAATGGTTCATCGTAGTGAAAGACGAGTTTGTCTAATATCGAAAGTGCATCGGGACGGACTTCAAAACGCCGATGTTCGGTGCCGACGCGATCGGCCACTTCCTGAGCATATTTCGTTTCATCAAAATCGGATTCAGCAAAGCCGATGGAAAAAGTCTTAATGGGTTGCTTGAGCTCTCCCTGAGCAATGGCAACCAGCAACGACGAATCCACTCCTCCGGAGAGAAAGGCACCCAACGGAACATCGCTCCGCAGTCTCAGTTTGACAGAATCGATTAGCAGTTCACGGAGCCGTTCGATGGCTTGCGATTTCGTTTGAGGAATTTCGCAGGCCCAATCGATATTCCAAAACGGTTGAGTCCGCCACTGATCGCTTTCATAAACCCCGATCTCACCGGGGGGAAGCTTAAATACATCTTTGTAGATCGTCGAAGGATGCGGGATGTATTGATAGGTGAAATAGAGGTCGAGCGATCCCGGATCGATTTCTCGAGGGAAGTCTGGAAGGCAGGTGAGGCTTTTGAGTTCGCTCGCAAAGGCAATTCTGCCCGGTTGCTTGGCGTAGAAGAGCGGTTTCTTTCCCATTCGATCGCGAGCAAGAACCAATCGATTATTTCGACCATCCCAGATCGCAATCGCAAACATTCCGTTGAGATGTGAAAAACACTCGAGTCCCAAATCCTCATAGAGATGTACGATGGTTTCGGAATCGCTGTCGGTTGAAAAATGATGCCCTGATCCTTCCAGTCGGCGCCGGAGGTCTCGATAGTTGTAGATCTCACCATTGAAGATCAACTGAATCGATCCGTCTTCATTGCTGAGTGGCTGATGTCCAGTTGCCAAATCAATGATCGACAATCTTCGAAAACCCAACCCGACACCGGGAGCGGACGCAGCCAGACTTGAACTTCGCGATTGTTCGAGCGTCGTATGGAAAATGCCTCGATCATCCGGTCCGCGATGCGTCAGTGCATCGGTCATGCGGTCTAGCAATCCGCGGTCGATCGCTCGCTCTTCTCGATACCAAACTCCGCCAGCTATACCGCACATAGGATGAAAACAGCGTTCCGTTGTACAAAGAAGACTTTCAACTCTGCCGCAATCTTAGTTCGTTCGGTGATTTGAGGAAACGCGGGCTGCTTTCAAATCGCCGGTTTCGTACAATTGGTAGGTTCACATTTTGTCATTTTCCTATCTCATTTACTGAAACCATGAAACGACTGAACGCTGGTGGTGGCTGGCAAGCCATTCGCTATACCTTTCGCAAAGCTTGGGAAGCTGGGGGCTTCTTCAAGTTTTATCGAGCGCTTCGCAGCAAGAACGCGTGCAAGACATGTGCTTTGGGGATGGGGGGGCAGCATGGCGGAATGGTCAATGAGCGGGGAAATTTCCCTGAGGTCTGCAAAAAGTCGATCCAAGCGATGGCGGCCGATATGCAGCCAGCTATCACAGCCGATTTTTGGTCACGATTTTCCGTCGTTCAGATGAGTCGCTGGTCGCCACGGCAGCTCGAGACGAGCGGTCGATTGATTCAACCAATACTCTACGAGAAGGGAGCGACTAACTATCGAACGATTACTTGGAATGAAGCTTTTGATCGGATTGCCGGCAAACTGAATAGTCTCCCGGCTGACGATACTTTCTGGTATTTCAGCGGACGCAGCAGCAACGAAGCGGGATTCTTGCTTCAGCTTTTGGCTCGCGTTTATGGCACCAACAATGTCAACAACTGCAGCTACTTCTGCCACCAAGCCAGCGGCGTCGGACTTTCAAGTACCTTAGGTACCGGAACTGCCACGATCGTCCTCGACGACCTCGAAGAAGCCGACACCCTCTTTGTGATTGGCGGCAATCCACCGAGCAATCATCCACGTCTCATGACCACGATGATGCACCTTCGCCGGCGTGGCGGAAAGATCATCGTGATCAACCCAGTTCGCGAATTGGGCTTAGTTCGCTTCAAAGTCCCAAGTGATCCGTGGAGTATGCTCTTCGGCACCAAGATCGCCACGCATTACGTTCAGCCCCACATCGGCGGTGACTTGGCATTGATCACCGGCATTGCAAAAGCGGTTGTCGAGTCCGGCAAGCACGATTTCAAGTATCTCGAAGCAAGCACGGCGGACCCACAAAAATATCTCGACGAACTTAAGTACTACGCCTGGAGCGAAATCGTCGAAAAGAGTGGTGTCGAAGAAGCGACCATCCGAGAGATTGCTGAACTTTATTGCCAAAGCAAAGCTTCGGTGTTTTCGTGGACCATGGGGATCACGCATCATGCCCATGGCGTTGAGAACGTTCAGTCGATTGTCAATCTCGCATTGCTTCGCGGCATGATTGGAAAACCGGGAGCGGGCGTAATGCCCATTCGCGGCCACTCGAACGTGCAAGGCATTGGGAGCGTCGGCGTTACTCCAAAGCTCAAGGACGAACTCTTCAAGAATTTGACCGAAAAGTTTGGTGTGAAGCTCCCGACCACGAGCGGATTGGATACCCTCGCCTGCATCGATCGGGCTCGCGAAGGAAAATTGAAGTTTGGCTTTTGTCTCGGCGGCAATTTGTTTGGGTCGGCACCCGACGCAGAGTATGCCCGGACATCGCTTGAAAATCTCGACATGCTTGTCATGCTCAACACGACGTTGAATACAGGGCATGGTAACGGTTTGGCTCGTGAGACGATTGTGCTCCCCGTTTTAGCCCGCGATGAAGAACCCGAACCAACGACACAAGAGTCGATGTTCAACTATGTCCGATTGAGCGATGGCGGACCACGGCGATTGCCCGGCCCGCGGAGCGAAGTCCAAGTTATTGCCGAAATCGGCCGTCGTATCTTTACTGGAAGAGAGTCTTCCGTCGATTGGAAGTTGATGGAAGAAACGCATACGATTCGCCATTGGATTTCGAAAGTGGTGCCTGGCTATGATGCGATCGATAAGATCGACAGTACGAAAAAGGAGTTTCAAATTGAAGGGCGAACGTTTCATACGAACCACTTCAAAACAGCGAGCGGAAAAGCCAACCTATTCTCACACAAATTACCACCGCTCGCGGGATCGCCGCAGGAGCTTCGCATGATGACCGTCCGCAGCGAAGGGCAATTCAATACCGTGGTCTACGAAGACTATGATTTGTATCGCAACCAAGACCGCCGTGATGTCATTTTGTTGAATCCAGCCGACATGGAACGGCTTGGTATGGAGGAAAATCAGCTCGTCACCGTTTGCAGTCAGACCGGCCGATTGCCGGACATCCATGTTCGCTCGTATCCTGAAATTCGAGCTGGCAATACTTTGATGTATTATCCCGAAGCCAATGTTTTGGTATCGCGGATGATTGACCCACAATCTCGAACGCCAGCCTTTAAGTGCATCTTAATAACGCTTGAAAAGCAAATCGCGCAGCTCGCTACAACATCACACGTTGACGGCAAGGTATCGCTTCCCGTCCTCGCCAGTTAGTGCTCGAGGCTAGATTTGCAAAAAAGTGTCGCCGTTCTCTCCGAGAACGAAGCGTGCGATGCGAGAGATGATCGGTATACGCAACGGCAACGAAATCGCCTTCAAAAATAGATTTCAGCTTTCGCGATTTACGTACACACCAGCGGCATGTTGTCGATGAGGCGTGTCGCTCCGATACGCACGGCGATCAACGCGTGAGACGATTCGTCGGCGATCGAGATATCCGTGAGCGACGACCCATCCACAACGCGTGCATAGTCAATGCTCGTGACAGGCGCCTGTTCAAGCGTTTGCTTCATCATCGATTCCAGCCTCTCGATCGACGTTTCACCATTCGCGTATGCTTGGTGGACTTGTTTGAGTGCCCGTGACAAGCTGGTCGCTCGTACGCGTTCTTCGGCTGACAAATAGCGGTTGCGGCTGCTCATGGCTAAGCCATCGGCTTCTCGAATCGTTTCACATCCTTCAATTCGAATCGGGACGTTTAAATCCTCGACCATATGCCGAATAACTTGTAGTTGTTGAAAGTCCTTTCGACCGAAAAAGGCGACGCTGGCTGGAATGATATTGAATAACTTCAGAACAATCGTGGCGACGCCTCGGTAGTGTCCGGCCCGGAATTGCCCTTCGAGTGGAAGCGAAACGTCGCCGGGTTGAACCCAGGTCGAATGCTGGTCGCGATAGATATCTTCGTTTTTAGGGATGAACACAAAGTCGGTTCCGGCAGCTTTGAGACCAGCCAGATCCGCCTCGATCGTTCGCGGATAGCGGGAGAAATCCTCTTTAGGCCCAAACTGGGAGGGATTCACGAAGATTGTTGCGACCGTCAAGTCGCAGTCTTCCACCGACCGGCGGACCAAAGAGTAATGCCCTTCGTGGAGAGCCCCCATCGTCGGAACGAGGCCTACGGATTGGCCTTCGGCGCGTGCGAACCGCAATTGGCTATAAATCTCGAGCGGGTTTTCAATTACCTTCATCAACGGCTCTCGACACATTTTGAACGAACCCGATAATCTTGGCTCGTTTCTCCCAATGTATTTTTATAAACACCTTTAGAAAAGCCGTCTCATCCATCATGGCCAAGAAGAGTATCGCCAACATCGACGTTCGTGGCAAAGTTGTTCTTATGCGAGTTGACTTCAACGTCCCGCAGGATGATTCCGGAGCAATCACCGATGATCGCCGCATTCGAATGGCCCTTCCATCTATCGAATCGGTCATCAATCGGGGTGGAAAGCTGGTATTGATGAGCCATCTTGGCCGTCCGGAAGGAAAAGGTCCGGAGCCCGAATTTACCTTGAAACCAACCGCGATTCGTCTTGCGGAATTGATCAAAAAGCCGGTTTTATTTGCCGAAGACACTGTCGGCCCAGACGCTGAGTCGAAAATTAAGGTTCTCAAGGATGGCGACGTCCTCGTCTTGGAAAATGTTCGTTTCAATCCAGGCGAGAAAAAGGGAGAAGCCGAGTATTCGTCGAAACTCGCAAGCTGGGGCGATATTTACTGCAACGACGCATTCGGAACCTGCCATCGTAAGGAAGGGACCATGGTCGCTGTCCCGAAAGCCATGGGCAACAAACCCAAGGTCTCCGGTTTCTTGGTCGCGAAAGAAATTGAGTATCTCAGTGACACCCTGAGCAATCCACAACGACCGTTCGTTGCAATTCTCGGTGGTGCTAAGGTCAGCGACAAAATTAATGTCATCAAGAATTTGCTGACCATTTGCGACAGAGTCCTCATTGGTGGCGCTATGGCTTATACCTTTTCGTTGGCCAAAGGGGGTAAGACAGGCGGCAGTCGCGTTGAACTGGACAAAGTTGAGCTCGCGAAAGAGCTGATGGCATCGGCTGGCGATAAACTTGTCTTGCCGGTCGACACCCATTGCGGCGACGCTTTCTCAGGCGACTGCAACAAGCAAGTTGTCGCCGCCGGCGAGATCCCGGATGGATGGGAAGGATTTGACATTGGTCCCAAGACAGCCGAGCAATATGCGTCGATCGTTCGCAATGCCAAGACGATCGTTTGGAACGGTCCGATGGGTGTCTTCGAGATGCCACCTTTTGACGCCGGTACAGCCGCCGTCGCCAAGGCCGTCGCTGAATCGACGGGAACAAGCATCATCGGTGGCGGGGATAGTGCCGCCGCGGTAGAGATACTTGGCTACGCCGACAAAGTCACCCACGTCAGCACCGGCGGCGGTGCAAGTCTTTCTATGCTCGAAGGCGAAAAATTCGAAGCCGTTGAATTGCTTGACAACGCCTAGTGCTCAAACTTGGCATCGTATTCGCGTCCCTGATCGCATTTAAGTGTTTTCGCGAACAAAGATACTCTTACCGCGAACTTCGTAGACTTCAATCGGTGTGTTGGGTTCGAGAAGCAAGTCGGCGGCTTGGACTTCGTAGAACTGATCGTCGATCATGGCCGTTCCCATCGGCGAGCATCTTCCAGTCACGCGGCCGCGTTTACCGAGCAAAAATTCGTAGCCACTGTTTTCCGGTTGTTCGGCCTTGGCCGGCGGATCGAGCTTAAGCAGCCGGAAAAAGGGCAAGTGCTCAAGCTGATTGCGAAGCAGATAAAGCGTCCCAAGAAAACCGACCAACGCCACCGCAACTTGGCCCGTGTTGATGGCAAGTTTCGACCATTGATAGTCATTGGTCGGAACAATAAATGTTTGGCTAGCCAGAATGATCCCGGCGATCAGCATGATAAAACCGCCAAATCCGAAGATGCCGAAGCCGGGCAAGACGAACAGTTCAAGTCCTAAACAAAACAATCCACCCATGAACAAAAGAACTTCGAGCCACTCGACTGTCCCATTCAAAAACCGCATCCAGAAGAAGAGCAACATACAGACCATCGACAAGAAGCCAGCGACACCCAGCCCAGGGGTAGTTAGCTCGTTCGTAAAGAGCGCAAGCGAAAGTGTAAGCAAGAGCGTCGCGAGCCATTCTTGGTCGGCCAAATTGCGAACCCATTGCTCTAGTGGGGTAACACGCTTCGGTTCAGGCAATTTCGCAACGCCAAACTCTTTACCGACCGCAGCCAAGTTGGGAACAATATCGGCGACCCAGTGGCGATCCTTGGCCTCTTCAGGATGAATTCCGTTGCCCAGCTGCAATGCTTTGCCTTTCTTCCAATCCTTAAAATCCGCTCGACGCGCAAAAAGTTCATCATCGCCAATTTCTATCTCGCCGCGCGCGTTGGTGAATTCGTGAATCGCAAGTTTGGGTGAGAGCAAAGCATAGATTTCACCTTGGGAACGATCGACTTTGCGAGCCAAGGATTGCCAATCGTCGAAGCGATCGCGTATCGTCAACTCGTCGATCGTGGCTTCGCCCGGACCACCCAGGATGGAAGTTGGGGCTAAGAAGAGCGTATCGGCAGCCAAAGCAATCAAAGCCGCGTCGCCACGGGCCACACCATCGACCCAAGCAACGGTTTGAATTTTTTCGTCGTCGATGTCGGCAATCTGATTCGCGAGTCTCAAACTCTCGTCGAGGCTCCCGCCGGCCGAATGTATATGAAAGATGATGAGATTGGCTTGTTCTTTTGAGATCGCTTCATTCAAGACTCGCAACCAACGATTTACCGTGACGGTCCCTACAGCGCTGCGTATTTCAATAACCGCCGGATGAACTGGCCCGTCGCTGGTTTGTCGCTTTAAGGACTTCCAATCTTGAACACCAAGCGATTCTCGCAAATGTGCGTCATCACGCGCAAGATACGAAATCCATTGCCACTTCCGCAATTCCTGCCCAATGAAGTTGCCAAGTTGATTGGGCACCGAAAGCTGAGTCTCACTCAGCAAAGAATTCCCCTGCTGCAGCTGCTCGAGCTCTTTTGCCCCGACAAAACGCGATTTTTCGTCAGTAAGCTCAACCCGATAAAGACTGACTTCGCGGTCGAGCATCGATCGAACCGCGGCTTCTGGAAAAAAGCCTCTCCGCTTAGCGATCCCCACAAAACTCTCGATGACAAGAGGGTCGGCAACGGCATCGTCAATACTGGCCCGCCCGATCTCGACCAAAGGTGCCATCGCAATCTCTTCGCAAGCCAACGCGACGAGCACGGCGTTCCCTTCGATGGACTGCGGCAAATAAGCGACCGTCCGAGCGCGAATGCCGGTCGGACCAATCAGCCAACGGGCCAAAGCAAGACTTCGTTCAAACTCAGTACCACGTCCAATAGGCTTATCCTCATCAATCGATACTGCCGTTTCGCGAATAGACGATATGAATTGAAGGACGACGATAGGACGGTCGTTTTGCCCACCTTGATCGACAATGCGTTGAATTTGCTGTTTGATCCGAGCTTCCTCGCGCTCCGTTAGCGGAAACGGTATCATCAATCGAAAAGCTCGCTTTGCTTCGCGCTGATCCATTCCAATCGCCGGCGCACCCGCCGACGCATCGCCAATTCTAGGTTCGACCTTGTCTTTTTCTTGGGAAAAGAGCGGGACGACGAACAAGAGCAATGCGCAAAGCCCCATCAACTTTGATGGACAACTTGCAACCACAAAATTCCACACTCGTAGTAGAACCGCCTGGTTACAGTCGGATAACGACGAAATAATCCAGGATTTGGGCTGTGCCGAGCACATCACAAAAATTCCCAGCATGGTCGAAAGTTTCTTTTGGTTTCCCATAAGCTACAATCTTACCACGAAAATCCTTGGAAGTCGGTCATTTGAAAATCCTATTCCTTCACGGTTGGCATTCCGTCGTCGGCGGCGTCAAGCCGACCTATCTCCGCGTTCACGGGCACGAGGTCGTGAATCCTCAATTGGATGACGACAATTTTGACCTTGCGCTGCAAATCGCTCAAACCGAATACGACCTTCATCATCCCGACGTCGTTGTTGGCTCCTCGCGTGGTGGAGCCATCGCGATGAATATCGAACATGGAAATACACCGCTGGTACTTCTCTGTCCAGCTTGGAAAAACTGGGGCCATTCGCGAAAGCTCAATCGGAACGCACTGATTCTTCATAGTCGCCTGGACGATGTGATTCCGTTTGCCGATAGCGAAGAATTGGTTAAAAACAGCGGATTGCCTTTTGGAGTCTTGATCGAGACGGGTAATGATCATCGACTGGCCGACGAGGATTCATTGTCGGTAATGCTTTGGGCTTGCAAAGTTCTCGTATCGGGTGAGTTTCTTACTTTGGACGAGGATCCTCAAGACTTCGCATACTCGTCAAGAACCAGTGTCAACTCAAGTCAAGAGGAAGCAAGTTACATTTGCGACGCGTGCGGAGAGGTGATCGTGATACCATTGGATCTCTCCGAGGGGACCAGTCAACAGTATATCGAAGACTGTCCGGTGTGCTGTCGCGCAAACATTATCCACGTCCATGTCGACGAAGATGGGAAAGCGCAAATCTGGGCTGAACCCGAACAAGACTACGAATGACTCGTGTATTCCGTACCGAGCCGACGCTACTCGCTAGGATCGTACTTCACTTGAAGTCCAAGCGTGGATATAGCCGAACTTCAGTTGCGCGTCGTAGAATCGCTGCTCTCAAAAAGACGATTGAATCCGTTTCTTTCCAGTTGAGCGTAAATCGCTTCGGGACCGACAAACAACCCTTCGTCCAACTCCTCGTCGGATGCAAAGCAAACTGCCACAAGTCGTCCCTTCGAATCGAAGAGTCCACCACCGCTTCTTCCCTGTACAGGCGCTCCGGCGATCTCAACGTTGGCAGGACCTTGATAGCGATTCACTTTGGATATCACGGAATCCCTTCGCGAAGGGGATGCACCGCGATCGCAACCGATACTGAAGACCGGCTCAAGCTCTTGAAGCTTTTCCCCTTTTGGTCGTATTCGAATCTTAGACACCGGACTCGTATGTCGGAACGTCACCAACCCTAGATCGACTTTGTCATCCTGACAATCGAGTATACTTGCCATCACTCGAACCGTCTTCCCGTTTTGGAATAGCTCCACGCTTATCGGATGTTTGGTCTCATTTTTTCGAAACAAGTGGCCGCAAGTCAGCACAACCACTTGATCGCCCACAACATCGATGACGGTTCCAGTACCCATCGACTCACTGATCGGATACTTTACGCGTATGCGGACCGTTGCAGCCATCGCTTCCGGCAAGTCAGGGAGAGGCTTGATGTCTTTCAGAAGAGGATTGCTGACCGTTCGTTCTCGCCTCGGCTGTGGTCGAGGAACTTCGAGAACATCATTCGCGCCACTTCGAGACGGATGATAATACGGATATAGCGGATGATTCGGCCCGATCAAGGGTCGTTGAGCGTCCATGATCGCAGAACGAGCCTCGCTGCTAGGTTTGGAATTAGATGAGGAATTGGCTTTACTCAACGGATGGTTGGGGCCATAGGTCGAATTGCGATTTGAGTTAGACTTACCCTGCAGTGAACTCGAAGGCTCTTTGGCGGCCGCCGCCCGGGGTATTTCATTGCTCGTCAATCGCTTACGAAGATCTGCCATCGGAAGCGTTCCTTCAATGCGATCGACTTCGGCTCCGTTTTCGAGCACGATCAATGTCGGGATAGCATGAATGCGCCATCGATCTCGTGTTTCCCGATCCTTCGCGGTATCAATCGAACGAATCGCCCATCCTTCTGCATTGAGCTCATCAACCAGGGGTTGCATCACTCGGCAAGCACCACAATTATACGCGGAAAAGTGGAGGAATGTGCGTCCCGCTCCATTTCCAACCAGGACAAACGACGCTAGCAGATAGAGCCATAGGGACATGGTTCAAAGCTCCAAAAACGACCGACTAGAGGATGAGGATCTTCAGTTTCCGGTGCCTCGAACAAAAATACAAGCGATTAAAATCCTCATCCTCGCAATTCACACCGAAAAGGCTGGCTAGGAATGTCATTTTGCGAATAGGGGACCATTTTCTCCTTTGGTACACTTGGCTACCCTGCAACAATACATGCATATGCAATTCACCAATTCGGGTGGCCTTCTCGTGGAATAGAACTTGGCGCAAACAATTCAACTAGCCGACGGAGGTGTGCTTCTCTTCGACCGAGAGTTCTTGCGAAATGATCAGGCGGATCGCTATTTTACGGAGCTGCGCGAAGCATGCTTGTGGGAGCAGAAGCCTGGTATCTTCGGATACATGCAACCGCGGCTAATTTCCACCTACGGGAATGAAGGCGTATCCTACAAGTATTCGGGGGCCATCTACCCTGCCCTGCCCTGGACTCCGACTCTGCTTGAGATCAAAGAAAAAATTGAGTCAGTCCGGGGTGACTACAACTATTGTCTTTTAAACCGCTACCGCAGTGGTGCAGACAGTATGGGATGGCACGCGGACAACGAGCCTGAAATGGGCGACATCATTGGATCTCTTTCGTTAGGAGCAACTCGGAAGTTTCGGATCCGGCACAACACGACTCGAGACACGATCACCTTTGAGCCAGGAAACGGGACACTCATTATCATGGCAGGAACCATGCAGCGATTCTGGCAGCACGAAGTCCCTAAGACAAAAAAACAAGTTGGTGAACGAATCAACTTAACCTTTCGAAAAATAATTCCCGCTTAATTCCAATGCTGAAGCACCTTTCGATTTTGTTCATGGCAACGGTATCCTTGCTTGCAGACGACGTTACCGCCGACGATGTTCCGCCGAAATTCAAGATCACCACCAAGCGATCCGACGACAAAGTGAAACTTAGTCCGTCGGCCAACAAAACAATCTTCTCGATTCGAAGTTCAACCGGCATCGGCAGCGCAACGCTGGTAAGCACCGTTGAAAAATGGCCTCAACCCGTCGTGTTTCGGTTGCATTGGAAGGGGTTGGAAAGCCTAAGGATTACTCATGGACAGACACTATTGAAGCCTCCGTTTCGAGCAACGATAAAGTATCTCGAGTCCGTCAATGGAAAGACAAAGCAGAAAATCTACTCGCCCCACAGAACCCCTACTGGATAGAGATACAGATGATTGGTAGCGATCAAAAGACAGCGAACACTATCCCTCTTCAAAATGGTTACTTTGAAATGCGATTACCGAAGATACTTTTCGAAGGAAATCCAGAATCGATAACGATTGAATGGATTGATTTCTATCGATAACGCGTTCAGGACTATGATCTTCTGTTTCTAAAGTCGTCGTTCGTTCCGCGAAAGATCGGCAAAGACAGCGTTAAGCTCGTAGTACAGAAACAATCCCAGCACTAATTTCGTGATTCCCGCCTACCAATACAATATCAATATTTTCCTAAACATTTGACCGTTGCCTAACTGGACAGCGCCAAGTCTGCGCTGGAGTCCAGGCTTTAGCCGCTTTTGGCGCATCCAAGGTGCTCGGCGCCTAAAGGCTGTACTCCAACGTGTTTGCGACGAATTTCGTACTCAACCTGGCGCTGTCCAGCTAGAGAGTCCGAAATGCGAATCATTTTAAAAGCTTCGATTCCGATAGACTATGACAATCCTGAATCGTTCATCGAGCCGGTACTGTTGAAGGTATACGCTTTTGATAACGACGATCATGAACGGCTCGTCGGTCAGTTGTATGCTGAGTTGATATTCGTCGATATGTTTCGGCAAACTACCGCAGATGCAAATCGTCGCATTGATCGATTGAATTGGTCACGTCGCTAAAGTGACAACATCCAACGACCCCGCCATAGAATTCGACAATGCCACAGATATGAGTTTGTCTTCCTTGCGGAAAATTCGGCTATGATTCGTCCAAAGGAACACGACCATGAGCCAAACCGATTACCAAATCCGCCAACTTGCCGATGAGATTCAGCCACCTGAGACCGGCAAGCAAAGTATTGTCCTGCTTGACGACGCCAAGACGAAAGTCGTGCTTTTTGCGTTCGCTGCCGGAGGAGGACTCTCGGAACATGTGGCTCCCTATCCGGCGACTATCCAAATCATCCAAGGCGAAGCATCGTTGACGGTCGCTGATGAATCTGTCGATGGAAAGCCGGGAACGTGGATTCACATGGCTGCCAAGACGCGTCATAGCATCATGGCGAAGTCGGCGGTTGTCATGTTGTTGACGTTGGTGAAATGACGACCAATTCGTCCAAGATTTACACCCCTTGAGCGAAGAGCAAGTAGTCGAAACACAGGGAAGAATCAAAATGCTAAATCAAACTCAATTTTTTGTCGGCTGGGGAACCCTTTCCCTTATCAATGCAGGATTGGCTCAAGCGAAAGGGCGTAGTGGGCTCGTGTGGTGGCTTGTGTCACTCTTCCTCGGTCCAATCGCAACGCTTTTGATCGTTGTGTTGCCTCGTCAGGATCGATTGTTTTAGTAACGGAATGCTAAATTTACCAGAGAATAGCGAGCTGGCTGTTTTCTGATAAATAAGCAAATGAGACTTATTTCAAAACGAGCACGGCTTCTTCGCATTCGGGATAGCGATCATCCGCTGGCGACAACTGGACTCGCTCAATCACGAATCCTGACTTTTGAAGCACTCTCAGGGATGCCTCATTAGTTGTAGCAACATGAGCATACAAGGGACGAAGAGAGACTTCCCTCAAAAGCAACGCCAATGCATGTGTTGCGATTCCTTTTCCCCAGAAGTCCCTGGCGATCCAATAACCGATGCTGCCTATGATGTAGATAAATCTATCGGGGAACGTCGCCGAATGCGAGTCAGTCGGCGAAAAGACCTCTTCCGGATAACTGTATATTTTGAATTTCCCCTTTGTGTCATGCACGATGACATCGTTATCGATGTAGAAATCGGGATCATAGAAATCCTCATGCTTCCCAGCGATTTGCACAAGCCTTGGCTGGCATCCAATACGATCGTCTTCCTTGGTGCAGTCAATTCTCACCAGAGCGACCCGCCCTAGCAGGTTTCGCATTGGAAAAATGTCGTTCGTCGATCACCGATTGTTCCAACTAATCGATAGCTGAAGAACAGTCGCCAACGATACCCAAACGAGATACGGTATTTGCGCAATCGCCACCCAACGGTAATGACTCCAAATGGCGACGATCATCCAAACGATGGTGATCCAGACGATCAGAATATCGACGGCTGCAAGCGGAAGATTTCGAAGACCAAATTGAATCGGGGTGAAGATCAGATTAGCAACGAGATTGATGGCGAATGGCAAAGCGACCATCATGGGCACTTTCTGCCGGATCGCTTGAATGAAAACGAAGCTAAATGAGACCAGAATGATTGGGTAGAGAATCTGCCAGATCAAACCAATCGTGGCTGGCTCGGGCGTCCAGCTTGGTTTTTGAAGGGAATCGTACCAGTCACGCCATTCCATGAGTGTTCCTTGTTGCTAAGCTATTGCTAAATTCAATGTACCTCAATTGGGTAGCCTTGTACCGAACCTATTGAGAAGCAATGATACATCGGCATGCGATATGGACCCAAGAGACTCATCAACGATGGACCCTAAGACGGTCGAAAGACTTGAAAACAAAATCGAATCGGCCATCGCCGAGGTCTTGCTATCCATGGGTGGCAAAAAACTTCCGATCGTGCCATCGCGGCATACGATACATCTCATGGCCAAGGGAGCCGTGACGGTTTATGAAGCCGCCGTTGAAAATCAGCTCGAGCAAGAAAAATCATGACGAAGACGCGAGTTCCCATTGTTAGAACCAGTGACGTGGGCCGAACCGTTGCCGTTGTCGGTGACGTATATCGCTTCCTCGCGACGGGAGAGGATACCGATGGCACTTACGCAATGTGGGAAGCGATTGTGCCTCCCGGAGGAGGACCTCCACCTCACGTTCATCGCCGAGAGGAAGAAGGTTTTTTTATTCTTGAAGGCGAAATCACATTCCAAATCGGCGATAATCGAGTCGTTGCCAAAGCCGGAACTTTTGCCAACATGCCCATCGGGACGCCGCATTCATTCAAGAACGAATCGAACACGACCGCCAAGATGCTTATCACGATTGCACCGGCTGGACTGGAACAAATGTTTTTTGAGGTGAGTTCACCGTTGCCACAACACGCAACCAGCGCCCCGCATCCCACCCATTCAGATATCGAAAAACTGTTGGAAATCGCACCAAAGTATGGAATTGAAATCCGATTGCCGTCGCATTGATCGAACGTTCGTTCCCGTGTCAAAAACCCCCGATCCGACAAATAGCAATCGCCACCGAAAGGGTGCGTCGAGCCCCCATGCCTTGCGTGATCCAGGTTGATCGACTGAGTGCAATGAAGGACTGATGACTGCTATCAAGCCGTCTTGGAAGATTGCGACCAGTCCCCAGGAGCCTGATCACTGCAATCTTCGACCATCTCGCTCCTACTTGACAAACGTGATTGCCAGCGGATACGGCCATATCTCACCGTTGTTCGCTTTGATTGCCCCGACGATAGGAAATACGATGCCAAGCACGGCCAAGGCGATTAGCCCAAGTATTCCGATCCCAACGACGCTGAGCACAAAGCACACGCACGCATAGATGAACAAGGAGATCAACCAGTTCGCCACGTTCTTGCCATGTGCATCTATCTCCGGAAAATCCCCCTTTTTCAGCTGCCAAATCAAAATGGGTGCAACAAAACCAGCGATCGGAATCACACCGCCAGCAAACTGCGATAAATGCAGAAACAGTCCCCATTGGTTTGCAGTTATGCCAGAAAAGGAAGGCGTCCTTGACGACTCATTCAGTCCTTTGAGCAGCTCTGCTTTCGCCGATGCGAACTCCTGGTCCGTTAAGGCGCCACTCTCTCGCAACTGACTCAGTTTTTGCAATTCTTCCGCTACTGTCATGGCCAATACTCTCCGTACTTGAAAGCAAGTCGCTGGGACGCGTTCGCTGATAAAACGAGCAATCGATTCGAATGGATTCGACGTCTGAATCGTGCGGTGGACATGTGTCCTATTGTCCGCATTTAGGTCTGAAAGTGCTAACCCTCTAATCATAGCGAAGTTGGATCGCGTCGAACGCGTAGAGAACCCATTTGTCCAGTCTGCGAAAAGCAACTCAGCTTACGGAAGGAACCTTTTTTTGCGAAGCTTTCTAGTTGTCTGCCAAAGCTTGACCTCGAAGTCAGTGTTTCCCGAGCTGCTTTTCGTTTCGACTCCTTTCTTCTTCGCCATCGTCCTTCGATTCCGTAGTATCGATCGGACGAGATCATCAACTCAACTCGGCTGGGCACAGGACAATCGGCAAAGACGTAACCTCTACCGGGGAGGCGTCGCCTTAAGCACACCCCGAAACTAGCGACCGAGACGATGGCTTGGCCACCTAACTTGGGCAAACGGCAAGACGGGCCTAAATCTCTTAGTCGTCGCAACGGCGATTTTCCCGTACATTTACCGTGTTTTGGACGGTAATTTGGTATCAACCGACGACTCAGAAATGGGAACCTTTACGGTTCAAGCTAGAGAATTCGCATTAAAACGCGAAATTGCTTGGGAATAAGAAAAGTGGCTGGAGGCGGGCTCGAACCGCCGACACACGGATTTTCAGTCCGTTGCTCTACCAACTGAGCTATCCAGCCAGATTCTGCAAAGAATCCTGACTTCTCAACCCTTGCGAAGGAGCTGAGACTCATAGATGCTATTGAAAGCGGACGAATCTGTCAATTCTGCCAGCGATCAATCTAGTCTTGTGCTTTTCCTTCAATTTAGCCTCAGAGCAATTCCAATGAATGGGTCTGCAAAACCGAGGATCTCTGACAAATTAGCCCGACGCGTTCCCTACCAACCGTTGGTGTCGATGCTGGTAGTTGTCTTTGCAGTAGCCACAACCACCCTCGAAAGCCCGGCGAAAGGTCAGGATTTCTCACCGGACCACGCAACCGTCAAAGCGATGATTTCGAATGGTGTACGATATATTAGCTCGATTCCCCCTGAGGAAGATGTGGATAACGTCTTGGCTCGCGCAGGTTACGAGTTCCTCATCGGCTACACCCTGCTCAAAGCAACCGAAAACGAAACGCACCCCTCCGTTTCGAGAATAGCAAAGCGTGCGGTTAGGTACGTGAAGACAATGCAAACCAAACCACCCTCGGCGTTTGGTGACACGGCCATGTATGACGCGTCGATTGCCGCATTATTCTTGGCGGCATTGAATCCGGATGAATACCGAGGGGAGCTTGAAGCAATTCGCGACTATTTGTTGAAGACTCAAAAGTCAAGCGGCGGTTTCGGGTATATCAATTCCTATCCGCAAAGTCAGGGTGACATCTCCCAGTCACAGTACGTGACTTTGGCCCTCTGGTCCATGAAACAGGTCAGGATTGAAATTGACCGAAACGCAGCCGAGCGTCTCACTGAATTTCTCTTGCGTTCTCAGAAGGATGGTGCTTGGACTTATCAAATCGGTGTATCGGAGGAGCCTAGCCATGCGATGGTTGCCGCCGGACTTTCGGCCGCTCTCATTGGAGTCGATATCCTTGGATCCCTTCGAACGCAAGGCTTAGCTACGTCGGAAGATGACAGTGAAGATTCTCTCCCTGCCGCATTTCGGCAGGTCATGAAAGTCAGTCCGGAAGAAAAAGCTCGCGGCCTAGGAGCTGACTCTAAGGCATTACGTCAAAAAGCCCAAGACGCGGCCAATCGAGCAACTCAATGGCTTTCAAAGCATAGATACGATCGGTCGCACAATGAATGGCACTACTATTGGCTGTATAGCAACGAGCGCTATCAGTCATTTCTTGAACTCGCTAACGGCAAACGAAATTCAAATCCCGATTGGTATATCCGAGGAGTAAATGAACTCAAGGCCGAACAGAACAAAGATGGAAGCTGGAGTAAACACCCAGATATTTCCGGCCCAGAAGCAGGTACTTGTTTTGCTATCCTATTTCTGTTGCGAAGTACTCAAAAATCAATTGGCGATCTCAAGTCGGCAGATAGTGTCGGTGGATTTGGCTTGGCCAATGTTGCCGACGTAGGGATGGTTGATGGAAAGCTCGTCGACAAAGCCAAAGTATCTTCGATCGAAGATGCACTATCGATTCTCGAGCAGAGCTCATCGGGTAATGTCAATGAAAAGTTACTCGCCGAACGTCTCACGCTTGATCCTGATCCAATGAAAAAAAAGGACCAGCTCAATCGGTTTGCTCGCATGTTACGGAGTCCAGACGCCCGTGCACGACGCATCGCAGCCAAAATGATTGGTCGTGGTGATGACCTCGACTTCGCTCCGGATTTGATCTATGCGCTGAGCGAAGGGGAACGCGACAACCAGGTGCTTCGAACAGCCGAAAGTTCCTTGCGAATATTAAGCCGCCAGCTTGATACCAACAAGCTTCCTGTCGAGGGTACCGTCTCTGTCAAGGATCGACTCATCGCCGAGCAGTACTGGAAGGCTTGGTATTTGAGCATTCGTCCCGATCATGTTTTTGTGATTGAATAGGTAATCATATTTTGAGCGTTGTTGCCAATCCTCATTCCAACCAAGACGAAATCGAGCTTGATTCGCTCAAGACGACATCGGTCGATCAGGTTGCAAGTTTGTTGCTGAGCTTGTCGATCTTGATCGGCTTAGCTGTTCTGTTACTTGGGGCTCTCTATTTCCTTCGAACGATGAAACCGTCGGTTGGGAAAATCATTATCGAAGAAGAGCGGATTGCCGGTCGTGGTGACAATGCACCCGGTTTCGAGCGCGATTTAGAACCGCCCGCGGCGGATGAAGTCGAACAGCTAACGGAACCGTCGATCGATCAAGTGCTGCAAAGTGTGACCGAAGCCCTAAGCCAGGTTTCGGCAACGCTCGACACAATGGCCACTGCCGGAAATTCAAAAGGCGATTCTCGTCCTCCTGGCCCCGAGGGTGAAGGCGACGATATTGTTCCTCGATTTGAACGATGGGACCTGCGCTTCACGGCTAGGGATTCCAAGAATTACATCAATCAGCTCGATTTTTTTGAAATCGAATTGGCTGCGATTGGAGCTGGGGTTCAGACCGTCGACTATGTAAAAAACCTCGGCACCGGACTCAATGCGAGAAAAGGCAAAGCGGAAGATGAAAAGCGGCTTTATTTTATCAATCGCAAGGATGGGCCGCTTTTGAAGTACGAACGCGATGTCGTGAACAAAGCCAAAATCGCGACGGCCGGACGCCAGATTCTAAAAATGATTCCAAAAGAGATGGAAGATCGTTTGGCGGTGCTAGAAAAGGAGTTTGCCGTAAAACGAGTAGGACCGCAGGTCTCGGTCAAGCAAATTGGTAAAACGATTTTTGAATGTCAGCCGGAGGGTAAAGGCTTTCAATGGGTCGTTATCGAACAACGCGATCGTTTGCTTACCAAAAAGTAGCTCCATTTCCTTTCGGCCGAGAAACTCTTGCGGATCAACCAAAAAGAGGAGTTAGGCCTGCCCCGCGTCGGTAGTTTCGAGGGTATGATAGGCTTGATCCGCGAGACCATCGGTTCCTTGGCCGTTATTCTTCGGTGACCGTTAAAAATTGCTTCTCTACTTTTCCGATGACTTTGTAAGAACACTCCATGGACGCATCCGCAATCTTCACGTTTATCGGCAACATGTGCTACGTTGCGTTGGCTGCCGTGGCACTTTGGGGAATTTACTTTGTTGTCCTCGTAATCAGCCGCATCAGCAGTAAACGCTTCAAGTCCGAAGATGCTCAGGATGCCTTTTTGGACTCGATCGAACCAGCCCTTCGGAGCGGTGATTTTGAAGCGGTTGAGTTGGCATGTCAGGGGGACAAACGAGCCTTGCCGCAGATGGTCTATATTGGTTGTGCCAATCGCCGGATGGGGTTTGCGAAAGCTCAGCAGTATTTACTCGGTCGATTTCAACGTGACGTCATCGGTGATCTCGATGTTAAGATTGCGTGGGTCGTGACGGTCATTAAAACCGCTCCGATGCTTGGGCTTTTCGGAACGGTGGTAGGGATGATGGGGGCGTTCGGAAAACTAGCGGGTGCGAAGAACGTCAACCCGGCGGACTTGGCTCTCGACATACGCGTAGCCCTTGAAACAACCGCTATCGGGTTGATGATAGCGATACCTTTAGTCATGTGCATGGCCAGCATCACCAATCGGATGCGAGTGATGCAGGATCTGGTTGGAGCCGGGCTCAATCGATTCTTCGACGCATTTCATGAAGGAATGAGTCGTAATTCTAAAAGCAACGCCCGGGGAGCAACTGCTTCACGGCGAGACTCATAGGTTGGAGTTGCTTTGATGGCTATCGATTCGAGCGGTGTTATCGAGCCCATTGACGATGTCTTTGACGTCGGGGGGGAGGTTCTCGCTCCCGTTGAACTGCCGAAGCGTCCACCGCTCGACGACGAGATGGATATCACGCCGATGATCGACATGACGTTCCTGTTGCTAATCTTCTTCATCTTGACATCCAAGATGACGGCCGAACAGACTTACGCATTGCCAAGAGCGAAGAACGGGGACGCAATTCCAACCAAGAGTTGCATTATCTTGAATGTGCGAAGTGCCGGTGATGGTGTAGCGATCATTTCGCGGGCTGATGAGACAGTTTTTTCCGATGATCCGGAACAGCAGGCAGCCGAGGTCGGCGAGTATATTCAGCAAGGTTTCAATATGCAAAAGTCAGAAGTTCTGATTCGGGCCGATGGAACTGTTCGCAATGGAGACATCAAACGAATTAAAGAAATCGTCTCGGACTCGCTTGATGAGAGCCAAATGATCAACATCGGAGTCATCGACGAGCAATCGTAGAAATTCATGGCCATTCGATTTCAATGCCCTAATTGCAAGAACGTTCGCAGCGTCCACGAGCGAATGAGTGGTCGTGATGTAAAATGTCCGAATTGCATGGCGCTAATCAAAATTCCGTCGGCCGACGACGCGATCAAATCGTCTGTGCAAGAATCGGTTGGAGACGATCCATTCCCCGAAATCGAGTTAGCGAATTCTGAAGACTTGATTGAGCCAATGATCATCGAAGACTCGGGGCAAGTCGACTTCGATGCTTCCGATGACGAGCCAATCCAGACGGTCACGTTCGCGAAAAAGGAACTACCTAAAGACGACATGGACATGACGCCAATGGTCGATGTCACGTTTTTGTTGCTGATTTTTTTCATGATCACGGCTTCGTTTACGACTGAGAAGGCTCTTCAACAGCAAGTTGCGAGCGACCAACCAAGTTCTCAGCCAAAAACCGATGAAGAAAACGAAACGATCAAGATCTTGATCGACGAGTTCAACGGCTATACGACTATTTTTCCGGATGGTCTTGAAATCGATGCGACGAGCAAACAAGAACTCCTCACCGTTTTCAAGAATGCCGAACTCGACGGTTCAAGCGAAAATGCATCCAATCTCGTCATCGATGCACATGAAGATAGTATTCATGCTGCGGTAATTGGGGCGCTCGATGTCGGTCGGCAGTACAAAATCACCAACTTTAAAGTCAATATCGTCGAAGGTTTCGACTGAATCGCGAAAAGGATCCTATGTCCGCTGGCCAGTTTATATCGCTTTTGGAAGAACAAGGGCTTCTCGATCCCGAAGTCATAAGCGAGCTTCGTCGTTCCGTTGCTGAATCGAAAGGCCGAATCACGTCCGAGTCGTTATCGAAGTTGCTGGTCGAGAATGGCCAACTGACTCGATTTCAAGCAACACGCTTGATCGGTCAACTTCAAGCAAATTCAGGAACAGGGCCCCGGGGCGATGCACCCTCTTCGACTGACCCTGCCGATGAACTGGACCTCCTTCCAGAGGCTGAATCCAAAGGAAATCAACCGCTGGAAGCCAAAATTATCGGAACGCCGGTTAAGGCAGAAGTGGTGGGTTCAGACGACGCCTTCGACGTTGACATCATAAGCGAATCAGAAGAAGACGATTCGGGATCATCCGCGGACGACGGCCCATCGTTGGATTCCCAGCCACATTACGTGAAGCCGGTGAAGATCGCGGCCCCGCAGGGAAATCAATGGGATGCTTTTCGCATCTGGGGTGTTGGCTTCGTTCTCTGTGTCCTTCTTGTTGCGTTAACGTGGCTAACCTTTTGGTTGATGTCAGGAAGTGCTTCGGAGGTCTACACGCAAGCTCAGCAAACCTATGAGAGCGGAGACTATGAAGTTTCGATTCAGCAGTTCACGAGCTATGTATCAAAGTATCCAAATCATGACAATACAAGCACGGCGAAAGTCATCACGGCCATCGCCAAGATTCGCCAGGCCAACGAGCAGCTTGGCGATCCGGCAAAAGCGATTGAAATTGCGGAAACGATCCTGCCTACGATTGTCAACGAGAGTGGTTTGAGTAATACCGGCGTCCGCTCCGATCTCGCGTCCGCCCTCGTCAAAGTTGGCGAGAAGATGCTCGTGCGGGCGGAATCCGCCAAAACAACCGAAGATCGCAAGCGATTGATGGAGATCATGGATCGCCATCTCATCACGATGCGGAACCCCCAGTTTATCCCCAATGCCGATCGGCTTACCAATGAAATCCGCCTCAAGACGATTGATGAAGAGCGAGCTCGAATCCTTCGCGATA
>JANOAI010000265.1:0-6281 GCA_031411055.1 Pirellulaceae bacterium
GTCAGGTACCAAAAGCCGGAACGGCCCTTTGGGTGCTTTGCACTTTTGGTACCTGACCCCGTTTTCCAAGCCTACGTCGTTCATGAAAATGCTCTAAGTAACGGAGTAACGTTCGCGAACCCAGCGGAAAATCGGTGTCGCGGCCAGTGTCGTTACGATGGCCATCAGTACGAGTATGGAGAAAATCTCTGGTCCAATAATCCCTTTCTCGCGGCCAATGTTCAGCAAAATCAATTCCATAAGTCCGCGCGCATTCATCAGCGCGCCAATGGCCATGGATGTTCCTTGGCTCTCTCCGCTAAGCCTCGCGGCCCCCCAACAAGCGACACCCTTACCTACGCTTGCTGCTACCAAAACTACCATCGCTACGAAAAAAAGCCACGGCTGATTGACGAGATCGAGTCGCGTATTCAGACCGGAGTAGGTAAAGAAAAGGGGGAGCAACAAGCACAATGTCAGCGGTTCAATTTGTTTCTTCAGCTCATCGCTGATCAACCCGCGTGGCATGGCACAGCCCATTAAGAAGGCACCGAAAACGGCATACACTCCGATCTTGTCGGTACAAAACGAACCCAGCATGATCAGCAAGGTAATAAACGTCAGCATCCCTTGCGTCAGTCCACCCGCCTTTGCGGCCATGGGTGTCATTCGCTGGAGCAACGGCCGCAAAACCATCAACACCACTGCTGCATAGATCGCACCACCTCCAATGGCCATGAATGAGTTGGTCCAATCTCCCGTATTGCTGGAAAGGACGATTGCCAAAACACACCAGGCAGCGACGTCATCAATCGCCCCCGCCGCCAAAGCTAAGGTACCAAGCGATGTTCCAGCAAGTTTGTTTTCGACAATAATTCGCGCTAGCATGGGAAAGGCCGTGATACACATCGATGCCCCCATAAACATGATCGCTTCATGCAAACGAACTTTCTCCGGAAAGAACGTCCCTTGGCCATGTAGCCAAAGAGCCAGCAAAGCTCCCAGCGCGAACGGGACGAGCATCCCTGCCAAGGAAACGCTAATGGCCGTCTTGCCTCGCTCGTGAAAGTGTTCCAGTCGAAATTCAGTTCCGACTAAAAACATGTAAAGCGATAACCCAATTTGGCAGACGGAAAAGAGAATAGGTTTGGAGGAAGCTGGAAATAATTGCGTTTGAAGGTCTGGAAGAAATAGCCCAAACAAAGATGGTCCGAGCAGCACTCCGGCGATCATTTCGCCGACAACTTGCGGCTGTCCAAGATACTTAGCAATCCAACCCACAACACGGCAGGCAGCGAGAATAATCGTCAGCTGCAGGAAAAAGAGAACGGAAAGATCAAAGGCGGAGGTAGGTGGATTCATAAAGAAGATTGTAATTGCCCGAGTCGCTAAACGTTAGAGCATCCTAAACCGAGTGCTTCACTCAGCTATTCTTCTAATACCTTGGCGGCAACTTGTTTTTCCTCCGCCTCTTGCGTTTTTTCGTATTCGTCAAGCATCACAGATGGACAAACTTCGATTTCTCCGCATTGACGGCACGTGATTCGAATAACGTCCGAACTCGCTAGTTTGACACCTGTCTTCTCTAAAAGTTGGTAAAGCTGTGCTTGGTGTTGGCAAGGCATGATTCAAATTCCTTTGGATTGTTGGAAACAAGTAATCATAACCATGTTACATGCGATCGACGGTTTGAATGTTTAGCAATTCCAAACCTTGCTTGAGCGTTCGGCCCGTAAGCTGAACGAGCAGACGCCGTGTTTCGCGTTCGGTTTCCGATTCAGCTCGTAGCACCTGACATTGATCGAAAAACGAGGCAAATAGTTTCGCGAGTTCGTAGAGATACTCGGTGACGACACTTGGCAGATAATCCTGCATGCTCATCTGAAGCGCGTCTTCGAATCGCACGAGCTGGATGGCCAGGCTTCGTTCCATGGGATGGACGAACTTCAAGCATTGCGTTTGAGTCGGTGCATCCAACGCAATTCCATCGGTCTTCTCACTTAGCTTGCGAAGTATATTTTGGGTTCGAGCATAGGAATACTGAATGTAGGCGGCGGTGTTTCCTTCCAATTGGACCATTTTGTCGGGGTCGAACTCGTAATCATTTTCGCGATGATGCGAGAGATCGGCATACTTGATGGCTCCAATCCCAACCGCTGTGGCGATACGACGTTTCTCGTCTTCTGAAAAATCGAGACTGACATTCTTGAGTCGGTCCGGGTCCCCAACAACGGCCCACGCCCGCGCCTTCGCGTCGTCAAGCAGCGATTCCAAACCGACTACGGTTCCCGAACGCGTTTTGAAGGGCCGCCCATCTTTACCAAGCACCGTTCCAAACTCGACATGTTTCAGCTCGACATTCGTCAACCCTGTTTTATGCAAGCACGCAAAGAGTTTCTTGAAATGGTCGCCTTGGCGATGATCGACGACATACAAAATGGCATCGGGCTGAAAGGTCTTCATTCGGTATTCGACCGTCGCCAGATCGGTTGTCGCATAGAGAAAAGCCCCATCTTGCTTGCGAACAATCATCGGCGCGTCGAAACCGTCGAGAAAGACACAAACGGCTCCCTGGCTTTCGACCGCTGTCCCATTGCTGAGCAATGCATCGACGGTTGGACCAAGCATCTCGTGATAGAAACTCTCGCCAAGCTCATGGTCGAAGTGAATATCGAGCATATCGTAGATACGCTGAATCTCGGCTTTGCAATGCGGCAAAAATTCGTGCCATAGTCGAAGGTTTTCTTCATCACCTGAATGAAGCTTGGCTGTCTCGTTCAAGACGCATGGCTCTAAGTTAGGATGGGCCGCGTTGATGGCCGCAAGCTCGGGGTTACTTTCAACATCCGCGATCTTCCCTTGGAGCGAACCCGTTTCCTCATCGGCCTCGTTCACGCCGCGTTCTAGCGACTTAAGCTGCTTCGCGAACTTCTTCTCGTCAGGGCTCTTCGGTGGAAGTTTCTTAATAGCATCCTGCGCTTCGACGAGCTGCTTTCGTAGCTGCTCCATTTTGCGTAAATGATCGTCAAGCGAACGTTTGGCCGCTTGGTAGCCAATGATTTGCTGAATCAAACGATAAACGCGACTCAGCTCTGTTACTGGATTTTCTTGAAACGCCGTGCGGTCCGCAAAGTGTTTATAGCCGTAGATAACCATCCCAAATTGCGTTCCCCAATCACCCAGATGATTGTCTGAAACAACTTGGTGACCCAAAAATCGGAGAGTGCGTACGATCGCGTCGCCAATAACCGTCGAACGAATATGCCCTACGTGCATCGGTTTGGCGACATTCGGACCAGAAAAGTCCACCACGAAAGTCCGCGGCTTTTCCGGGCGAGAAACCGCTAACGCAGAATCACCTGCAATTTCAAGCAACCAATCGATCAATTGCTTGTCACTTATGCGGATATTGATGAAACCTTTACCAGCGACATCAACCTTCTCAAACAGAGGTTTCGTACGTAGTTCGTCCGCAAGTGAGCCAGCCAACTCGACCGGATCACGGCCTAGTTGCTTACCAAGGATCATGGCCAGCGCTAAATTGGCCTGATAGTCGCCAAACTGAGTATCACGCGTGGCGGTGATTCGACTCAGTAGTTCCGATCGATCAGAAGAAAGCGGCTGAAGGGCTTCGTCAAACTTTCGACGAACGGTTTCAAGCAGGCGCATCGGGAGAAGATTTCTTTTTGTTGCGAGGTTCGTGTCCGGGAGGCGGCATGGGCCCACCGAACGCGTCGAAAATCACCAATAAGTTGAGCAGCCCAGCGACCATGGTAAAGAGAGTTCCAAGATCGAAGCCAGCTGATGTCTTTTCATGCCAACTCGATAAGACCGTGTCCGAGGAGGGTCGCTTCATCCAATCACCGATCGAAGGTAAGCGTTCGGCATTGTCATTGGCTGCGTCGCGCCAGTGATTCAATGCCGCCGGCGCAGCTGGCAAGCCAACGCCAGCTTGCAACACGTAATGCCATCGATAATCCGAATTGGTCCAGGAGGCGTAAACGCATGTCCCGCCCGATAGAATCAAGCCGGTTACAAAGAGAATCAAGATGCACGAGCAAAACAAGCCCGCTTTGCCGTTTCGGCCTTGATAGAAATGTCCGGCGCCTGGAAACAAAAAGGCAAGAAATGCTGCCAGATAACGATTCTTGAGGTCAATCTTCATACCATCGGATTCGACGATATTGTTGGGAAGCGGCTTATCGGGCATGCAATCTTGACCTTACGAAAGGAGTTTTTCGAGAGAAACAAGTTTATCCCGGAATCGCCTTCAAACCAACTGGTCCAATCCGGTCCAGAGATCAAAAAGCCAGCACATTTGGCTTTCCACGGTGGATTGTCGATTTCTAACCGGTCGCATACGATCCAAGGGCCATCTCCCCGAACCAGTTTCGTCGTTCTCTCCGAGAACGAAGCGGGAAGAGTGTCGCCGTTCTCTCCGAGAACGAGCGGACGGCACAAGAACCGCGGTTCGCTCGCGAAGAACGAATAATAAGATAGCTTTTTGGCCCTCACGCTTCGTTCTCGGAGAGAACGGCGACACTTTCCCTAACTGATTTTTTGGAGCCCAAACCTGTGACGACGATGCCTCTCAGTTACGAAGCCAACGCTACCGCCATGATTGTCGGAGTCGGGTTAATGGGCCAGCATTTGGCGGAGCACTCTTCCACTTGGTTGGGTCTCAAAAAGCTCGTACTGGTCGATCATTCGCCGATGATTGCGGTTGGAACCGATAAACGATTGCTGGCTGAGTACGCTGCCTCGATTGCAAAGGGTAAAACCGAGGTCGTCGCCGAGACGGTAAATGTAACCAGTGAAGAAGAAGTGCGAGCCTTGTTTGATAAGCATTCAGGCATTCATTACTTGATGCACACGGCTGGCATTTCGCCCAAGCCGTTGACGCCGCCTGAAGAACTATCCAAAGCCGACGTCATGAACGCGTGCGAAGTCAATCTGTGGGGCGCGCACAATATTATCAAGCAAGGTTTGAAATCGGGTGCTTTTGTCCGTGGAGCTCGCGGGGTCATTGTCTTGTCCACTTCCGCGACCGTGGGTTCTGAAGGCCGCGCCAGTTCAGCCTACGAAGAATCAAAGGGAGGGCTCATGAACTTGCTACGATTGCAATCGCGGTACTTCGTGGAGAAGTACGGGCTTATCTTGAACGGACTGGCGCCGTCACCATTGCGTGGTCCCATGGCCGCGCAGAACCCAGTGAGCGCGGGTCGACTTCAAGCTGTCCAAGATTCAATGCCCATGGGGAGTTTGACCGAACCTAAACACATTTCGGCAGCGACGATGTTTTTCTGGTCCAAGGAGTGCTGGTGCTGTGGCGAAGTTCTGACCACCGACGGCGGCTATACTAAACATCGCCCCATTTACGGGGCATTGGCCTAAGTCATGACCTTACCGTACGGAGCTGAACAAGCCCTTCAGCAATTCCAATCCGAACTCGAACCCGCCCAGAATCCGGTACGTCGATTTCGCAAACCCTGGCCGCGCGGCGCGTTCCCATTGCTCATGTTCTTCTTGACCGTCTTGTCCACGATTTGGGTTGGGACGTTGGCGTGGGTTCCCGAACTATTATTCGATGCATTGCAAACGGGCTCTGCACATACACTTCGACGCTGCATTCTTGCAAACTGGTCGACGGGGTTACAATTTTCAGCTTCGTTGCTGACGATTCTTCTGGCTCATGAGTTTGGGCATTACCTCATGATGCGCCGATACGGAATCGTTTCGACCTATCCGATCTTTATTCCGTTCCCGGTTTCTCCCTTTGGAACCATGGGAGCGATTATTGTGATGGATCCGTCCTACGCTAATCGCCGTGAGATCTTCGATATTGGTATCGCGGGTCCCTTAGCTGGACTGGTCATTGCCATTCCGCTTGCGATGGTAGGGTTACTCTTTCCCGACGGACCGCCACTGCCTCAACCAGATAGTCTGCGGATCGGCCAACCACTCGTAATGTACATTTTGGATTCGCTGCTCGGTACCGAATTGATTTCGGGTATTTCAACGCAACAAGTCAATACGTCGAGCCCGATCTTCATGGCCGCGTGGATCGGATTTCTCATCACCGGCTTAAACATGATGCCGATGAGTCAACTTGACGGTGGGCATGTTGCTTTTGGAATATTCGGCAAGTACTCCGAGTGGATCGCAAAATCGGTTTTCGTAGCGATCGTCGCCTACATGATCTACGTTCAGATGATGTTCTTCATTTTGATGCTCTTTCTCATCTTCATGATGGGGCTCAAGCATCCGCCCAGCAGCGACGATCGCCAAAAGCTAGGTTGGGG
>JANOAI010000266.1:0-19627 GCA_031411055.1 Pirellulaceae bacterium
CTGTCCGACATGTTGCTTGGGGACCCGGGCGAAAGCTTTCTGTTCGTCTAACGTTCAGCAGAATAGCCGATCGATTTGATCCATTCAACAAATCAAACGCACATTTGATCAAGATTTTTCTCGATCCAATAACCCGAAAAACAATTGCAAAATATTCATCGGAATTTTGTCTTGTCCAAGCTCGGAATTGCGTTGTGTTCGAAAGCACTTCTTTTGAGTTCCGGGTCGCATGCGGCAGATGCGACCCACGGTGGGTCGCTTTTGGCGAGAGTGACCGGTCTGCCGGTCTACTGTGCCTAATGGTGACGAACCCAAGACACCATTCGTTGGACAGCACAAAGTCTGCGCTGGAGTCCAGGCTTTAGCCGCTTTTAACGCATCCAAGTTGCTCGGCGCCTAAAGGCTGTACTCCAACGTGTTTGCGACGAATTGCGTACTCAACTTGGCGCTGTCCAACTAGTTTCATTCCGTTTATCAAGAACGTAGCGCCGACCACGACGAGAATAACAACTTTTTCCGATATTCGGAGCAGCGGTTTGGCCACCAGTAATGCCGAATCGTTGGGTCTCGAAGACTCGACCCAACCTACAAGGTCTGACAACTCAGGAACAGACAGCCCTCACCGCCCTGCGAACACGCTTAGCTCAACTAAGCAATTGAGACAACAGAGCCTTGCCGATCTCAATGAATGTTTGGTTGAGCGATCGACAGGTGATCCGGATGGATTTCGATAACTTCGGAACCATCGTCGAGTCGGTCGCCGACGTGGACAATTTTATCATTGACTAACGCGGCAATTCCATCGGGCGTTTGGAATACGGCTTGGATCTTGACGAGCTCAAGACGTCGAGTAGCCATCGCGGAGGCTGTGCTAACAAGCGTTTGTGAATCCAAGAAGTCGGTTTCCGCAACGGGGGTGAGCGGAGCTGGTACTGGAAAGAGAGTTCGTCTATCGAAGGGATCGACGTTTCCGACATCGGCTATGTGAAACGATGGCCATTCCGTTTTGAACGTCGTGGTTCGAACGGCAGGATTGGATGCCAGTTTCGGTTCTGGGCTGCTTGGAATCACCGGCGCAACTACCGCCGTCACAGGCGACGGCGGGCTTTTAGACCGTTGGCTGAAAACGAGGAAACACAATACGCCACCAAGTAGGGGTATCAAGGCAAGCTTGATATACGTTGAGGTCGATCCCTTATTCATTTCGAGCTTGCTCCGACGCGGCCCAGACGTGATCAAAGACGGTTCTTAATTCCATCTCCGCTTTGCAGGCTGAACCGGGCACACTGGGTTCGGTTATCTTGAAACGGGATACTTGAAAGACAAACGGTTCGTTCTGGAGTAATTCAAAGAAATAAACGAGATGCTTGAAGCTTCCTTCCAATTGAAGGTCGTACGAGCGGTTTTGAAACTCCTTCCGATCAATCGTCGTTGTAGGACGGAAGTCAACCAAGCTGCAGTGAGACTTCGAAATAACCATTCGCACCGAAGTCAAGACCTCCGAGTCAGCAATGCTTTTCGGTATCCTTGCGAGTGTCGATTGATACGCTTGATCCAGTTTTTCTTTGCGGTTCTTGGTGGTTTCGACCGACGCAACCAAACTCTCTTCCATCTCACAGAGACTTGTACAATCTTCCGTGTCGGAAGCGATCTGTACAATATTCTGAGCAATGCTTCCACGAAGAAATCCGTTGCCAGCAATAATGGCAACCAGAAGAATCGCCATCAAGCTATGCAAGACACGTTCGTTACGAACAAGCGAACACGCGGCCCAAGCGGTACTATTCATTGGCCAGGCACTCCAATTGAAATTCCTGTACCGTTCGCTCGGAAATGAAACGTTCTTGGGTAGAACGAAGCTCAACCCGTGGAAATACCTTTGATGTTTGTAGGCTTTCCATAAACAGCGTGATCGATTCGCTGTCGGCGGCGAGTCCTCGAAGAGTCAGTCGATGTTGGCCATCGTTGGACATGACTTGCATTTCTTGGATCTGTACCTGGCGACCGGCCGCTTGGACGGCTTGTGTCACAACGCCAAGCAGAGCGGTGGATCGATCGATGATGACGGTCTTTTTGAGCTGGTCCAATTTTTGCTCAACGGCCATCGACTGCTTAACCAGCTCGATCTGCTCGGCCTGCAAATCACGAATCGGCTCGACGGCAATGAGCAATTGTTCAAGCCGATGACGAGCTCCCGCCCAGGAATTCAGCAAGGGGAAACTCAGCAAAATAAGCGCAACGCCTACCACACCGTAAACACACGCCCATTGGCGAATTCGCTGTTGGACAAGTCGTTTCAAAACAAACGAACTTGGGAGAAGATTGACGTGCATTACACTTCCTCCCAAGCGAGGGATGAAAGAGCACTGGCAACGGCGTAGGTTGCAATCTGCTGGTTTCCAAAAAGACTCTCCGAAATATTCAATGACCATGTGCTCGTGGACAGTCCAACGTGTTCTTCGACCGCGCTGGCAATGCTTGGTATGCGAGTCCCTTCACCCATCAAGACGATCTGAGTCGGAACCATCGTTCGATGAACGCGTTGAACGTAGTGAAGCGTCCGATCGATCTCATGAGCGATTCCTTGGAGAAAACCGCTTAGCTTTTGTTGAAGCGGATTCGCAAAATCGTCCTCTGCGTTGGGAAGTTTCATCCTTCCGGTAGACGTCTGAAAGAGAAGTGTCTGGGCATCGGCAATGTTGATCTCAAAGGATTGTGCGACTCGCTCAAGAAACGAGAGTAGTCCAATACTTCGCGAGGCCCGTGATAGAATAGGTTGGCCATCGTGAACCAATGTGATGGTTGTTTGTTGATAACCCAATTCAATCGCGAGCGAAGTTGCATTGGGGTCGTCCATCACCATCGACGTCGCTCGAGCCATGGCACAGGGCATTGCATCGAGCACGCGACACTCAAAGCCGGCGTTCAGTAAATCGTTGGCCAATAGGATGGCGGTGGATCGGTCGATCGAAACCGCTCCGAAACTGTTCGTCGTCGATCGTGGGCGATTGGAAGGCAATTCCCAATAGTCCGTTAACAGATCTTCGAAATCACATTCTGATTCCAGCGTAATTTCTGACTGAAGGAGCGAACGAACTTCCGTTGGAGCGCAAACGGGGAGTTCAAGTTCGCGATAGGCAATTAAACCGTCGCTGAGAGTAGCTGCGCATTTTTTGCCAAGGAAAAGCGAGTCAAGGTTCTCTAAATGATCTAACGTCGTTCCCAAGCCTTGCTCACGAAGCATCGATGGAGCCAGCCAACCAAACGTTTCTTCGCAGGCCGCCGAATCGGATTCTGTTTCCGTTGCTCGCACGTACGGTGTGGCGTGTTCAACCGACCAAACGGTAGCCAGTTGCCACCGATCTTCGAGTTTTCGTACCTGTGCCATGCGAAGTGCGTGGCAGCCAATCTCAATACCGGTCCAACCGTACGATCGCTTCAGAAATCGCCGCTTGGCTCGTTGGATTGTGGATAGAATCGCACTCATGGTAGCGAACCGTAGGTCGCATTCCATGACCCTGGGTGAAATCCTGGGCTTTCAGGCAAACGCCTACGAGGACGCCGTCGTTACATCAAGCAAAGGTAGAATAATCGAAAGGACAACCACCGCGACAACGCCTCCCAACCCGATAATGATCGCTGGTTCGAGCATTTTCACGAGGGTGCGCAATCGTCGTTCTCCTTCGTCCTCAAAGTACTCGCCAACGGATTGAAGTACGGACGAAAGCTTGCCGGTGCGTTCACCGGTCGAGATCATGTGCGCGGCTCCGGACGGTAGGAACGATGCATTTAAAAGGCACTGACTCATCCCTTCACCTTGAAGTATTTCTCGCTCGATGGATTCAAACATCTCTTGAACGAGACTGTTCCCAGACGCTTTGCGGCATAATCGAACACTTTCAAGAAGCGGGACTCCATTTTCAAGCATCGTTCCAAGCAATCGAAACGTTCTCCCAGCAATCAACGCTCGCATCGAATCTTTCACAATGTGGAGATTCAAGATCGCGAAATCGACCGTTCGCCGAACCCGAGAATGTTTTCGAAACAGAATTCCAAGTGAAATTAGCAAGCCGGCTACCACTGCAATGAGGACCCAATGATTCCGAAGACCTTCCCCAATCGCCAACAAGAATCCAGTCAGCGGCGGAACCGGCTTGTCCATGTCCCGAAAGATCGTCGCGAACTGTGGTAAGACAAAAAACAACATGGAACAGATTACGACGAGCGTGATCGAACAAAGAACGGCTGGGTACATCAGCATCGACGCGACGGTGCTTCGAAGATTTTGATCCTTGCGGAGCATACGCGTTGTTCGTTCCAGGACGTCGACGACACGTCCAGCTTGCTCGCCGGCCGCCAAAGCTGCCACCATCGACTCGTTGAAGACCTTCGGGTGCTTGGCGAGCGCGACCGAGAATTTTGTCCCTTGGGCGACATCTTGATAGGTGGCCAGCAAGACCGTGCGAAGGTTCGGAACCGAGCATTGATTTGCGACCGTTTTGAGGGCTTCGGCTAAATCATCACCCGATTGACACATGATCGAAAGTTGCGACAAGGCAACGATGAGATCCGATGTTTTGACTCGTGATGATTTTGGAATCAAGCTCCCGTGCAGGGGAGTGGCAACCTTCGCAGTCGGCTTGTTTAGCAGTTTGTGCACAGGGTTCGATCGAGCGTCGACCGGGACAACCGACATTGCAAAAAGGCCCTGCGTTCGCAGTTTTTGGCGAACGACTAAAGCGCTTTCGCCGTCGAAATGACCATTGAACGATTTCCCCGATTGGTCTTTGGCGAGATATTGGAATTTCATCGAGGAGCCTCTCTTAGCGATCGCGTCTTCGCGAACTATTCCGCGTATGCAACTTCGAGCACTTCATCCAAGCCCGTTTTGCCTTCTTCGGCTAGGCGAATCCCTTCATCGATCAACGATCCACCCCCCAGATTGCGATGGTGACTTCGCAAGTCTTCGACCGAGGCATGGGTTGTGATCAACTCGCGTATTCCCCGATCTACTGCAAATACTTCATAGATTCCGGTTCGTCCACGGAAGCCTGTGTCGTAGCAATCGCGACAGCCTTGGCCGCGCGCAAACTGTCGACGACGATCACCTTGATACTGAATCGCATCCAACTGTTCCGCTGCGGGATAATAGTTTGTCTTGCAAGTTGGGCAAATCGTACGAACGAGACGTTGGGCGATCACGCCAAGCAATGCGGCAGCTAGTTTAAATGGCTCGATTCCCATGTCTAGCAACCGAGTGACGGCACTAAAACTATCGTTCGTATGGAGCGTGCTTAAAACCAAGTGCCCGGTGAGAGCAGCTTGGATTGCAATGGCCGCGGTTTCGGCATCGCGAATTTCACCAATCATGATTACGTCGGGGTCTTGGCGCAAGATCGAACGCAGCGCATCGGCAAACTTCATCGACTTGGTATTGCTTACCTGAACCTGATTGATCATGTCGAGTTGATATTCGACTGGATCTTCAACGGTAACAATGTTGCGTTTGATCGATTTGATCAATTCAACTGCGGAATAGAGCGTCGTTGTCTTTCCACTTCCAGTTGGTCCCGTTGTTAGAAGAAGTCCATACGGACGCTTCAGCAGACTCTTGGTTTTGGTCAAGGCCGCGTCAGGCATACCAAGCTTATCGAGATAGAACGTAACGTTCTTTCGATCGAGAACGCGCATGACGATCTTCTCACCGAGGATCGTCGGGAGAGTTGAAATTCGCAAATCGATTTCACGACCATCGACGGTCAAGTGAACGCGCCCGTCTTGCGGCATCCGGTGCTCGGAAATATCGAGCTTGGCAAGAACTTTGATGCGCGAGATCATGGCCGGATGGAATTCTCGCCGTGGACGAAGAATTTCACGAAGATGACCGTCGACACGATACCGAACCAACGAAGACTGTTGGCCAGCTTCAATGTGAATATCGCTCGCCTTCTGACGAATCGCGTGAACAATGATGTAGTTCACCAAGTTGATAATCGGGCTGCCATCCGTCAACGATTCTACGTCGGCCAACGAGATATCGACGGCATCGGCATGGATCTCCAAAGTGTTGTCTTCAAGATCGGCGGTGACTGCGTCGACGGCAAAGTTTTCTTCGTAGCAGTGAGCCAGCATTCGATCGATGGCTGAACGCATGGCTAAAACTGGTCGAATCGGCATTCCGGTTATGCGCTCGAGCTCGTCCAGTTGCCGTAAGTTCGATGGTTCTGCGAGAGCAACAGTCAGTTTGCCTCGAACACTAAACAGCGCGAGGGCCGAAAAGGCCTCCGCCTTGGATCGCGGAATCAACCGAACGACACTGGGATCGACTAAGCCGCTTCGCAAGCGAACCGACGGAACACCCAACTGTTGGCCGAGGAACAGAAGGAGCGTATCCTCGTCGACGAATCCCATTTCGAGCAACGTTTCGCCAAGTTGAGCTTGGCTGTTGGAGTGTTGCTGAAGCGCCGTCTCGAGGTCACCATGCGTCAGGAGGCCGGCACGAACGAGATTCTCACCAAGTGGCGTTGAAGCCAGCGAAGAATGCCCGCGTGTTTTGCGTTGTCGGGAAATTTCGGCCCCCGACGAAACTGGGGTTTCAGCCAATGAAGGGTTCATCGCGCAAAACTCCCCATCGCCTTGACGACATCTTCAAAGATGTTGATTTCTTTATCGATGCCGTTGATGCGAAGAATGTCGCTGCACAAGGGGTTCGGTCTCGCTACTACAAGACATCCGCCAAGTTTATGACAGCGATCTCGAGCTTCGAGCATCGTATCCAATCCGACGCTATCGATCAGCGGAATCAGGCTCATATCGAACACGATTCGGGGTTGGCCGTTGCCAAAGCATCCTTCGATTGCGATTAAGAATGACGCTTGGTGATCTCGAGTTAACGGTTGCGAACCACTGATCGTGTCTATCGAGCCTGAGCGTTTGCAAGGATACATAAGAGACTTCCATGGCTAGCGAACGGGGAGTTCGAACGTGAAGCAAGAACCTTGATTCAACTGGCTACGAATTGTGATGTTGCCGCCATGTAGTCGAGCCACTTCTTGCGACAATGCCAAGCCGAGTCCTGACCCAATGATTGACTGAACGCGGTCATCGGTGCTGCGGAAAAACTTGGTTCCCAGTTTCGGAAGTTCATCCGCGGAAATCCCAATCCCACTATCTTCGACCATAAACAGAACGCGATTTGCATCGGACTCAACACGGAGTGTGACTTTACCACCTTCGGGCGTGTACTTGATGGCGTTGCTTACGAGATTCGTGAGCGCGGCTGCTAATTTGTCTTTATCAGCCATTACTTTCGGTAGTTTCGGTGCGATCGCAAATTCGAATTGCTGCTTCTTTTCGGTGGCCAATGGTCGTTGGCTTACAGAAATATCGTCGAGCAATCGGTCCAGTTGAACTTCGCGTTTCTCGATCGTAATCGCGCCGGCTTCCATCTGGCTAACGTTGAGAAGTTCATCGACGAATCGTGCGAGTCGGGTCGCTTCGTTATTGATGATATTATAAAACGATTGCTGTTGCTCTGGCGTAATATCGCTAGCGAGCGAAAGCGTTTCGGAGTAAGCGCGGATGTTGGCGAGCGGCGTTCGCAATTCGTGCGTGGCTGTGAATACGAACTGTTCGCGCGCCTTCTCAGCGAGCTTCTGTTGCGTAATATCGCGCAGGGTCCAAATGGAGTCGTTGGCCGTTCCACTATCGCTTACTTGTGTCGCTCGGCTCAGTCGCCAAACACCCTGCGAAGGATCGTTCGAGCCTTGGATCTCGATAACCTGCGTGGCATGGCTATTGGCCATTTCAAAGATTCGCTCTTGCGTTGTGTCGCCGGAAAGTTCCGAAAGCAAAATGCGGATATCCGTTCCAATGAGCGACTTCGAGTCAAATCGTTTGACAAGGGTTGCGAATGATCGATTGAGCTGAATGATTCGATTGTCCGGATCGCAGACGACAATCCCATCCGAGAGATTTTGGAAAACGGCTTCCCAACGTTTTGCCTGTTGCGTGTGGACGGCTTCGGAAAGTCTTCTTTCCACACCGTTCCAGGCTGAATGTTCATGGACACGAGCTAGCAATTGATTCCAACCGCTGGCAAGGGGGTCGGTGGTCGGAAGAGGCCGTAAATCGGAGACGTTGTGACTTTCAGACTTCGCAAAGCGAGTCAATTGTCGATCAATGTTTTCGTGCCATCGAGAGGTGCGTCGCAGCGCAAAGGACCCGACGAGAATGAGTCCGAGCGGAATGCAGACGGCCCCTGCAATGAAGTTCAAAAACGATTCTTGCCAGGTCAGATAAATGGCAGAAATCGTGAAAACGAGCAAGCCAGAAAGTCCGAACAGCAGATACTGTTCGCTCAATCGGCGAGTGAGACTGCGATCGGCTTGGGCTGCAACCATGAGATCAACTCGATAAGGATAACTCAGGATCGGATGTGTCAGATGTCGCCCAGAGTCTATCTAATAGATTTGTCAGGTCGCGAATACTAAACGGCTTGTAAAGGATATCTTCGATTCGGAAGCGTGTCTTAAGTTCGTCCCGATCAAGTTCCAAACCTTTGGCGGAACACATGACAATGCGAATCGAATCGATTTTGAGTGCTTCGCGAACTTGCCAACAGAGTTCTTCGCCGTTGAGGCCAGGCATTTCGTAGTCTGTCACGAGCACATCAAACGGTTGCGAAGCTAGGAGTCTCAGAGCCTCGTCTCCGGTTCGAGCCAGAGTGACCTCAAAACCACAGCGTTGCAGATTGAAGCGAAGCACGTCGCCGAGGACGACGTTATCTTCAGCAACGAGCACTGTCTTGGAGCAACTCATTAGAATAATTACCAGGCGAGACAGGTGCTGTGATTGACGACGAATTCGCCAGTCGTTTCGTTGTAAGCCCAACCAGCCGTCCCGGCAGGTGTCGTGATTGGATTACCCGTATTGGCTACAACGGTGTTGTTCTGATTTGCAACCGGCACGGTTGTCGTTTGGACTTTTGGAAAGGCCCCTTTAATGAAGGGTCGAATGGCGGTAGTAAACGTTGCGGCAGGCGGATAGGACCCGTTCTGGGCTTTGTAGAGTTCGACCGAATCGCGAACGATACCGAGGGAAGCCTTGGTTCCGGCATCACGAGCATCGCCAGCCGTATCGAACATCCGAGGGGCTGCTACAGCCGCTAAGATCCCAATGATCAGTACAACCACCACTAGCTCTACTAAGCTAAAGGCCGATCGCTTGCTTGTTTTGACGAGGCTTGAATAGGTATTCATGGTTTCGACGCTTACTTCGATAGAATGCGCATTCGTGGGTTTGCGATACATAATCCGCTATTAACACTCAGGCAGGGGGAGCCCCTCTGCTAGGTGTTGAGTAACCCTACGTCTCAATTTGTCGCGTTGCAAATTTTTTAATCAAAACTTTTCTTGGATTTGTCAAAGTTTGCGTGCTACATATAAGCAGACTAACCGCCACATATTCAAGGAACGACCTGATCGCATGTTCCAGCCTCGATTATCGCAAAACGAAACGGCATTGGAACTCGCGTCACGTTTAAAAGTGGCGTTGGGTGCCAGTACTTATGTATTCGAGAAGTTGGGGTCAGGCTGGCGAAGCGCGGACAACGCGGACCCGCTGGCCGTTATTGATCCAATCGTACTGGCAACCGTGGAGAAGTTGGATCGCGAACCGACCAGCGCGCCTTCTACTCGTCAGTCTGGACAACTTGTCGTCGCGACCTACGCCACCTTTGGCTCCTGTACGCCTTGTGCCGTTGCGGTGGTCTTACCCGAGCAAGATCCAGCTATAGTCTGCGCGGCGATCGACGCCAACGTCGAATTGCTTAAGTGCCGAAACGAACTCAACGTTGCGAATCAACAGGTCGAGCACTTCATCGATCAAGTCACTCAGGATTTTGAAGAGTTGACTTGGTTGCGCAAAGCCAATGACTACTTTGATCTTTGCGATGCGACCAATACGATTGAGTCGATCGCATCGGCGTGTCTACCTGACCTCGCCCACGTCATCGTCGCCGAATCGATACTCTTCGTCCAACCGGCTTTCGCATCCCACGAAGGAGTCGTCCAGCCGGATCCAAGTCGCTATATCGCAACCGATGGACTGAATGTAGACCCGGCGGTTTGTATCGAGTTCCTTAAAGAATCCCTCCCACAACTTTCTCGAGGACCACTCGTCGCGAATGCTAAATCGCTCGGTTGTTGTTTGGCAAACTATCCGGGGCTACGCAATTGCATTGCGATTACATTGACGAAAGACAACCATATTTTTGGGTGGCTTATGGCGGTCAATAAAAAGGTCTCTTCGCCCGATGCATCGTTGGTCCAAGTTTCTCAAAATCAGTCACGGTCGACATCCTTTGGAACTTTTGAAGCCGGGCTTCTGGGCGCAGCGGCCAGCATTATGGCTTCACAGTCTCGCAATCGAGAGTTGTTCGAAGCCCAGGAAATGCTCCTCACCGGAACGGTCCGAGCCGTTATCAATGCGATTGATGCGAAAGATCCTTACACTTGTGGCCATAGCGATCGCGTCGCTTCGTACGCAAAAAGCATTGCTACCAGAATGGGTTCCAGCGATGAAGAGTGTGAGCGCATTTATATGGCCGGCCTCCTACATGACGTGGGTAAGATCGGAATCCCCGATTCCATTCTCGGCAAGCCGGGTAAACTCACCCCTGAAGAGTATGAGATCATCAAAAAGCATCCCGAGATTGGCCATACGATCTTAAAGCATTTAAAGTTACTGGATTACGTTTTGCCGGGTGTCTTGCATCATCATGAAGCCGTCAATGGAAGTGGATACCCGATGGGACTCGTCGGCGAAGCGATCCCATTGGCTGGCCGAATCCTAGCCGTGGCTGATGCCTACGATGCTATGACTAGTCATCGTCCCTATCGCCATGGTATGCCCAGTGAGAAGGCGGAAGCCATCTTGCGCGAGGAATCAGGCAAAATGTGGGACTCCGACATAGTAACCGTCTTCCTCGAATGTTTAGCCAACGACGACATTCGGCCACACTCGATCCCCAACGCCGCTGTCTTGACAGACGATCGAGCTCACGTGAAATCAAGTGACAACTTGATGTGGCGAATCGCGACGTCGATTAGCAGCCTAGCTGCAGGATGATCATCATGCGAGCTGAACGAAACGCGGCTGTACGGCATCGGCGATCAGGCTTATCCCTCATTGAGCTGACCCTGTCGGTGATGGTGCTTGGGATACTGGCCGCTGTCGCGATGCCGATCTACACCAATAGTCTTCTCAAGTATCGTTCAGAAGTCGCAGCCCAACGCATTGTCCAAGACTTATCTCAAGCCCAACGACTGGCCAAAATATCGAACTCAAATCGTACGATTTCCTTTGATGCAACCGGCAACAGTTATGCCGTAAATGGACTCAGTTCGTTAGATCGCCCTGGTGCCTCCTATACCGTGCCGCTCAGTCAACGACCGTACTCGGTCGATATAACCTCGTTAGCGACGGCTGCCCAACCGGCAAACCAGCTGACGACGTTGACTCTGACTTTTGATCGGTTCGGTATGCCAGATCAAGGAATATCGCTCATCGTTCAGGCGGGTGACAAAAGCAAACGCGTCGACGTTGCTCCGGTTACCGGAAGAGTGAGTGTCCAATGAAAGCCCGTCGATATCGCCACGGTATCTCCATGCTGGAGATGCTCATTGTCCTACCAACCGCGACGGTCCTTATCGGAGCCATGGCATCGTGCGTCACGATCATGATGCGCGCCAAATCGCAGGATGATACGATGTTTCGCGGGGTCAATGATCTTTCCAACGCCGTGAACCAGATCGCTTCGGATCTGGAATCGGCTACCTCGCATGTCTCTTCGTCGGCGACGCATATCGAATTCGTCGTGCCAGATCGGAACGGAGACTCACTTCCGGAACAAATGCGTTACGAATGGGGTGGAGCTAGCGGCGTGAATGCCAATCAAATTCTCTTTAAATACAATCAAGAGCCTCGAGCTGCTTTGTTTGAAGGGGTGAACAGTTTCAGCCTTGCCAATCGAACGATGTCCGTCCCGGCTACCGTTCCGAACCACGAACGTGGAGGCGTCGCGATCCTTCAATCGATGGATGCTTACCCGGACGAGCTCTTTCGCGAGCAAGCGATCAATGCGACGAATGCAATTGGTCAATACTTTGTTCCGCCGGTTCCTGGTAGTGGAACTAAGTGGGATCTTGGCGAGCTTCGGATCTTAGTTCGAGCTGCCGATGCAACCGTGGACGGCATTCTCAAAGTTTGCGTGATGCGGGGCGATACTGTCACACGACTCCCCATCGCACCGGTACTTGCCGAAGTTCGAATTCCGGAATGGCGACTCGGAACAGGCTATCAGTGGGTCGACATTCCGATCGCTCCGATTTGCCAACAAACCCAGGGGACACCGCTGTGCATCGTCTTGGCTTATGGTGGTGGAACAGGCGACGCTGCTCGAGTTCAATATATCGAAAATGGAACAGGCATGCCGGCGTCTGCGAACTTGGTAACTTCGACCGACGGTGGAACCACCTGGACGACCGGCGGGAGCACACGAGGACTCCGATTCTACGCCTATGGGCTTTATGACGGCTATGCGAGTCAACGTCGTTTTCTCAGCAGCGTCGATATCAAGCTTGGAAGCTTGCTATCAACCAACGCTAAGATCGAAAGCACCGCTCGCTTGCTTGCAACACCGGAGCTACCATGATGCTTGCCAGCGATAATCAGATAAGAAAAAAACGACCGGGCCTAAGCCAAGCCGAAGTCGTTGTTTCAACGATCATCGTTGGCGTGCTCATGGTTTCTTCATTCAATACGATCGCGGCTTCGAGACGCAGCCAACTGGCTGAATCCAATGAAGTTAGCGCTTTGTCGATTGCGGAAGCCATGCTCTCGGAAATCATGCAGCTGCCAATGCGAGAACCATCGTGCGATTGCGGATTTGGAATGGATGCCGGCGAAACAGGTATTCGAAGCAATCTCGATGATGTCGACGATTACAATGCCTTGGTCGATTCGCCACCCACTTCGCGCGCGGGGGTAGCCCTGGCTGGCTTTACCGCCTTCAGTCGTCAAGTCACCGTTGACAGGGTTCAAACCGCCAATTGGGACGCAACGACAGCGACCTACGCTGGCGTCTATCGAATTACCGTTCGCGTGCTTCGTAGCGGCACGGAAATCTGCCGCGTCGTGGGCTATCGAACTTCGGGTTCGGCTGGTTCGACGGTCGTTCCTGGCTTTAGTGCCGTTAACTAAGTGAGCGACACCATGAATTATTTTTCAAAGCGCCACAAGAACCGAGCTGGAACCATCTACATCGTCGCCATGGGGACAAGCTTAATCGTTGTCTGCCTGGCCGTTGCAAGTCTGCAAGCCGTTCGTGTCCAGCGCAGAATGAATGCGCAGCAAACAGAGTATGCGAATGCTGAGAAGTTAGCGCACGCGGGGATCGAATTTGTTCAGCATAAAATCGCCACCGATTCCACTTGGCGAACGCAATTTACCAACGGGACGAGCGTCTCTCGCACGGTGAATGGCGGAACCTTTTCAGTCGTCTTAACCGACCCGGAAGACGGAATCATCGCCAACCAAAGTACCGATGCGGTTGTGATAACTTCGACGGGGACGATTGGTTCATCGACGCAAAAGCTGACCGCCTTCGTCGAACCTCAATCGAAGCTTTATGCAGCCAGTCAATCTTCAATCTATTCCGCGACAGAAATACGGTTTGTCGGGGCGACCGTCACCGGAAACCAATGGGCCTATTCGGCCGATAAAATCGATGCCCGATCAACTTCCAATGTCAATATGAACTGTTTAGCCCAGAATGCTCTGACTGGAAGTATTTACACTTACCGAAGTAGCCAGGGTGGAATCTGGCCGATGGAACAGCCCGATTTAAATCCTGCCTCAGCAACGTATGTCGGCAAGTACTACACCGACAATGCGGTCGTGATCAATGCCGCCGATCTGCCAACGGGAGGTGTTGAGTTGATCAATAATGGAACGTTTGACACCAATACCAATGGATGGACCCCCTGGTTATGCACACTCTCCAGCGATACAGCCCAAAAGCGCTCTGGTACAGCGTCCTGCCTGGTTAGCGGTCGAAGCTTATTTTTTCCTTCAACGCCCATTCAGAACATCACGTCGCATATGGTGAAGGGGCATGACTATGACGTTTCATTTTGGGTTCGGCCCACGGAAACGCAAGATTTCCGACCATCGATCGTTCTGAACATAACTGGGTCTTTTATTCCAATCGTCCTTCTCGGCGATCCCGTTACCGCTAATGCCGGAGCCTGGACGTTGGTTCGAAGTGCGATTAACGTGACTTGGTCGAACGCTTTAACCAAAGCGGAATTTCAGATCGGTTCGACAAAAACAAGCAGTTATCATTTTGATGACGTAAGTATCCGCGATATAAGCCGTGTTGCCGGGACTCGATATATCGAGAGTGTTATTCTTGATAACACCACGAACCCGTATGGTAGCGGTACGTTGTCGACGAATGGGATTTATTCGATCATCGCTCCGGGCGAAATAATCTCGATTAGCAACAGTCGCATTGGGAGCACGATCGTGGTGCCAGCTGCCAGTAAAGTTGAAATCAGCGATGCGGTAAACTGGATACCCTCCGGTCGAAATTTTCCAGCCCTGATTGCCAAAGCCCCCATCGATGATTTGACAAGGGGAACAGCCTTAAACGAGTCGGCCGTCGGCATGAGTCTCAATACCACTGCTTCACCATTTGCCGGGAATTCGGACCTTGATGCGGGCGATAGCTACCCCAACGTGATCAACGGGGCAATTCTTTCAGTCGGCGCAAGTGCGGCTATTCTCATGAACGGCGTTGCAACGCTCAGCGGACCCATCATGAGCACGGGCAGAGTCACGGTAACCACTTCCGGTCAAACGATTAATTTTCCGTCCGACATGATTTCCAATCCGCCACCCAGCTTCTTCGCCGATCCACCCAAAATGCGGCTCATCCCCAGCTCGATACGCTCTCTGCCATAGTGCGTTGCCAATGTCGCCATTCCCTCCGTGAACGTAGCGGGCGTGATAGACAACCGTCGCGAGGACAGCCAAAAATTCTGGCTCTTCCGCAGAATCTGTGGGTGGATTCGTTTGCGAAATTCATGTTTACCCCTCAAAAAGCTCTGTTTTTGAGGATAAGTCCTACGTTTGAATCTCGATATCAGTTTCAATGAGGGAGCTCAGACGCAAACAACGGTGGATTTTCGAAGGCATGGCTCCGAGTCCAATGGTATGGCTTGGGGGAGTTTTGAAAGAGCCTCTGGCAAGCCTTGCTTGCCAGAGGCCGACCGCACCGTTGGCGCACGTCGACTGAGATATCCCTTATCAAGTTCGGAAAACGGGGTCAGGTACTAAAAGTGCAAAGCACCCGAAGGGCCGTTCCGGCTTTTGGTACCTGACCCCGTTTTCCAAGCCTACGTCGTTCATGAAAATGCTCTAAGGAAAAAACTTTGTAGCGGAACGGCGCAAGCCGTCCGGTTCCTCAACATTTTCTCGCAAAACACCGGACGGCTTGCGCCCAATGCCACTGACTTTCCCGATTTCTTTGTAGCGGAACAGCGCGAGCCGTCCGGTTCTTCAAGGTTTTCTCGCACTGCACCGGACGGCTTGCGCCGCTCCGCTTCCAAAGTCAGCGGCATTGGGCTTGCGCCGTTCCGCTTCCAAAGTCAGCGGCATTGGGCTCGCGCCGTTCCGCTTCCAAAGTCAGCGGCATTGGGCTTGCGCCGTTCCGCTTCTAAAGTCCACGCCATTCGGGCTTGACTCTGTTTCTCCTGGTTATTGTCTGTTTCTCCCGGTTATTGAAGTGTGATCGATCAACTATACGATTGCAAAATATTTGGACACGGAGCTATGCCTTAGGAAATCCACCGCAGAAAATCTGAGCAATGTTGCATTCGAGGAATCAAGATTGCAACCAAACCATCATGCTGCGTGGAACCGGACCTGCTAGACTCACCGTCCGCATTTTTTTTTCTGCTTTTTACAGAAATCAACCCGCAGATTCTGCGGAAGAGCCATATTTTTTGACGGGCAGTCGCGAGTAGATCCCGACTCGGCAGCGCTCGAAGCAAATACTGCGATTATTGAGCGAGTTCGTACATTCGCTGAAGATCGGCAACCGCCACCTCACGAGGATTAAACGAAGCCGTCCATTGCTTGGCTGCTTCGTGCGCTAAATCGACGAATGAATCGGCGTGGATTTTCAGCTCGGTCAAGGTCGTCTTCAAGCCGGCAACGCGCAATTGCTTCGTAAACCAATTGGCGATCGACTCGCCAGCCGCTCCTTGGCCATCACCGACCGCTGATGCCAATTGTTGATAAGCAGCCTCGATTTCGGGCCGTTGTGCATTGAACCGCACGACATGCGGCATCATCATCCCAACAGCTTGGCCATGCGGGATGAAATATTTGGCCGTGAGTGGATTGGCTAAGGCGTGGGCGGCGCCAAGCATGGATGCTTCGATCGCCATACCGGCCATGCAGGCACCCAGCTGCATCTGACCACGCGCTTCAACGTCGGTTGGAGTGTCGATGACTTTTTGAAGTCCCGACGACAACAACTGCCACGCTTGTCTCGAAAATGCCTTGGACATAGGTGTGCGTTTATTGGTCACAAAGGTTTCAAGTGCATGCGTCAAGGCGTCGATTCCGGTGAGAGCCGTTACTCTCGGTGGCTGTGTGACCGTCAACTCCGGATCAAGAATCGCGACGCGACAAGCGGCTTTTGGATCACCACAGGCCATCTTCACATGCGATTCGGCATCGCTAATTAACGCGAACGATTGAGCTTCACTACCTGTTCCGGCCGTTGTGGGAACCGCGATCATCGGGAGCAACGGGCCTGTCGCCTTGCCAACACCCCAGTAGTCTTTCATCTTGCCGCCGCACGAATAGAGAAAGTTGATCCCTTTCGCACAGTCCATCGACGAACCACCGCCGAGCCCAACAATCAAATCGGGCTTAAATTCCAGAGCGATCTTGGTACCGTGATCGACCTCGGTCGTTGTCGGATTCTCGTGAAGGTCATGAAATGACTGGATTTGCAGCCCCGCCTCTTCCAATCGCTTGCGAGCATGGTCAAAATGCCCGGCCTTCACAACCCCCGGATCGCTTACGACGAGTACGCGGGAGACATTCAACTCTTTCGCCAAACCTCCTAATCGATCCACTGCACCGGCCCCAAATACGAATCGCGTTCGTTGTGTAAAATCAAAGCTCTGCATTCGCGACTCGAAACAAGGGGCGGGGAAAGTCGAATCACAAGTATCGACGGAATCTCAAAAACCAACAAGTGGACGGCTCTGTATGGTTTGGCGGTCGCGAATCCATCTCAAGGCACTGCGAACAATGAAAGGCTTGAAAATGTCGGACAATCGTCCTCGAATCGTCAAAGTCCGTTCGGCATTCAAAGCCGTTGAGGACAATTGCGATACACTTGGGATAATCGGACGAGACGGCGACATGTTAAGGCGTCCCCTTGATCTCCGGTCTACAATGCTGCTTATCCCCTAACGTCACTCGACAGCTTTTCGCATGCTTGATTCGATCCCCATTGTCAAAATCGACCACCTGACGAAGCAGTATGGAAACCTCCAAGCACTCAACGAATGCAGTCTTTCTATAGATCGGGGTAAAATCTTTGGACTGCTCGGACCCAACGGGGCCGGAAAAACAACCTTGATTCGCTCGCTTCTTGGATTGGTCAAACCAACCTCAGGTTCCGCTCGCGTCGACGACATCGATTGTTTTGACCAAAGCATTGTAGCCCGATCGCGCATGGCTTATCTGCCTGCCGAAGCCAAACTATTCCGAATGATGCTTGGGAAACAAGCACTCGAGTTTTTTAGTCAAATTCATCCGAACGGCTCGACACAACGGGCCTTGGATATCGCTTCACGACTCCAGTTGGACCTATCCCGACGGGTGGCTTTCATGTCAACTGGCATGCGCCAGAAGCTTGCCATCGCCTGCATCCTGGCTTGCCGACCCAAACTGATGATCCTGGATGAACCAACCGCCGCCCTCGACCCGACAGTTCGAAAAGTTGTTCTAACGCTCATTCGAGAATCGCAACAAGCAGGCGCAACCGTCCTTTTTTCGTCTCATATTCTTAGCGAGATCGAAGAAGTTTGCGATGAGGCGGCCATCATGAATCGAGGACGTGTCGTTCTTGCCATTGACATGAAAACGATTCGACCAAATCCAGAAGAAGCTCCCTACGGACTCAAGAAAATTTACGAATCGTGTTTCGACTGCTCCTAAAAAAATATTTAATTGAGACTTGGCTTCTTTGGACGTCATGCGCGCTTGTCATTCTGTTCTTTCCATGGATTCGTATCTGGACGGTGAGCCAGTTTGAGCTGAGCGGCTTTGCGCCGCTTATCGAACAGTTTAAAGCGTTCGAAAAATTCTCACCGGTACCGTTGGCACAATTCCTGACCTATGAAGGTGTGATCGGCTTAACGTTTGCCGAGCCGATTTTGTTACTTTCGTTTCTGACGTTTGCCATCGCTCGCGGTTCGGATGTCGTCAGTGGTGAACTCGGCCGTGGCACGATGGAGATGCTGCTTTCCCAACCGATCACTCGACTTCAATTATTGCTTGCACATGGAATTGTGAGCCTTACTGGAATTGTACTCCTTGGTGGCTGTTGCTGGATCGGGATGTACGCTGGCATTCAGACGAACTCGACGCCTGTGCTTCAGCCAAAACCTTCGGTAACGATCCCTGGGACAGGCATCACTGTCACCAATCCATTTGAAGAAGCCAAAACCGCTCAGATTCCGTTATCGCAATTGGTATCGCCCAAACTCTACATTGCTTCGACGATCAACCTCGTCGCGCTGGGAATTCTCGTATTCTCTTTGAGTGTGTTTATGAGTAGCTGGGACCTCTATCGCTGGCGTACGATCGGTTTTGTGATTGGGGTTTATATTCTTCAGTTTTTGCTTTTTGTGCTTGCAAAATCAACGCCGCGAACCCGTTTTCTTATGCCACTCAGTTTCTTCGGGGCCTATCAGCCCGATTGGATGGTTCAAGCCATTGGCCGCGAAGGAATGCCCATGTTTGCGTTCTTTCGCATATCGGACCAAGCTCAAGGGTTTCTTGGAACCTTTGAAATTGGACCGCTTGGCTACACGACGATTCTCTTGATCCTCAGTTTTATTCTCTACTCAATCGCAGCGATTGTTTTCCATCGCCGCGATTTGCCTGCACCAAGCTGAAGATCCAGTTCCGGATTCTTTAGACTACCGAATGCAGCGGGAGCGACGAGATGAAAACGAAATTGAATAGTACTTTGTCCAGATTAAGAATTTGGATTGCGGCAACCTTGTACGATGGACTTCCAGTCCGTCGATGGCAACCTTGTACGATGGACTTCCAGTCCGTCGATGGCAACCTTAGGCGATGGACTGGAAGTCCGTCGTACCCTATTTTTTTAGTTGGACAAAAGGACTAGTTCGACTGTCCCAAATCGTATAACACGACGCGCAACTTTTGAAGTTGCACACTTTCCGCAGGGCCGAAGGCCCGAAACAACCTATGCCGGTGGCGAAAGCCACCGGAACGCCGATTTTCT
>JANOAI010000267.1:0-8173 GCA_031411055.1 Pirellulaceae bacterium
AATGGCTATATGAAAAATGAAAATGCTCTAATCGAGTCCTCTAGAGCAATTCTTGAATACGTGTAGCGAGTAAATTCCAAATGGTTGCGGTGCCGCGCGAGCAGCCCAGCGCATTCGAAGGTCGGATTTGCCAGGCCGGACGAGCCTTCGGCAAGCGGCAATACACCCGGCTGCTTGCGCAGCTCGGCTACAATCGCGTTGAAAAAACGCTACACCCACGTGAGAACTGCACTAGCGAGAATACTTGACTTCCGGGATGCACCATAATATGCTGCGTATACGCAACATGCGTATACGTTGCTTTTAAAGAGCGAAAGGAATGCACGGGTGGGATTGCGGGATAGTTTGGCGATGCATTTGCGTGCGGCATACTTTTCGGTCAGGCGAACCGCTCAAGCACGGCTGGCTGAGTCCGGAGCTACTGCCGATCAGGTAGTTGTGATGACTCTACTGGCCGAAGAACCGAAGCTGACTCAGCAGGAAATCGTCGAACGGTCCTTCTCAGATCCTAGCACCGTACGTGCGATGCTCGAACTCTTGGAAGATCGCGGCTGGGTACGACGCGACGCCGATCCAGAAGATGCCCGCGTGCGTCGAGTCAAACTCACGGCAGAAGGACGTAAACAACAGCGTCGACTACAGCGTATCGGACACATCGGTGACCCGACAAACATGGAGAACCTACTGTCCGATGCCGAGTTGCGAGTTGTGACGGACTGTCTGATACGCATTGCCAATACGCAGGCAGAGTTGGGAGTCAGTGAGGTTGCTCGTTCAACGACATAAATTCACGTTGAATAAAAGGAATGATGAAACAAGAAATGCGACGTGTTCTGCTTCTGCTGATTGTTTCCCTTGTGATGGCGTGATCGTAAGTACAATAAATCATCGAGCTTGTGTATCAATTCCAAATTGTGAGGCAGGTCCCAAGAACGTTTTCTCTCAACTTCCTTTTACAACGATCGATTCGACATTTTTCAATCGCGATTTTCTTTTGTTGCTTTTTCATTTCTCCCGTCAATGCGGCCGTGATGCTTGACCTTGGAACGCCCGGAAATGCAGCAACCTGGCGAATCACTGCTGCTGGCACAGTTCAAGGTCCATCATTTCAAACGAATGTCAATCGAAATGGATCCATTAGCATTGCGAACAACTTATTAGTTCGACTGTCCCCAATCCTTACGGAAGGCATAATCTCATTGATGACACGAAGCGCAAGCGAGTGGTTTTCTTGAGGTTTCGATAGTCAAACCACTCGCTTGCGCTTCGTGTTAAAGGATTTGGGACAGTCGAATTAGTGAACGGGAACTTTGATCAGGGGGCATCAGCCTCCCACTACAATGGGTTTTGGATCGCTCGAAACGATTTCGTGATGCCATCTGGCGCAACTAGCGTGCAGTTGCCGTTTTCGCAGCTTTGGGCTGGATGCCGATTTCTCGAGCAGTGACAAGAGTTGCACGATGAAACAGGGCAAGAACATTGTGCCTGCTGCGCTGAATGTTCCTGGAATGGTCCAAGAATGAATCGCCCCGCCACTTTCGCTTCGCTATTCGCCCGTTGGTGCATATTTGGAATCCTAACAACCTCGATTGGGCGCAGATGACATCCGAGCAGCGCCCGGCCGTGAACCTGGAGCGTGCACCGTTTTCGGGTGAGGTGTGGACGCATGTCGTCTTCTCGTTCGAGAATCTCAACGATAAGGCGAAAAAGCCCGTCGGACGGCTACACATGAATGGTGAACTCCGGGGAACGATCGAGAATTGGGACCTCACCTTGTACGCCTACGGGATAGAAAAACTCGCATCTATGCTGCCCGTCCACGAGCAGTGCTGAATAGCGGTTTAAAACCTGGTCAGCGAATCACCGGGATGAAGAACAGGAGGATCGCACTGCACTGTTTCCGGATACTTGATCCCACACCCGGTGTTGAGCAGCACAACTCGCTCATCCGGCTTGATCCATCCTTCGGCCAGTAAGCGTTGAGCTGCAGCCATGCACGCAGCACCTTCCGGGCAAATGAAAGCACCTTCGACAGATGCCATCAAAGCTTCGGCCTTGAGCGTGTCTTCGTCAGTGACCGCTACGGCGCAACCATTGGTTTTGTAAACCGCTTCGAGAACCAGAAAGTCACCGATGGCTTTGGGCACGGTGATTCCGAACGCGCAAGTATGAGCGTCGTGCCAGAATTCCGATTCTTTGGCACCGGCTTCCCAAGCGCGAACAATCGGAGCACAACCGGCTGCCTGAACCGCCACCATTCGCGGAAGGTCTCCGCTGATCCATCCGAGTTCTTTTAGCTCGTTGAACGCTTTATAGATTCCGATCAATCCGACGCCGCCACCAGCCGGGTAGAGTAAGACGTCCGGCATTTTCCAACCGAATTGCTCAGCGATTTCGAGCCCCATCGTCTTCTTGCCTTCAATACGATACGGCTCCTTCAACGTGCTTGCGTCGTACCACTTGTATTCGGCGATCGCCTTGGCCACGATCTTTCCTGCATCGCTGATCAGACCATTGACGAGCGAGAGAGACGCACCCGAGATCGCGCACTCACTTCGCGGAATCACGGGGGCGCTCTTCGGCATCACGATGACGGCTTTGATCCCAGCTTTCGCACAATACAAAGCCCAAGCTCCGCCCGCGTTACCGTTGGTCGGCATGGCCAGCGTCTTCACGCCAAGTTCTTTCGCACGCGACACACCGACCGCCGCGCCCCGAGCCTTAAAACTGCCGGATGGAATGATCCCTTCATCCTTCATATACAAGTTCGTCATGCCGACTCGTTGACCAAGACGATCAAGCCGCAGCAACGGAGTCATCCCTTCGCCCATCGTGACGATGTTTTCCTCTTTGACGACCGGCAGTAGTTCGCGGTACCGCCACAAATCCGGTGGACGGCTGGCAACCAATTCCTTAGTCATGTTCGCCGCTACCTTGGCCATATCGTATTTCACGAGCAGTGGGCTACCACAGCGACAGAGCTGATGTGGTAACTCGGTTTCATAAGTCGCTGAACATTTCGGACATTCTAAGTGGCTTGCAAACATGATAACTTTCGATGGGAAGATTGAACAAAGTAGCAGGCACGTTCGATGTCGGTCGATAAGACCTCAGACGTGACAAGAGGTTAGGATGATTCCGTTTGGCTTTCTTTGTTGTTTTGGCTCGTTTGTATTAATTTGAGTTCGGCCGTTTTCATCCCGAAGGGATATCTGCCATTAGTCGGGGGTCGCTGCGCTCAACCACCGGCAAATCTCTTACATCCCCTCGGGATAAGTGTTGAGCGAAATTTCTCACAACATTACTATCGTCCTTGCGGCTCAACGTTTTTGCATCGGCTAAACAAAATATACAATCGCATCCATTTCGACTTCGACCCCCTTGGGCAATTTGGAAACTTCGACACAAGCTCGAGCGGAATCTGGCCGGAGGTATCAAGAAACCCTCCGGCAACAACTCCCTGGCTGTAGGGACCGATCGCGGCTGGCGCGCGCTGGGTATTGATAATCGTTTGTGTCATTTTTGGTACTCACTATCTTAAAGTTTGACCGTTCTCAATTTTCTGACTAATACGCGACTCTAAACGCTTGAGTCGCAGAATTGCGATGAGTGTCCTATTACGCTTTGGAGTACTAATAACGCCACTACACGTTGACGCTTTCCCCTTTGGCATTCTACATACTTGGACTATTCTTCGAACGACGCAGGACGCCAAAGGGATTTCAGTTGCAAACAACACCACGTTTCTTAAAACGCCAAAGGGGGAATTCGTTCTCAATTCCTCTGTGAGTCGTTGTCCGTTCCATCAATAAATCATTCTCCATTCGTGTCTTGGTTTGTCGATAGACTTCGAAGTCGTATTTGTATTCTGGACAGTATGTCGTTAGTCGCAGATCGACCGCGCGAGCGTGGGCTTCCATTCCTTCGACTCGCGAGATTCGTGATGTGACGGCTGCGACTTAGGAGTTCCGTTGGCTTCATCCGTTGTCCAGTCCGCAATGATCCCGCCGATGCGGATCAATCCAAGGGAAAGGAAAAAGGACAGGCACTGCGAGATCTTCCAAGCCAATATCGCAATGCCTGTCCTTTATTTCGCCCTTTCTATCGCTTTCTTTCCTTTCGAGGTTGGCAAATCTCAACGAACTGCGCGAACTGTCGCTCATCGGCAATTCCAACACTCGCTACAATTTCAAAGTAAATGGAAATGCTATTGTTCTTGGTCAGTAAAGCTGACTAAATTTGGCTGCGTTTCAAAAGGGAGGAACAATGCAAGTTCACTTTTGCACATTTGGCAACGAACCGCGATTCACGAATACGCTGAGAAAGCTCCTCGCTGAAGCCGAGGATTCAGGTTATTTTGACACAATTCGGAAATTCAATCAGGATGATTTGAATCTCGATGCGAGTTTGCGAGCTTTCATGGCTCGGTCACGCGGCTATGGATTCTGGTTGTGGAAACCAATGATCATCGCAGAAATGCTTCTCGGCACTTCGGCTGGAGATATTGTCGTATATGCCGATGCGGGCTGTGGGATTGTCAGCACGGGCAAGGCGCGGGAGGTTTTTCGAGAATGGATTCAAGATGTCTGTACTCATCCTACACACCGTCTCGCATTTCAGATGTCGTTTAAAGAAGAGGAGTATACGAAAGCCGATGTTTTCGAGACCATGGGGTGTGCAGAACCAAAATACAAGTTGACTGGCCAGCACATCGCAACTTTCCAAGTTTTCATGAACACTCCTGAAAACAAGGAATTGGTGGCTAGCTGGTTGAAACTGTGTAGCGCCGAGGGTTTTCGATTCGTTTCCGATCAACCATCTCGGATCGCGAATCCGCCTGAATTCAAAGCACATCGACACGATCAATCTATATTCAGTCTTCTCGTCAAAAAGTTTGGGGCTTCAGTTCATCCCGATCATTGGAACGATCCAAATTTCCCGATCATCGCTTTGCGACGCCGTGTAAAGATGAGCCTGACCCAGAAGCTAACCTTCCAATTGGAGAAACTACGACATCGTTTTTCCTTTCGAAAAGTGAATGAGCTTCTTAGCGATGGCAGTTCTACACCGCCAAATATCCAACGACTGATTAGGTCGCTCGAGCTTTGCCAAGCGAAAGTTGGAAAGCTACTATGCGATTGATGCAGTTTGGGATGCTGCCAGGCATTGATTAAGTAGTCCGCTGTACAGTGAATCTGGTGCAGGAACGGTGTGCCAATTATTATGCCAGTGGATCGCGAAATGTCCTTCGGCTTCCAACGCCGCTAAGTCAGCAGCTGGGTTCACACGAGGCGCGAAGAAATAACGGGGCGAACCGTATAGCAAGGAATGGGTATCCCAAAGAGGATCAAAGTCGCGCGTGGCATGCAAGCGAATCCCAAATTCATTGCAAGTGGCTTCGGTGAACAATATCCAAGGATCAAAGCACTCGCGTTCCTTACCGATCTTGACGATGCGTTTCACAAGTTCCGGACTGGGTAGACTCAGGATAGCCGTATTGGCGAAGTCGAAATTTTCCCAGCGGTATGCGAACCCCTGTAGCTCGCACAGTGAGGTCAAGTTATTCATGAAGCAAATGTCAAGGTCCGCGTACAGACAGGGACCGGCGTAGTGCTCCAACGGAATCAGACAGCGGGCCAGATCGCCACGGTATACTTTATTACCGATAAAGCCTCGGAACAGCCACGATGAATGCTTATGCCTCAGCCCCATGTTCGGATGCCTCCAAACCTTCTGCGGGCCCCAATTCGGCACCAGCGTGCTGTGTAGTTTCCGCCCCAGTCTCTTTAAACCCGCAGCTCGTTCGTACTCGGCTACCGGCCGAGGCACAATATACTTTTCAATCAGTTGGTTTAACGAGAATCGCTGCACGCGGATGGCAGGGTGAGACAAAATCCACTGCAGCGCTGCAACGCTGACACTCGACGCTTGGTCTTCATCAAGCCATAAATCGTAAATCTCATTCGGATGATGACGCACGAAACTACGAAAATGCAAATCGCATACTGCAGGTAAATCGCCGGTCCAATAACCAAAAAAGATGGGGGACATTTTACGTCAAACCGGATAGTGAGCGACTTTGGAAAACTTCTTGCTCAGCCGTGGCGCCTTGGGAAATTTGGGGAACTGACACACTTGAGTTTGCGTATGAAGCTGTCACACTCTAGGCTTTGTTTCTAAACACGTAGTCGCGTCTCTCCGAGACGCGAATCATCTGCGTCTCGGAGAGACGCAGCTATGTGAAAGCTCGTTTAGAGACAAAGCCTAGTGAACCAACTGTTTTGCCGCAAGGCGACAGCCAGCGTACCGAATAAAGTACTCGAAACGATATCAACATTAGGAAGTCAAACCGTTGGCGACATAAGTCATGCCTGCTTCCGAAACCCTAAGCCTGAATGACATCCCACGGCAACGATTCACTTTGTAGAAACCGGCGTCTTCCGCAGTATTGGAAATTGGCGAGTACTCGAAGGTAAAAGTCCGAAATGCTTTGAAAAACTGCTAGGAAAACTTTGGGGCTGTCTAACTGACACTAAACAAATGTGTCTATTGTTCTTTGACGACGCGCAACCAAGCGATCAGTTCGGACATTTCCTGAGCATTTATTTGTTGCTGTAGACCTTGTGGCATCAAAGACAATCCGTTTCCTTTGACTTGTTCAATGTCATTGCGAGCGATTGTCGTTAATTTTCCACCTGATTCCGCAAGAACTATTTGATTGGATGATTCTTCGCGAATAACGCCGGTCAATACACGACCGTCATCGAGTAAAATCGAGTACGCTTGGAACCGAGGATCGACTTCGCGATTCGGGTCAAGCACACTGATCAGCAACTGCTCGGGCGATTTTTCATGCAATGATTTCAAAGGTGGTCCCACATCTTGTCCGTCGCCTCCAATTCGATGACAAGCAGCACAGAGCTTTTGAAAAACCGCCTTGCCGCGTTCCAAGACTGTTGCGTCCGGAAAACGCTCCGCTGAAGCTTGGATCGCGACGCGATATTCATCAATTACTTTCTTTAGTTGACGGTCGGTCGGTTCGCTAGCTGCCAGAACGGCTAGAAAACGTTTTCGAATTTTCATGTCAGGATGGTTCGACATGCGTTGACGAGCGATTGGTGTAATCTGTGGAATCGGAATTTGCTTTCCTTCGATCGCATCCGCCAAACTTTCGACAGCGTCGGGCTGTCCAACTAAGGCCAATAGAATCGGTTCTTGTATTCGTGGCGTTGTGCTCGAAAATCGATCGAGCAAAACAGAGGTCGTCAGTTTAGCGTCCGCCCAAAGACAAGCTTCGATTGTTGGCAATGTATGCGAGCCGGAAGTATTTGGCGACAATGCACGACTGAGCCACTCACCGCGTTGTTTTGCCGAAGTGAAACGCAACCAAGCTGCTCGACGTTCCTGTTCGGCCGAGTTGTTACCCGCTTGATCGATTGCCAATGCGAGCTTTTCTTGCCAAGCCAGACGATCCTCCGGAAGCCAACATGCAAAGAACCGCTCGGCAATCGCTCGCGACGGAAGTTTCGCAATCACATCGGCCCACAACTGTTCCTGGCCCGAAAATACTGCTAATTCTCGATGCACGAATTGCTGAAGATTTGCTCGTAAAAGAGACTTCGCTTGCGAGTTCGCCGCGGTCAATTGTTGGCACCAATATGGAAGCAAACTTGCCAGCCATTGTTTTTCTGTATTGCCATCGAGCGGTTTAGAGCTTGGGGCAGTTGGGGATAACAACTGCCAACTTTCGTCGCCAGCGGAAGCGATAATGACGGATCGAGTGGTACTATCAGATGCTTGTGGTATCAATTGTTGCAAGAGTGGGATCGCTCTCGAAGTCGGCAGCGAACTCGCCGCCATTGCGAGCTCTAAACGCAAGCGAACGTCGCTATGAGAAATCATCGTCGCGATCCGTTCACTCGATAAAAACGATTCGGCTTTCTTCATTTGACATGTCAAGGCGATCGCGTGACGATTGACATGCGGATCAAGACTCTCCATTGACGCGGCCAAACTTTCGTCGTCAAGCTTTCCGAGCCTCGCAAGCAGATGCATTGCGAGAGTCTGCGTTGCTGAGTTCGTCGACCTCAACACAAGAGTTCGCAACAATGGAGTTACGTCTATCGCTTGTCGTTCAATCAAGAGCTGGCTTGCCATGAGCCGCTGCCATGCG
>JANOAI010000268.1:0-8065 GCA_031411055.1 Pirellulaceae bacterium
GGGTCAGGTACCAAAAGCCGGATCGGCCCTTCGGGTGCTTTGCACTTTTGGTACCTGACCCCGTTTTCCGAATGGCTATATGAAAAATGAAAATGCTCTAGGTTAATCGAACCCAAAAGGGCATTCAATGGAAATCATCGACTATAAAAGTCCTCAGATTGATTTAACGAGTGCGCACCACTCGATAACGGAGCTGCGCAAGCGGGCTGTTGATTTAATAACGCGCAGCGCAAGCAAGCGGTCAAACTCTGCCACTCGCTTGCGCTTCGTGTTATTTTAAACGCCGCTATTTTCGGAATTTGTATTAAATCAACAGCCCGCGAGCAGCCCGGCGAATTGGGGGACGAATTTGCAATGGCGATCAAGCCCATGCGAGCGGCAATGGACCCGGCTGCGTGCGCAGCTCGGCTATGAGCTTACCAAAAAACGCTTCATTTACTCAGAAAATGCTCGAATGCGAAATCTTCGTGCGGTCAGCTTAGGTCTTGAGCCGAAATCGTATTCGACCGAAAGCGACTAAGTCAGCAACTCGTGTCGAACGACGCCGTGAATATCGGTCAAGCGGAAATCGCGGCCTTGATATTTGTAGGTGAGACGCTCGTGATGAACACCGAGTAGATGCATGATGGTGGCGTTCAGATCATGGACGTGAACAGGATCGCGAACGATGTTGTAACAGTAATCGTCGGTCTCGCCGAAGGTGAGTCCCTTCTTTACACCAGCTCCGGCCATGAGAATCGTAAAGCACCGTGGATGATGATCGCGACCATAATTGTCTTCGGTCAAGGCCCCTTGCGAGTAAATCGTTCGACCAAACTCGCCTCCCCAAACGATTAAGGTATCTTCAAGCAAGCCGCGTTGCTCGAGATCTTTGATCAAGGCGGTGGTGGCTTGATCGGTGTCATCGCATTGACCCCGAATGGCTTTAGGCAAGCCACCGTGATGATCCCAGCCCATGTGGAATAGCTGCACGAATCGAACGTCGCGTTCGGCGAGTCGTCTGGCAAGCAAGCAGTTCGCGGCGTAGCTCCCTGGGCGTTTCACATCCGGACCGTACATGTCGAGAATATGCTGAGGTTCGTTTTTCAAATCAAGCAAATCAGGGACGCTCGTTTGCATCCGAAAAGCCATTTCATATTGCGAAATGCGCGTTTGGATTTCTGGATCGTGCATGTCTTGAAAGTGTTCGTTATTCAGTTGCGACAACCGATCCAAGGTTGATCGTCGTGTCTCAGCGCTCACTCCAGCCGGGTTAGAAAGATAGAGAACCGCGTCGCCCGTATTGCGAAACTTAACCCCTTGATGCTTGGAAGGCAAAAAGCCAGCACTCCAAAGTCGATCGTAAAGCGGTTGATCATCTTTGCGGCCACTTCCGAACGACGTCAAAACGACATAGGCTGGCAGGTCGCGATTCTCACTCCCTAAACCATAGCTGACCCACGAGCCGATACTGGGGCGACCGGCTAGTTGCGAACCCGTTTGGCAAAAGGTAATCGCCGGATCGTGGTTGATGACTTCGGTCACCATCGAACGCACCATGCAAAATTTGTCGGCGATCGACGACATGTGTGGCATGAGTTCGCTCATCCACATTCCGGATTCGCCATGTTGTTTGAAGTCAAAGATCGACGGCGCGATGGGGAATGATTTTTCGCCCGATGTCATCGTCGTAAGCCGTTGCCCCTGGCGAATCGAGGCTGGCAAATCTTCGCCGTGGTGATCTTTCATCGTCGGTTTCGGATCGAAAAGATCCATTTGCGACGGAGCGCCCGATTGAAACAAATAGATGATTCGCTTGGCTTTTGGGGCGTGATTGGGAAATCCCGGCAGACCAATCGCGGGGGCAGTACCGGCACTCTGCGCCGAGGAGTCTGCGCCTTGGCTCGACAGGATCAAATTGGCCAGAGCCGCCGAGCTTACGACGTGAGCACCACCCTTCATGAATACACGGCGATTCAGAAAGTCTTGTAGCTGGAAAGAAGAGATGTTTTTCATTTGTTCCAAGTTTCTAAAAGTCGGTTGTTGGAGTCTAGCCTTTAGGCGATCTTATTCTTTGCGTGATCGTGCGGCTAAAGCCTGGACTCCAGCGAAGTAACCCTTCGAGCAGGTCATTCACGCGTTACGAACTCGTCAAGATTCATCAGGACGTTCGCAACGAGGGTGTAGGCAGCGTGGGTTCCGGGATCGAGGTCCGTTGGTGATGGAGATTCGCCTAGCTTAAGCAATTGTTTGGCTGCCTCCGGATCTTTCTGAAATCGTTCACTATCTTCGGCTAATCCCTTGAGCAAAACGTCTTGTTCTCGTTCTGTCGGCAACCTCCCAATGGCAAGTCGAAAACCATATTCAATTCGTTCTCGATTGCTGGCACCACCTTCGCGAATCATACGAGCGCCTAGTTGCCGGGCTGCTTCGACAAAGGTTACTTCATTGAGTAATGAAAGTGCCTGCAAAGGCGTATTCGTTCTTGATCGCTTAATGGTGCAAGTCTCTCGATTGGGCGCGTCGAAGAGGAGCATTGTGGGCGGGGCAGCGGTTCGTTTCCAAATCGTATACATCGTCCGACGATAGAGCCCTTCGCCGGTGTCATTTTTGTAGTTCCGCAAATTCCCATACTTGCTGGTTTCATCCCAAACCCCTTCAGGCATGTAGGGTCGGACGCTGGGGCCGCCGATCTTATCGATAAGCAAACCACTCACGGAAAGCGAAACGTCGCGAAGCGTTTCACCGGAAAGTCGCATTCGCGGGGCACGAGCCATAAGCCGATTCTCAGGATCGCGTTTAAGGAGTTCTGGATCGACACGTTGCGATTGTCGATATGTCTGGCTCATTACGATCAATTTTTGCAACGCCTTCATATCCCAACGATTCAGTGACTCAGACGAGTTAAGATTCTTTTGCGAAGGTTCCATGAATTCGCAGGCAAGCCAATCGAGCAATTCAGGATGGCTTGGATAATCCGCCTGAGCACCGAAATTCTCGGTGGTCTTCACCAGCCCAATGCCGAAGAAACGCTCCCATTCACGATTCACCCAAACGCGTGCCGTCAACGGATTCTTCGGGCTGGCGATCCATCGCGCTAGCTCTAAGCGATCCGTTGGTTGACTGTCTCCGGTCGAAACAAACGCAGCGGGAATCGCTCGTGTCACTTTATCGGTCGGCTTGTCGTATTCGCCACGCGTCAATACAAAAGCATCCTTGGGTTTGGATTCTTTCATGACCATCGTTGTGGGGACTTTACGTTGGTAATCGGCGAGCATCTTCTTAGCGGATTCCAGTTTTCGAGAAGCGGTTCGATAGGGACTCTCGACTTGCTTTTGATAGAACTCTTCGACAACCTTCTTTTGCTTCTCTGTTCGCTTTGCGGCATCCATCGAAACGATTTTGAGAATTTCTTCTGGTGAAACCGTTCCTTGAATCGATATGTCGGATGGTGGTAAATTCGTCGTCGATATGCGAAAACGTCCGACATTGTGTTTGGCGTGTTGCGAAACGCTTTTCAAAGTAATTTGAATGGGGGCATCTTTGGGAATCTTAACGGCTTTGTCGGCTACCAGAATCAAGCGACGCGGAAGCCTTTTGTTTTTATCGTTGCCGTCGACTGCCCAGCCAATGTTGGCCCCCGACTTTCGTTTGTCTTCCGGCGTCAAAACCGATTTCGCAGGCCAACCTTTTTGTTCGTAGTCGGCCATCGCTTTGCTGAACACGATCTTCGTCGGTTCAGATTGATTCGGATCGAGGATCTCTACCAAAGCTTCCGAAAGGATGAAATTACCGTTTGACGCACGTCCGAGACTCGCGTTTGGAAGCGAAGAATCCGGAAAGACTTCCAGCATCACAGCGGTCAGCTCATCGCTATCAGCTTGACCTTTCACGACATAACTTTCACGATCAGGATTTTCACCGGATGCGAGATAGCTTCCATCGCTTTGTTTGGTAAGGATCGATCCTTCTTTTGAGATCGCGGATTCAACATCAAGTGGTTGCCAATGGCCGACTAAATCAAGCTTGCTATCGACAAGCGTTTTCTCCCAGGCAGCCATGGCGGTCGGAAGTTCTTTCTTGGCAGCGGCAAAAGCAGCTTCCGATTTACGAATGGCCGACTCCAGTTTTGCAATCTCCGCATTTTGTTCTGGTGTCGTCAGCTTCAAAAGCGGAGGAGCATTTTCGCCTTCTTTTCCGGCCGGGGCCAGGACGCCACTCTCTTCATTCGAATTGAAGTAGGCAAAGAGCGAGTAAAACTCTTTTTGCGAGATCGGGTCGTACTTGTGATCGTGACAGCGACAACAATTGAAGGTTAGTCCGAGCCAAGTAAGGCCCGTGGTTTCTACGCGATCGATCACGGTTTCCACAAACCACTCTTCTTCGATGCGTCCCCCTTCACCGTTGAGTCGATGATTTCGATTGAAGCCAGTTGCGATGATTTGATCGCGGGTCGCATTCGGGAGCATATCGCCCGCCAATTGCTCGATTGTAAATTGGTCAAATGGCAAGTTTCGGTTGTAGGCTTGAATGAGCCAATCCCGCCACGCCCAAATTTCGCGACTACCATCACTTTGATAGCCGTTGCTGTCGGCGTATCGAGCGTAGTCCATCCATGTCAATGCCATGCGCTCGCCGTAGTGCGGTGAAGCTAATAATCTATCGACGACTTTTTCAAAGGCACTCGCCGACGAATCGTTAATAAAACTGTCGATATCGGCCGGCGTTGGAGGAAGGCCCGTCAGATCGAGCGTCGCGCGTCGAATCAAGGTAACTCGATCGGCTTCGGGTGCAGGGCGAATATTTTCTTTAGCGAGTCGCGCCCGAACGAAATGGTCGATCGGATTTAATGTCTCAGCAATTGATTTCGCGTCGATGGGTGGCTTCGGACGGACGGGTGAGATGAAAGCCCAATGTCCTTGATAAGGGGCTCCCTTCGCGATCCATTTTTCAAGTGTCTCTTTCTGCGCTGTGGTCAACTTTTTATCGAACTTCGGCGGTGGCATCCGAATATCGGGATCGTTGGACTGAATACGGTCGATCAATTCACTATGCTCAGGATGGCCCGCAACAATCGCGGTTTCGCCTGAATCGGATTTGCTCGTTGCGCGATCGCGGACGTCTAATCGCAATCCGCCTTCGAGTTTGTTCTGGTCAGGCCCGTGACACACAAAGCAATTCTCGGAAAGAATGGGCCGAACATCGCGATTGAATTCGATCTCGTCGGCTGCCATGAGAGAACACGAAGAAAGCGTCGTCAACGAGAGCAGGAGAGCCAGAAGGAGTCCGAACGCAAATATCATTCTTCCGACCGCACCAACACCGGAACCTACTATCTCCCTTGGCCCATTCTTATGAGAGAGAGGCCGGGGGGGGCCTGAAGAAAATGTCGGAAGATAAAGAGATTGGAGAAATACTTGAAGGCGAGAGACATACGAATTATCGCTCCCTTCTCCCCGGTACTCCGGGGAGAAGGGCTGGGGATGAGGGTGCATTGTTTCCAAGCGATTTGGCCCCTCACCCCCCAACCCCCTCTCCCCAGAAGACTGGGGCGAGGGGGAGAAAGAGTGCGGATAGTGGTGATTTATCTGCGAATGCATTTTCATCAGGCGAGCCCAAACGATTGTGAAAGAAATTTTTGGATTCCAAACAACCAGCCCTCGCAACATAAATCCCGCGTTCATTTCTCGGCAAAGATTCATTGAATTGTCCGTGAGTCGCAACATGTGCTTGAACGATAGCCCTATGGTTGACATAAGTAAAATTGGTCCAGTCAAAATCCGTATCTCTCCATTGTGCTCTAAAAGCCGGAAAATGTCCCGTCGCTTTTCCGCATGCATTTGTATAAATGCCGCAAAAGCGACTAGTCGGGAAGATCGCAGAGCTCGCGTAGTCGCCGAAGGACGCGGCTACGCACTTGACGTACACCGGCCGAGCTGATGCCAAGTTCATTCGCGACGACCTCCGTCGACTGTCCATCGATAACGGTTCGGCAAAAGGCCGCCCACGTCTCGACACGAAAATCGTTTCGAATAATCGTCATGGCCCTCTCCATCAACAACGACATCGATTCGATCGAAGAGGGTTCGGAATCGGTTAATGCATGCAGATCGGGTTGTTGATGCAGCCGATGCAAGGCGTCGCTCCCTCCTTCGGCAGGAAAGCGATTTTGCGACTCACGGCGAAGATCAAGCAACTTGTTACGAGTTACTTTCCACAGCCAACCTCGAAACGCCCCACAGCCAGGGACCGATTGAAAGCGATGCAAAGACTTGGATACCGTCAAGAAAACTTCCTGAATCACGTCGGCTGTCGTGTTGGACTCGCATCCAAAGCTGTGGCACCAAAAAGCGACCAACGGTCCATAAAGCTCCACAATCTGTCGCCAAGCCGTTTCGTCACGATCGATGGCTCGCCCCAGCAAGCTGGCTCGTGTTGCATTGGTTGAAACCATCTAAACCGCTCTCAAAATTTCCCTGTCACGCTCGATACGTCTTATTAGTTGCTCCGCAACTTCACGCTCCCCGATGGGCTCGTCCCATCGGAAGCAATGATTCAAAGGCTAAGGTAGAGAACAAAAAAACAATACCCACTGGCCTCGTGCCAGTCGGTGAATCAGATCTCTGCTTGGCAGCTCGATGAACCTTTGGCTTCATACGGGACGAGCCCGTATGGGAGCATGAATTTGTCGTATCAAAGAAATCGTTTATATAGCCGACCACCTTTTCACCAGTCGGACAAGCCGACTGGGGACACTACAATGATAGCCATGAAACAATATTCTCGCGAACATCAACTCGACCAACTCAACAAAAATCTGTGCCTGGAACGGGATGAGCTGGAACAGTACCTGTCGGGACTAGCTGACGAGAGTGTTTCGGAACGGATCGAAACGCATTTGGCGACTTGCACTCGCTGCGAGCAGACAATTGTTGAACTGGAACAACAAACGCCAGAGTTCGTCTAAGCGTTTCGTCAGCAAAAACCACCAGCCCCAGAAACCGATTCGGTCGTGATGAAGGCAATCGAGGCTGCCAAGCAAGCCCCTGTCTCGAGCGAACCAATCCCGGCTGGGCCTGCGCTCCTCCCAACACTTCCCATGGAACTCGGCCCTTACGATCTGATCGAACCGATCGGGCGTGGCGGGATGGGGTTGGTTTACTTGGCCAAGCATCGCAAGCTCAACAAACGGGTCGCGATCAAGCTCCTCGCGACTCAATTCGTCGATCGCGAAACGCACGATCGCTTCGAACGCGAAATCGCAGCCGCTGGCCGACTAGAAGACCCGAGTATCGTCTTGGTAACCGACGCTGGCCAGATTCACGGACTGCAATATCTCGTGATGGAATATGTGTCGGGACTCGATCTGGGGCGCATCGCGCGCGTTCAAAAGGAATTCTCGATCGCTGATGTGTGTGAGATCGGAAGGCAGATGGCTCTCGGCTTGTCGGCCGCCCACGCCGCCGGGATGGTCCATCGCGATATCAAGCCCGCCAATGTGATGCTCGATGGCGAATTCTTGGAACCCGAGCGAAGACCGCGTCGCGGATTGGAGGCCATCGCAGAGCCTATCCCAAAAACCGTAGCGCTGCACGCCCGGCCTGGCTTGATGAAAATGCACTCGCAACCAAATCAACGCTATCCGCATTCTTTCTCCCCCCCGCCCCAGTCGTCGGGGGTGTGGGGGCGGGGGGTGAGGGGCAGATTTGCTTGGAAACAATGCCCCCTCATCCCCAGCCCTTCTCCCCGGAGTACCGGGGAGAAGGGAGCGATAATTCGGATGTCATTCGCTTTCAAGAGTTTCTCCAAGCTCTTTATCTTCCGACATTTTCATCAGGCTACCCCCGCCGCCTCGCGCCGAAGCGGCAGTTGTCTCTACACATCTTGCTATCGTTTTTGGGATGTGGAAGCTTTGTTCGTTGTGAATTGCTATAGCCCGGAGGGCGACATTAGCTGAACCCAGGCAGAGCCTAACTGGACAGCGCCAAGTCTGCGCTGGAGTCCAGGCTTTAGCCGCTTTTGGCGCATCCAAGGTGCTCGGCGCCTAAAGGCTGTACTCCAACGTGTTTGCGACGAATTTCGTACT
>JANOAI010000269.1:0-5647 GCA_031411055.1 Pirellulaceae bacterium
TTTTCGAGGAATTCAACGCCCATCCCACCTTTTTCTCATTACGGGAAGAATCTATGTAACAGTTCCTTTCCATTCGCGCTTGGAGTAGTAGACAACTTTATGTCGACCTCACTACCCCAAGAAAGCGATGAGCCATGAACCTCTTCTCCCGCACCAACCGCCTCGAATCCCTGAAGAAATCAGCAAGTAGGTCGGCCGGCCTGCGACGTTGTTGCAGCCTGGAACAACTCGAAGACCGCCGCTTGATGGCGGTCAGCAACTTCGCACTCAATGACGTCACCGGCAAGCAAATCGACGGCTTAGACCGTGGAAAGATCAGCGCGCAAGTCGCAGACCAGCGAATGGGTCTTCCGATGCTCGACAGCTTGCCTGGGGCGCCCAGGACCCTTTACTTGGACTTCAACGGCAACTTCGAAGGCGACTGGTGGCAGACCTACAAGGGCAACGTCGATCATTACTACAACCTTTTCACGCCTGCGTACAACACCGATGGTGTCCCTGGCCTTTTCAGCACCACCGAACAGCAGGAAATCCGTGAAATCTGGGCGGCTGTGGCAGAGGACTTCGCTCCGTTCAACATCAACGTCACCACAAATTACTATGGGACCTTGGAGGACGGCAAAGCACTTAAGGTCGTCATTGGAGGGAACGACAACTGGCTCAAGCGAGATGTGGACGAAAACATTTCGGGGACCAGCGAGATTCGTTCGTACCTGACGTCGGCGCCGAATACCGTATTCGTCTTTTCAGAAAACTTCAGTACTGGCGCTTTCTACCGTATGCAGATTGCTGCAACCGCCTCGCATGAAGCTGGCCACGCCTACAGCCTTGTGCACCGTTCCGTTTGGTCGGCCGACGGAAAAACAGTGACGGAGCCATACGACTTCGGGACAGATGTTTGGACACCGATCATGGGGCACAGTAATTCGGCTGACCGCACCACCTGGAGTCGTGGAGTCACCGAGCAAGGACCGTATACATGGCAAGACGACTTCGCCATCCTTGGCGGACTACTCGGATTTCGCGCTGACGAACCTAGCATATCCACTCTAGCGTCAAGTGCCACCACAGCTTTCAACTCGCCTCTGTTCGCGTCCGGGCTTATCAACACAACGACCGACGTCGACGTCTTTCAGTTCACGACCGGCGGCGGACAGATCAATATCACCGTTAAGGCCGCACCCATCGGACCGAACTTAATTCCCCGCGCCGAGTTATGGTCCGCTTCGAATCTCATTAAGACCGGTACATTCGATGGTCCGACGCAATCGCTCATCGCTCCCAAGACATCCGTCATCGACGTCTCACTTGCAGCGGGGACTTACTTCGTTCGCGTTAAAGGGGGCAGCGATTACGGCAATATGGGACAGTACAGCGTTTCGGTATCCACCAAACTGCTCACTACCGCCGTCCTGGGCGGCAAGACAAATACCCTCGTCGTCGGCCCGGTAGTTAAGGGAACCACGAGCAGCGTCGCAACAGCCAACCCCGTGACGACAAAACTCCTGACGACCAACCCGAACAAAGTAATTATATCGCCGGCCCCTGCTCGCGCAAGCGATTCGCTAGCAGTGTCGGGCAACGCTCCCCTTTCCTTGCTGTCAAAATCGGCACCGACCAAAATGCTCAAATTAACGCCGTCGACTGGCCGCCTGCAAACCGAACTCATGCCTGCATCGGTCGATGCCGCCTTTGCCGATCTCTGGACGAAATAGGGAGACATCGCTGATCCCGCAGTCCTTCTCACACTACCGCACGGTTTTCAAGTAGGCTACGTTGCTGCTTCAAACCGGCAAAAACCGGAAGAAATACGAACAGCGACCAAGCAACACAGAACCAAAATGAATCTGCATCTTAAAACTGCCTACTTCTACCTTTCGGTCACGATTTCTCTGGTGATGGGAACTTGCCCTGTACAGGCCCAAACGTCAAACGACTCATGGCAAAACGAAACTGAGTCTCGATTGAAGGCGATCTACGAACTCGGAGAGTTTCGGCCTCTGAAGCTTCAGGCGGAATGGCTCCCCGACAGTTCTGGCTACATCGTCCAGGAACGTGATCCCAAAACGGATACCACACCCAAGGTCAGCTACGATGTTCGCACAGGCGATCGAACCGAATCGAAATCTGTCGTGGGAAAGCAGGCGGCCAAGGAGTCGTTGCTGTCGCCAGACGGAAAGTGGGTGTTGGAATTGAAGGATCAAAGTCTCTTCGTTCGGGAACTGGAAAGCGATCGACGAACGCAATTGACTAAGCGATCGGACAAGCGCGATGTGCGTTATCGCGATCCGGTGTGGAGTCCTGATGGAAAGCGCGTCGCCTTTGTAGAGTCCGATTCCACCCACGTGCGGCAGCGGCCGGTCTTGGTGCCCGATGATCCGTCGTATCCGGGTGTTCAGAATCACCGTTTCGCGAGAGTTGGCGAAAAGCTCGATAAGCTTCGCGTTGGTGTGGTAGATGCCGACGGCGAGAACTTACATTGGTTGCCGATCGTATCGCCGGAAGAGGGTTTCTATCTGGGGCAAGTAGATTGGGCCGGAAATTCGGAAGAAGTGCTGGTTGAAACACTCAGTCGATTCCGCGATCAACGTGATTTTTTCCTCGCAAGAGTCGACGGCGAAGTAAAACAGATTTTTCACGAATCGAACGATGCCTGGGCGGAATCGAGTCAGGGAAAGAATTCAGGGCTGATGTGGATTCGAGGCGGTGAAGCGTTCATTGTCGTAAGCGAGAAAGATGGCTGGCGGCATGCATTTCTGTGGTCACGCGAAGGCAAGGAGCTTTCGTTGCTGACTCCTGGCGAGTTCGACGTTATTGAGCGGGGGGCGATCGATGAAGTCGGAGGTTGGTACTATTTCTATGCCTCTCCCGACAATGGAACTCAGAAGTATTTATACCGTGTGCCGCTGGATGGGACTGGCAAGTTGGAGCGCATCACACCCGCCGACCAACCCGGCACACACGGCTACGATTTCTCGCCTGATGCTAAGTGGGCATTTCATACTTTCTCTACGATCGATTCTCCGCCGCGTGTTGAGCTCGTCGAGCTGAACGGACATCGGGTTGTTCGGGTGCTCGAAGATAACAGCAAAATCCGGGAGAAGATGAAAGAAATAGTATCGCATCCGACGGAGTTCTTGCAGCTCGACATTGGCGACGGCGTTTCTATGGACGCATGGTTGATCAGGCCAAAGGATTTCGACGACTCGAAGAAGTATCCCGTTTTTATCTACGTTTACGGCGAGCCTCACGCGCAGACGGTGTTGGATGAATGGGGCGTCGCTCAGATTGACTTCCATCGTGTCGTCGCCGATCTGGGATACTTGGTTTTATCGATCGACAACCGTGGCACTCCTGCGCCAAAGGGAGCTGCCTGGCGGCGATCCGTCTTCGGAAGTCTGGGACCGCTTTCCACCGAGGAACAAGAGGCGGGACTCAAGGAGTTGGGGAAGAAGCGCCCTTACGTAGATCTGTCTCGCGTTGGAATTTGGGGTTGGAGTGGTGGCGGATCGAATACGCTGAACGCCATGTTTCGCAAGCCCGATTCGTACCATGTTGGCATCGCAGTTGTGCCCAAGCCGCAACCACATTTGTACAACGCGTGGTTCCAAGAAATCTTCATGCGAACGCGCGAGGTGAATCCCGACGGCTATGAACGAGCAGCCGCGATTAATTACGCTGACGGCCTCCAAGGTAAACTGCTGATCATCACAGGGTCAGGCGAAACGAATACTCACATTCAGATTATCGAAGGGTTGGTGGATCGGCTGGTTGAGCTCGGCAAACCATTCGACTACATGGTATATCCCAACCGAGATCACGGTCTGCGCGAAGGGAATGGGACATTGGTACACGTCAGAATGCTGATCATCCGTTATCTCCTCGAACATCTTCCACCTGGGCCTCGTTAAAAGCCTGTGGAAGAATAAAAACTACCCAATGACAGGGCAAACGTCGAACCACTGACGATCTTCTTGTTCGTGCATCCATTCCATGCAAGCAGTTGGCCCCCAGAATCCTACTTCGTATGAGCTTAGCGTCGGTGCGGCGGGACTTCGCCAGGCAGCAATAATCGGATCGATAATCTGCCAAGCTTGTTCGACTTCATCGCTTCGAGCAAACAAACTGGCATCGCCGTTGATCGCGTCAAGCAGCAATCGCTGATAGGAATCGGGGAGTTCATCGCCACCCGCATCGAACTTGAAATCGAGGTGCGTTTGGCGCATCCGCATTTCTTGGTCTGGGACTTTGCTTTGGAAGTAAAGTTGCAATCCTTCAGCTGGTTGGATTTGGATAACGAGTCGATTGGCTTCGGGCGATACGCGGCGGTTCCCACCGAACATCAAGTGCGGCGGTTCTTTGAATTGGATAACGATTTGCGTCGTACGACAGCTCATCGCCTTTCCACTTCGGAGATAGAAAGGAACACCCTTCCATCGCCAGTTGTCGATCAACAAACGCAATGCAGCAAAGGTTTCGGTTTGCGAATTCTCGGGAACGCCTTCTTCTTGAAGATAGCCGTCATACTGACCGCGGACACCTGCTTCCGCAAATTCGCTTCCTTGAAAACGACGAATGGCTCGAAGGACTTTGACTTTTTCGTCGCGAACAATGTCGGCACTAAATCGAACCGGTGTTTCCATCGCCGTAATCATCAGCAATTGAAACAGATGATTCTGGAACATGTCGCGAAGCACACCCGACTTGTCGTAGTATCCGCCGCGTCGACCGACTTTGACTTCTTCGGCACATGTAATCTGGACATGGTCGATGTAGTTGCGGTTCCAAATCGGTTCGAAGATCGTATTTCCGAATCTCAAGACCATCATGTTTTGAACGGTCTCTTTACCGAGATAATGATCGATGCGATAGATTTGGTCTTCACGAAAAACTTTGTGAATCGAATCGTTCAACGCGCGTGAGGTCGCCAAGTCGGTTCCGAATGGCTTTTCGATCACGACTCGTCGTTGGCCCGTTGAATCGTTCGCCAATCCGGCTTTACCCAATTGTTCAACGGCGGTCTCGTAAAGCTGGGGCATCGTTGAAAGATAGTAAACGCGCGTTGATTTAGCCCCTCCTTCGAGCTTATCGAGGACACCAGCCAGCTCGGTAAAGTCGGCATCGTTGGCAATATCACCAGGTTGATAAAAAATATTGTCCGCAAACGCCTTCCAGGATTCAGGGGTAAAATCTCGCTTGCAAAATTGGGCTGTCGATGCAGCCAACTGCTCACGCCATTGTTCGCTCGTAAACGGACTGCGCGCGACACCGATAATCCGCGTCGGCTTCGGAAGTCGTTCCCGTTGGAACTGGCGATACAACGCCGGGATCAGCTTGCGGCTCGTCAAATCGCCGGAAGCACCGAAGATTACCATCGAATGCGACATGGAATCAAATCCCTTTGTAGAAGTAGTGACTTAGGCGATTCTCAGCAACAAATTACTGAATCCAACATCAGCCGCAGTGCGTTAGCCCAATGCCATCTACTTTCACCCTCCCGCGAAGCGCGGGAGGGTCGATGGCGAGGTACGAGCCAGCGGGGAGGGTGAGATTTCGAATGTTTCGTGACCATATTCCCTCCCCTCGTCGTCGTTCCTCCTCCTCGACCCTCCCAAAAGGGAGGGTGAAGTCAGGAAAGTAGATGGCA
>JANOAI010000270.1:0-2426 GCA_031411055.1 Pirellulaceae bacterium
CATTGCCAAGTCGCAGAAATGCCGTCGCTCCGCGACTCTGCGATGTTTTGGCGACTAGACCTGGGGTTCCGTTCGCTTCGCGAACTCCACCCCAGGCTAGCAACTGCCGTCGCTCCGCGACTTAGACGCGTCTTTGCACTGCAGCTAACGGTTCGTCAGAATTCTAGCGACGGTTGCAAAAACGCTCTGTATATACCGACGAATTTTTAGTTACTTGTGATTCGCTTTAACAATTTAGTTGTGCATCGGTGCTTAGTATCCAGTGAAAACAGAACTTGGCTGAACGAGTCTGTGAAGCGACAACTTCATGATCCAACCTTGAACTGCACGCAACGCATTGCCGTGCTGAGAAAAGCTCTCCCGACATCCGAGGGCCCCCTATCGTAATCCGTTTACCTCGCAAGAACGGGGCGAAGAACCACTCGGAGCCGGGAGAGTATCATTGCTCAACCGTGTTTATTTGGGCTTTCTTGGTGGCTCGTCGACTTCGGGTTCTTCATTCGATTCGTAGTAAGGGTTCGGATCGAACAAGCCGGTGTAAAGCGAGTCGTTCAAGTAGTCGAGCCGCTTCGCGACGATCGTTCCTTGACCTCGGATGTGAAGAAACTGCTCATCTTCAGGAAGCGACAGCAGATCCTTGGGCTTGCGACCAAAAAACTCACCCCATTCACTAGCCGCGAACTGATTGGCAAACCCGAAGGCCTGTACAGCGCCGGCGTTGTCGATGAACAATCGCCAAGCGTCACCGTAGTTCTCTTTGAGCTGATAAAGACTTTGAAAGAACAGCCAAGGTTGCACTCCAAAACCACGCACCAATGTGACAAGCTGCTTAAGCGAATCAAAAGTCCCAAGTTGGCCGCATTCATCGATGAGGAGCAGTGTTTTGGAAGGGGGACGCTTGCTTCTCGATAACAGACTTCCGATAATGCTGCCCAACCAAAATCGCAAAAGCGCCCGATGCGAATTGATCTTATCTGCCGAAATGATAATGTAAATCGACAGTGGCTTACCCGAGATAACATCGGTCAATTTAAAGGTCGACTTTTCAACGGCTTTAATGACGCATTTCGAATTGAAAATCTTGAGGTAGGCGCTACAACTCGCTAAGACGCTGGGTCGAGTTTCACGTTCGCTCTGATTCAAAAACGACGTGAACTCGTAGTACGCCAAAGTGTCGTCGAGGTCTTTGTTTGAAAGTTCGTCGGCCGATTCGGCAATTTTATGAATGGGCTCATTCCCAACGAGATGCTTCCGAACAGTCGACAAATTCGAGGGATCTTTACCGATCACGGCATAATGCAATAAACCCGCCAAAAGTCCAGTTCCATGTTGATCCCAAAAGGCCTCTCGCTTGCTGAGGTAGTCATGGCTAATTGCTTCGGCCAGTTTTTGCGCCTCGGCTTCCACGTCGACGCCTGACAACGTCAGCAAATCAAGCGGGTTAAGCGTATCTGATTTTTCGGCCATAATCCCGAATGGATCCAAGGCAATCACCTGATGCCCCATTTCGCGACGACGTCGTGCCGTTACAGCATAATTCTCCCCTTTTGGGTCAATTACGATCGTCGGACGATCCACCGTCAGCAAGGTTGGGATGATCGCGCCTCGTCCCTTCCCGCTCCCTGTCGGAGCGAAGGTAAGTATCGGCAGTTCATCACCTAGTTCAATGTGCCCCATTACCGAAGACTGCTGGGGATTGAAGCCGATCGAATTCGGACCGGGCTTCTCGAAGCCCATCAGAATTTCATTCCTCTTGGCTCTAAAAGTGGAAGTAGTGCGAATTTTACGTTTGATGGCCACAGGCATACCTCATGCTTGAAAAGGGGAAAGGCTTGAAGCTGAAACAGCTTCCGTGGTAAAATCGAAAAGTGTCGAATAGGCAACTCTCGCTGCACGGCGAGGCCGCGTGGCAAACGAGTGGGTAGGATCACCCCGACTCGCCACCGAACCGAATCGGTTTGGTGAATCTCTCCGTAGATGTCGAGTCTTCTTGAAGTGATAGTGAGGGCAGTGTGATTTTTTCAGGAAGATTTGTCGAGTATTGCGACTAACAATATACTTTTCTGTAGTAATTACTACTTCTTGTTATAAGGCCCTGCTATGAGCAATCCAAAGCTATCTAAAAAGCGGTGGAGTGGACTATCCATCGCCGAACTTTTGTTCTTTGAAAAAATTGGGATTGTGTTGTCGTCCGGTGATCCCTGTGGTTCGATGTTGCAAGTCGCCCAACGCGCTGGAATCAACTACGCGCACTTGTTTAATGCCTTGGGTCGTTTGGAATCCAAAGTATCAATCGCAACTAAGAATCAGCCATTTTCGCAGGGTGGCTGGGGTGGTTGCGGTTTCTTGATCGCAACTTTCGGTCTGACTGACTAGAGTTTCTGGAATGTTTCTGATTTCAAAAAACGCCTCGCTGGGAAGTCATT
>JANOAI010000271.1:0-2835 GCA_031411055.1 Pirellulaceae bacterium
GCATCTTTGCCCAACTCCGGCAACGCAGCCTCGACTACAAAAAGCAATACACGCGGACCGCCGCTGCCACTTCGGATGAATCACGATCCAAAGGGGCGAAGAAAAAGAAGTCCAAGAAAACCCCCGAAGAAAATGGATCCGCTCCATGAGAAGAAATCTCGATAACCGTTCCGACCATAACATGAAAATCGTATATGGGTTTGTTCTTGCAATCACGATAACGTTTGGATTTGCGCCTTCGTTGAACTCGGCTGAAGACCTCCCCTGGAAATCGTTGTTCAACGGTGAAAATCTCGATGGTTGGAAGATCGTTGCCTTACGCGACCCCGCGCCTGCCATTGTCGAGGATGGTGCGATGGTGTTGCGACAACGTATCAACACCGTTGAACACACTTTTGTTACCTCGGAAGCAAAATACGGCGACTTTATCCTTGAGCTGGACTTGAAAGACGACCCCTCATTTAATAGCGGTATTCTGCTGCGGTGCGCTGATGCGTCTGCTGAGGCGGCAGTTCGATTGAATGGCTATCAAGTGAAGATTGACAACACGCCACGCTCATGGACTGGCGGCGTTTTTGATGATTTCGGCGATTCGTGGCGATGGCTGTTCGACCTCAAGGATGACGCTCGCGCTCGCGAAGCGTTCAAGATGGGCGAGTGGGCTCACTTCCGTATTGAGTGCATCGGTTCAACGATCAAGGTCTGGGTCAATGGCGTACCAACGTGTCATCTGATCGACGAAAAGTACAACAAGGGCTACATCGCATTCAAGATTCATTCGGTAGGAAATAAGCCAGAAGCTACCGAGAGCGCGATAAGACTCAAGAACATCCGAGTATTGACTGAGCAGCCTGCACACTTTGCCCAGTCGATGGATTTAGTCGCGAGAAAAGCTTCGTCGGTTCCAGGTGAATTCGACAAGGCTGGACCCGCAAAAAAAGATTGAGTTCAATAGTAGTGTCGAACGGTTCGCGGCGCATCGTTCTCGCCTACATGGGGAATATCAATCGGGATGCAGGTCCGAATTGAACTACGTGACGTACTTGAAAGCGGTTTCGGAATAGACGTTGATGCAGTAGTCTTATTTAACATACTCCACTGCGAAGACACTGTGAGGCTAACCACCGTCACGGGTAGGATTGCATTAAGGATCGGAAGCATCTGAGACATTCTGGGGAAAACGGGCAATCCAAGCGTTCGAACTATCTGGTGTGTTTCTAGTCCGAGCGACAGAGAACAATCTTGCTCCATTTTTGGTCCAAGAATATCACCAATCCCTCGAGTATTTGTCCAACCGTATTTGCATTCGCGTCATTCGAGCCGTCCGTCGGCAAGCCTTATCGCGATGACAAGGCGACACTTCGCAATCGGACCATCCCTCGTGGAGACAGCAATCTACCAATCCAGAGTTCAACCACAACGTCACCAGCAATTTTACCTTGCTGGATGCGATTCACGATCATTTTTTCGTTCTGCGCGATCAGCGTTATCAAGCTCTCTTCCATTGCTGTACTGTCTCAACAAAGGATCATACGGCTGTTTACAATCAAGCACCCTTGCATGAGTTTCTGGCGAGTGTGCATGGACGCCATCAAGTCCAAGAACTTCTCGAGCGATTGGAGGTCAAATGTACTAGACCTGCCTCGCTCACTTACCGTCTCTTGGCTTTGTTATGAATCGTTCACTACAAAAATCTCTTGACATGCCAAAGTAGATTGGGCACTTTGCTTACTGTAATGGTTGCTACACTATTTACCAATTACCAATTCATGTCGAGGAATGACGTCTACGCATGACTAAGTTGAGTAACACTGTCGCTTTGGCGACAGGCGCTAGTCGTGGAATTGGAGCGGCAATGGCAAAACGTATTGCCGTCGCCCGCTTCGGCCCAAACCGTAGACGATTCCGAATCAACTAAGTTCAACACTTTGGATTGGGTGACCTTTCCCAGGGGGAACGAGCGTGAAGATATGAAGCGTTGAAAGCGCTCATACTCTGGACGATGTTTATGATTCGACGCAACTCAAAAAGCGTTCGCGAGTTTCCGAGCTCATAGTGTCAAAAAAACGAAACACGGTTTGGCCAGCGGATTTGTTGTTGGATTGGTGAGTTGATCATCGCTAACTAGGTCGCAGAGCATCTTGTTTGATCGTAACTTATTCGATTCCGACACGCTCGTGCTTCGAAGCCTGCTCGACTGCTTCGATCCGGTTTGGGTGATCGGGTCGGACGTGTTCGAGATGATTCTAGACCTTCTTTGGAAACGATTCTTGGACTCTTCCAAGTGAGTTCTAGCCACCTTTGACGACGGTGCTCACTTCCTACCTGGGCATGCAAAAAGCCGCGTAGCTTTGAAAGGGTGTTTGCCTCAGGCAGCGTTTACCAAAGGCCTTACTCGCCGTTTCACACCCTCACGCGTTGGTCATTCCGAGTAGCTTGCCGTTCACGATGGACATTTTGCGGCTCTCGTCCGACAGGACCAACGCTCCTAATCCGTAGGCAACATGATCCACAGCTCGGGGCGACCAACGTTGCAATGTACGGCACGAGCAAGCAACCCAAGGCATGCCCAACTGAGAAAGAGCATCATTCGAGCGGAATGCCAAGCGACAGGATTACCACCGTCCGATGAAGCACTTCGATTCCCAAGGCTCGGAACGGGATGAAAGATCGTTTCGATCATCGACGGACGCGATGGTTCATCGTCCTGAAGTCGATCAAGTTTTTTCAGCATGGCTATCAATCGCAACTAAGAATCAGCCATTTTCGCAGGGTGGCTGAGGGGCGGTTGTTGTTTTGCTGGGTTGCTTGAGTGTGATGTGCAGTTGCTGGTTT
>JANOAI010000272.1:0-4556 GCA_031411055.1 Pirellulaceae bacterium
ATAACCGGGTTACCTTTGAACTTCTCGAACGAATGCACGACTCTCTTGGTGCCAGATCGATAGAGGACTTCATGGTCGTCCAAAAACAACAGCGTCTCGGCATAAGCCGAACGCGCCGCGAACGCGACTAACGCGATCAAAATGAAAATGGGTTTGTTCATATCAGCGTTAATAGAACGAGTTGAGGGTTGACTGCGTGATTGGCTAATGTCAATCAATGGAGGGTACAGGCAAAGAGTTTGGAGTTGTCGAGGTGAATACGTAGCATGTAGCGGCCTGGCTTCAATTGTTCGAGCGTACGATCCTTCCAAGCAATGTTCGACGCGAGCGAATCACTGGTCAACGGAATGCAATCGTCTTTTGAGAATCCACGTATACGAAAGCCTTCTTCGTTCAATACTTCGACGGCGATCCTGCCCTTCGATGCATCGGCGTTAAGAGTGATGCGTCGAACCTCGCTCAGATCGAGCGGACGCAGCGTGACTTGGCCAATGGTGTTCGGCTTTACGGGCTTCGGCACTTCCTTGCCGACCGTCTCACGAGTCAGTTTCAAGCTATTCCGTACGCCGACTGCTGGATCTGGAACAATTGCGACAAAGCGATCTCTTGGCATCATCGCCAATCCGATGCCGCTGAAATAATCTTTTGCGCCAATAATCTGCCTATCGAGTCCGACAGCTCCGATAGCAGTACCTCGATATCCGCCGTAGTAAAACCACATTTCATCGCCGACAACGAATGGTGTGCCGTTCGAGAGCAGCGTCGACGCATCGAAAGTCGCGCCGGTCCCTCGTTCAAGAAAGTGAACGTCTCGATAGGACCGTTCCCATCGAAAACCATCGCGGCTACTCATCAATTCAATGTTCATTGTGCCAGCCGAGCGATTGAGAATCTGATTGAGCGAAAAATATTGCTCGTTGTATTGAAACACCGGAGAGGTGTGGAATTCGTGTTGAGGCGGATCGAGATCATCGACGCTCAAGATGAATTGTGGTTTCGACCAGTGGATAAAATCCTGGCTCTCGATGCGTCCCATGCCGTGCTTCCAGTGCGTCCCACCGTCAGGCCCTTGCATCCACATCTTGCCGTATCCGACATAGCATTTCTTTAAGTCATCGAAGAAAACATCCTGTGCGTCGGACATCGAAAGCGGCACGAGCCAGCTTTTGCTAGGCTGGCCGCTTTTTTCGGGCCCTTCGACATAGATGCTTTCATCGGCAAATGGAACTTGCCTCCCCTTCGCGCCAAACGAAGTCTTATGGACGATCTGTTCGTGCTTGGTCCAATGAATCCCATCTGGTGAGAAGGCCACCCGCATACCCGCACCGAGGTTCCGATCGTCGTCGGGTTCCCAGTCGTAATAGACCATCTTGTAGCGGCGTGTTGGGTCGAGGTCGCGTGCATCGACAATTACCGAATTGCAATAGCGATCGCCATAACCGTTCGGCGCACCAATCAGAACAATGTTCGTTTCCTTCACTTCGTAATAAGGAAACAAGTCGAGGTCCGGTTTTACCCAAGTCTTCCCATCGGTGGAATCCGCGTATGCGACCACACACTTGAGTTGCTTGTTTTCAACGCGTTTGTCGTTGTAAGCTTGGTACCACATCTGGCACTTGCCGGTGGTTGGATCGCGATAGGTGCTCACCCAACCAATCATCCCCTCCCACGGCTTATCGGGCGCAATAACGGGATTCTGAGCGAATTTTCGAAGCGGGATGACTTCCTTCTGCGTACCGGAACGATAGAGAACATCTTCGTCGTCAACGAATAAAATAATTCGTGATTTAGCAACTTCATCGCAATATGCGACGATTGAAATCAAGAAGATCGGTATGACTAAGAGTACTGATCGAATGCAGGCACCTGCAAACAAAACGGAAAAATTCCACGGACAATTGCAACAAGCAAAACTGCTGGTAAGGAATGCCTGTGACTGTGTTTGTCGGATTGCCATGACCATGATTCTCATGCGATGTTGTGAAGGACTACAATGACGAGCTTTGATACCAATGAATATGGCACACCAGTGTCGCAACGCGGAATGGAATCTACGCCAGAGCGAGGCTTTATGTAAAAACGGATTTGCTTGCGTCTTCTTAAATTCACCTTCCCCGAATAATGAGAAGAATGAATAGACTTGTCATTTTCAGGTCAAACACAAGGAGGAAGGTGATGTCAGGAAAGGCCGCGAAAGTAAAGTGTACCGAAAAGCCAATGGAAGTGCTTAAGCAGATAACCATATCAATTCGTAGCGAAGTGCGGTTGGTTGCTCGTGCTAATAGTATTTGGCATGCGATTTATGAAAAGATCAATGGTGTGATCTCCGACATCGTTTGGCTTGATCGCGGGCAGTTTGGAGTAAGGCGCCTTCGATGGAAAGACTTATTGGAGGCCCTAGTGGAGCGTCAAAATCAAATGTTCGGGTTGCCGAACCAATCAACTGGACCTTTATAGGCTGACCGACCAGTGCGAAAACGCGCCCTCGTCCGCTCAACTGCAAGGAAATTTGGGCAAAGACAGGGAAAGTTTGACAGACATTAATCTTGGCTGCCTAACATTCCCAAGTTGCCACAGGAGTCTCATCGAATTTAAGAAGGAGGGCTTGCCCAACACGGCAGGCAATTAAAGACAAGCTCCAATCCTTTCGTGAATCAGCCTATCACGTTCCCTCAAGCGTTGTTTAAACTGGGGGCAACATGAAGAAGATCTGTATTATTAATGTGGTTGGACTGACGCCGAAGTTGCTCCCATTCGCTCCCAATTTGGGAGGCGTTGGTCAAGTCAGACCGTGGCGAAGTCCCCTTCCGGCAGTTACCTGCACGTCCCAAGCGACCATGCTTACAGGGACATCGCCACGTGAGCACGGCATCGTTGGAAATGGATGGTATTTTCGCGATACGAGCGAGATACGTTTTTGGCAGCAATCGAATTCGCTCATTCAAGGTTCGAAATTGTATGAGGGGCTTCGTACCGCCAAAATGTTTTGGTGGTTCAATCAGAATGCACCCGTAGAATGGTCGGCAACGCCGAAACCCCACTACGGGTCGGATGGCTCGAAGGTTTTCGATATCTTGGATCGCACCGACTGTCGTCTTCAAGAAAGATTGGGGCCCTTCCCTTTTCATGCGTTTTGGGGACCGATGGCGGGATTAGGGAGTTCGCAATGGATCGCTAAGGCTTCGGCGCTTGTTATTCGCGAGAAACAACCTGAGTTAACCTTAGTGTATCTCCCGCATCTCGACTACGATTTCCAGCGGATGGAAAGTCCCTCGATGGATCGCGTTCGCGAGGTAGATGCTTGTGCAGTTGAAGTTATCGAAGCAGCTCACGCGATCAACGCGGAAGTGATTGTTGTTTCCGAGTATGGACTTGTCCCCGTCAACCGATCGGTGGCTATCAACCAACATTTACGAAAGCAAGGGTGGTTGGTTACACGTGACGGACCCTATGGCGAAATGCTCATGCCGGGAGAGAGTCGAGCTTTCGCGGTTGTCGATCATCAGCTGGCTCATGTCTACGTCAACGATCGTTCGATGATTAGTGAGGTACAAGCTTTTCTGAGATCAATCGACGGAATTGACGAGGTCGTGTCCCCGGAATCGCTCGAACTTGATCATCCGCGGAGCGGCGAGCTCATTGCTTTATCTGCGCCTGATAGCTGGTTCAATTACACCTATTGGCTTGACGACCGTCGGGCCCCCGATTTTGCGAAGACTGTCGATATCCATCGCAAGCCAGGCTACGATCCGGTCGAGCTATTCATGACCTCGAAAGCGAAAGCCATGTTGAGGCTGGCTCAAAAGAAGCTCGGCTTTCGCTATCGCATGGACGTTATTCCGTTGAATCCATTGCTGGTAAAGGGCAGTCATGGACTACGACCGCTCGCGGACGATGGACCGCTGATTATTGGACCATCACCCCCTTCCGACATGCGAGATTTTAAGAATTACATTCTCGGATTGAGATAGCGCCTATTTGTTCGGCAGCATCGCAACAGGAATTGGCATCGGTGATAGCAACTGGTTCAACCACAGATTGGCTTGTTCGATCAGCGTTGTAATTCGATCACCGAATGGGAGCGGGAATGGGCTGACGGCTGGAAATCGCTCAGGGTGAAGCATAGCGAGTACAGACTCGCCAAGATGTTGATTGAGTGCACCATTGGCACTCGTCGTTCGACAGTGTTGATTCATCCATTTTTGACAACTTGCAACCATCAGCTGCCAGGCAACGAGTTTGGAGCAGTCCGATTCGCGTTCCTTGGCTTCCTCGATCAGTTCGGCGGTTCGCTCAGCCATAAACGCATATTCCAATCGCGTCGTGTCTTGGCAAAATTGAGCCATGAATGTGTCCGTCCAATGTTCAATGGAATACCTGATCCGGTTGATTTCAATGGATTGTTCGACTGGAACCCCTGGCGCGATTAGCATCCGTAGGCATCGATTGCGGATATCCTCGTGCGTCAAGAAGACATTGTGGGCAATTGGACCTAGATCGGCATCGATCGCATCCGCTTCAAGGCGAGCTCCGTAGGTTGCAATCACCCGAGTTAA
>JANOAI010000273.1:0-6996 GCA_031411055.1 Pirellulaceae bacterium
CTCCACCACCGCCAACGCGATAGTTAAGCGGGAACGGGGAGTTAAAAATCAGGTTAAAGTCGCCTTTGCAGTGCAAAGGCGACTTTAATCAATTTAAGGAACGGGGAGAGGATTTCTTGGGCTAGGCTATTCGCGACGGACGATACATAAAGTTGAGTGTCGATTCCATGGTTGGAAATTCACCGACTCCGTCTCGAACGTTGGTTGCGCATGTCGATAGCAAGCATTTGCTTCAAATCTACGTTTCCGTTCGGTATAGCTCGTAAGTCGAATCGGCTTCTTCGAGCCTGTTTCGTGCTATGGGCGGCGTTATCCATTCCGTCGAACGTTGGGCGAACGAACGATGTGATCTACTGGTCGAAAAGCGACTTCACGATCCCATTCCATGTTGACCAAAACGGCCAGCTCCCGGCTGAGGTCCAACTCGAGTCGTCGGCGGATCTTGGCGCGACATGGAACTTGCATGCCCGGGGTGATCTTAAGTCGCGACAGTTTCGTTTTGAATCGAAAGAAGACGGGCTGATTTGGTTTCGCATCAAGACGATGGATGGTTCCGGCAAGACTTTCGACCCAGGTGGAGCTCCACTCAAAATCATGGTCGACACTAAAAGTCCCGAATTAAGCTTGTCCGTCGATACGAATGATCGCGGTGATATGGAAGCGAGATTCATCGTCCGAGATGCGAATCCGGTTGCGACTGGACTAAGACTCGAATACCAAACAGAACAAGACCAACGCTGGACCACGATTCCATTCACAACCTCGGAAGGCTTAACCGAAATGAGTGGCAATGGTACGTGGGTAATGCCCTCGGCGGCACGGCAGTTGGTCGTGCGATTGATTGCCCGGGATGCGGCAGGCAATGAATCCGAAGTAACTCGACTGCCACAAGTTCCGAAGACGGCTTTCGGCCGTGGCGGACTGCAGCTTGCCAGCGGCAATCCCAATCCACGTTTCACGCAGAGCTACCCGACGTCAAATCCAGCCATACCAAGCGTCCCAACGACGCTGCCGAATACGCCGGCAACGAAAAACGCAAACGGTGCGACAACTCCGCTTGCTCAGAACACCGCCGATTATCCGTCAAACCGAAGCCCGTCTGTTTCAAATTCTAGTGCTCATCGAAATCCAGCCGGTCCATCGACCACGCCGGCTCCGACGGCGACTCCCATTTCTTCTGCCAGCCCCTATCCACTTCGCAGTTTGGATGAAATTCAAAATCAGTCTCAGAAGGCCGCCGAAGAAGTTCTGTACCTTGACGGCGCACCTGCTCCTTCTTCGAACAACCGTGAAGCCACCTCCCATCACTCACCACTTTCTGTCGAACCGTCTCCAGCACTCGAAGGTGACGGGAAAGCTTTAACCGAGAAACCTTTCTACAGCTCATCGAAAGCTTTCAGTCTCGACTATGCCGTCGACTCGCCCGCCGCATCGCCCATTGCTGCGGTCGAGCTTTGGGGAACGGCCGATGGTGGAAAGATCTGGGAACGCTGGGGAACCGATCCAGATGGCGTGAGCCCATTCGACATTAAAGTAGAAACAGAAGGTCTATTCGGATTCCGAATGGTGATTGTCGGTTCGAATGGCTTAGCGAGTAACCGCCCTCGCAATGGTGACAATGCAGATGCTTGGATTCACGTCGATACGGAAATCCCATCTGCCCGGATACACTCGGCTCAATACGGAAAAGGTACCGAAGCTGGTTCGATGGTCATTGAATATTTAGCCCGCGATAGCTTCTTCGGTGAACGCCCTGTATCACTCTCGTACAGTGAGCTCCCAAGTGGTCCTTGGGTGACAATTGCCAATGGACTCCGCAACACTGGGCGATACGTTTGGATGTCAGATCCGAATCTTCCACCTCGCGTTTATCTCAAACTCGAAGCCCATGATGAGGCTGGAAATATTGGTGAGCACCGCATGGACGTTCCCATCGATATTGCCGGACTTGCCCCTCGAGGGCGGATCCAAGGCTTTCGTCCGATTACTACACGTCCATGACCATGGCTCCGTGCCGGAACGCGAGAACGGGATCGCTCCAGGTAGGGATAAACTCCTGAGCGATAAAACCTTGATAGCCTGTTTCCAAAATCGCTTTGAGGATTGGTTCGTAGTTGATCTCTTGTGTCTCATCCATTTCAGCCCGCCCAGGGTTACCCGCCGTGTGATAGTGCCCAATGAGCGAATGATACTTCTTGATCCGTCGAATCACGTCGCCATTCATGATCTGAACATGATAGATATCGAACAGCAAGCGAAAATTCGGCGAGTCCATCCGCTTCACCAGATCGAAGCAACGTTCGACATCATCCCCAAAATAGCCGGGATGCCCTTTCATCGGATGTGAGTCATCGCGTGAATTGAGATGTTCAAGTACCAGCGTTACCTGATTCTTCTCGGCATGTTCAATGACTTTCTTCCAGCAATCGAGACAGTTCTTCTCGGCTATCGCGTCGTCCATCCCTGGGACACGCATTCCCGTGAAGGTGATCACACTCTTGGCACCAAACTCGACGGCCGTGTCAATGCTCTTCATCAGCTTTTGGACACACTCGGCGTGATTATCTGTGCTTGTTGGGCCAGCGCCAAAACCGTGGCTGCCGACCAATGATATCTTAAGTCCCTTGGCTTTAGCTTCTGGATAGAACTTCGTATCGATCCCCTCGATTCCTTCCAGCCCAACTTCAACACACAAATCGATCAGATTCGGAATCGGCATCGGCTTATAGCACCAGCCCATCACCGATTGCCGGACACGCTTTTTTTGTATCCGAAAGTCGGCTGGAACTTTCGATGTCGCAGTCAATGGCGTGTCGCCGTATCCTGTTGATGTTATGGAAAGCGTTACCGTTGCGGCCGCAGCGCTCGCGGTCAACAGTCTTCTCCGTGACAGATTGTTGCCTGCATTCGATGAAGGAAATCGCATGACGAACCTCGGGATAAAAGAGCTAAAAAATGATTGTTAGTAGAGATGGTCAATACAAAGCTGCGACCAAGTCTCGAAGAAATCCCGATCTTGCTTGATCCCTTCGATCGATCGAAAACCCGCTGAGACAAGTTCATCTTCGCGAGCTTTTGCGTGGCACGAATGCAGCTGCATGATGTGAACGACGCCAAGGTGAACTCGGCCAACGTCGGTTGTGTCATCATAAATCAAGCCGACGATCCGGTCGTTACGGCAGCCGCATTCAATCTCGATCTCTTCTTCCAACTCGCGTTGCATCCCAGTCTGGTACCAATCATCGCCTTGCGTATCTTCAACCGAGATGTGGCCACCAATTCCAACACTTCGTTTTGCATGCAAGCGAGCTTCGCCTTGTCCCTTGCCGCGTGTGTATTGAAAAACGCTGGTGCCTTCAGAATTCGTACACTCCAATATCACATAGGGTATTAGCTGTTTGAATCGCGGGTCCGTTTCACACTGGCTGCGCGGTAGAAACGATTGATGTTTGCGATCAAGGATTGCCGGAAGATACCGGGTGACATCGGATTGAAAGCCCGAAAACGCCCCCAACTGCTCAAGCAGCAATGCCGGGACAACTAAAACTTCTTCGTCTTTAGGCATTCAAACACTCGTGAAATTTGCGGATGAGAGTACAGATGATCTACAAGATCAGCATGCAATCTCCGTAGGAATAAAACCGATATCTTTGCTGAATCGCTTCTTGATAAGCTTGGCGAATAAGTTCATGGCCGGCGAAGGTGGAAACGAGGACCATCAGTGAGCTTTTGGGTAAATGAAAGTTCGTCATCAAACCATCGACGGTTCTAAACGAGTGGCCAGGTCGTATAAACAAATCGGTCTCACCCTTCCAAGCCGATAGTTTGAGGTCCGGCGCGTTTGCGGCTGCGCTTTCTAGCACTCGTACAGAAGTCGTACCAACGGCGATGGTTCTTCCCCCTTCGGAACGAGACATGTTCAGACGTTTCACGACGGAATCGCTAATCTCACCAAACTCGGAGTGCATTTGATGGTCTTCCAGCTTCGCCGATTGAATGGGTCGAAAAGTCCCAAGACCAACATGCAGCGTAACCGAGACAAATGCGAGGCCAGCTTGTCGTAAACGTTGAATCAAATCCGGAGTAAAATGAAGCCCGGCTGTCGGAGCGGCAACGGAACCCGCAGATCGGGCAAAGACCGTCTGATAACGTACGCGATCATCATCAACCATTTGTCCATTGCGAATGTAGGGTGGGAGCGGAACTCGACCGCAACGCTCCATGACCGAAGTCCAGTCTTCCAACGGTTCGGGGCGCATTAGCACCTTCCCCTCGTTGCCATTGGCGACTACGACCAAACGTCCCTGATCGCGACCTTCTAAATCACGCAACGTTACCGTTTCGGCAACTTGTAGCCGACCACGCGTTTTACCGAGCAACTCGGCGACTCCTTGTTCACCCTCGCGGAGAAAGAGTCCTTCCCAGCGACCCTGCGTCAAGGTGCGAAACCCGACCAACCGTGCTGGCACAACCTTCGAATCGTTGACGACCATCACATCACCAGCCCGCAAAATCTGGGGAAGATCGCGAACATGCGCATGATCGATCGACTGACGGGCTCGATCGATCAGCATCAATCTCGCATCAGCTCGATTTGGAAGAGCTTCTTGAGCGATGAGTTCTCGAGGCAGAACATAGTCGTACCGGCTGAGTTCATCACCAATATTTTCGGGGCTAGTCATACTATAAGACAGTGTAGCGAGCGTCGAATGAAGCTGATAGGATGCACTCGGCCATGAAGATCGATCTCATCATCACCGAATTGGCGGTCGGAGGTGCCGAGCAGTGTTTGACCAATCTCGCGTTACACCTGCGGGAGCACTCGCATTCTGTCCGCGTTTTAGCCTTAAGTAGGCCTCCTGACGAGGGTCACGATCGCCTTTTCGATCGCCTCGAAGGTCAGAATATCGAAGTCCATTTTCTTGGCGGCGAAACCTGGTGGCATCTCCCCTGGGTTCTCGCTCGTTTGTGGCAAAAAATTCGCAGCTCGCCCCCCGAAATCGCACAATCATTTCTTTTTCATGCCAACGTTTTGGCAGCCCTTCTCTATCCTTTCTTCAAAGTACCGCTCGTAGGTGGTGCCAGAGTCGTGGATCCTCGCTACGGTCGGCATTGGTTAAACTGGCTCTCTTCGATGGCCATGAGTCGACTCGTGTGTGTCAGTCAGTCCGTGGCCGAACACAGCCAAAATTACGATAAAGTCGATCCCAAGAAAATTGTCGTGATTGCGAACGGCATTACGAGCGTAAACGCCGATTTTGGATCCCCATCGGAATCGATCGACCCGACAAAGCAGTTCATCAAAGCAAAATCTTATGCGCAGCGACAACTTGGAATCGCACCTGCGACGCCTTGCTTGCTTTTTGTTGGTCGATTACATCATCAAAAGGGGGTCGATGTGTTGATGTCCCGCGCCGACGAAATTCTGTCCGCCTTACCACTTCACCAAATCATTTTCATCGGCGATGGCCCGATGAAATCACAGTTGCAAACCCAGGCCAGCCACTGCAAACACGAAACGCGTATCCACTTCGTTGGCCGTCGCGACGATGTCGCTAACTGGATGCAGTCATGCCAACTTCTATTGTTGCCAACTCGGTACGAAGGGATGCCGAATGTTGTCCTCGAAGCCATGTCCTTCGGATTGCCCGTCATCAGCACCCAAGCCGAAGGTGTTTTGGAGCTCCTCGGGGACGCAGCCGCCGAACAGACGGTCGCCGTCGGCGATTGGGATGCCTGGTCGCGAAAAGTTGTCGAAGTAGCCGCAAATGGAGTGCTTCACCAGAAGCTATCCAGGGTCAATCTTGATCGTTGTATCCAGTACTTTGATCTAAATGAAAAGATGCAACAATATGAAATGCTGTATCGTGAAGTGTTGAACGATTCCTCGCCGCCTTCTCCTCTCAAAACCTTTCCCCAGGATGATTGATCGATGAAGCTAACTTCATTCATACCCCTGTTTGTTTTAACAGCCGCTGCCGTTGCAATCCCCTGTTTTGCTCAATCGAAAACTGAAATGCGAACACTCGGCAAAATCGAAGTTTACGACCCAAACCTGGAAACCCTCCTGGATCCCAAAACCCCGATCGAAATTTTGGCCGACGGCTTTACCTGGACAGAAGGCCCTGTCTGGATCGGCTCGGCCACAGATGGTCATCTGCTATTCTCGGACATCCCGCGTAATACGATTTTTCGTTGGAAGAAATCGGATGGGATCTCCGTCTTCATGTCGCCTTCAGGATACACGGGCGTCACCTACTACGGACTCGAACCAGGTAGTAATGGTCTTTGCCTCGACATCGATGGCCAACTGATCCTTTGTGAGCATGGAGACCGACGAGTGAGTAGGCTCACGCCCGGCGGTGGAAAAAGAACGCTTGCCGATAACTATCAAGGCAAACGACTGAACAGCCCCAATGATGTAACGTTGATGGCGAACGGTGATCTCTACTTCACCGATCCTCCCTACGGATTGCCCGCTCGCGAGAAAGATCCGCGCCGCGAACTCGATCATTTCGGTGTCTATCGCATCAGCAAAAAAACCGGCGAATTAACGCTGCTTACGACACAATTGCAACGCCCCAATGGTATCGCCTTCTCGCCCGATGATAAAACTTTATACGTTGCACAAAGCGATCCTAAGCAAGCCGTTTGGATGGCCTTCAACGTTAAGCCGGATGGAACACTTGAAACGGGAAAAGTCCTACTCGATGTTACCGATCAAATCGGGGTCCAACCTGGACTTCCCGATGGCATGTCAGTCGACGACAAAGGAAATCTTTGGGCCAGCGGCCCAGGCGGAATTTTTGTGATCTCGCCGCAAGGTAAAGCGCTCGGCCGAATCACGACCAACGAGCGAACAAGCAATTGCTGCTTCGGCGAAGACGGCTCGACACTTTTCATGACCGTCGACAGCTACCTCTGTCGCGTGAAGACGAAATCCCACGGAAGTCGATAGCGAACTACGACTAGCCGACGATTGAGCCTGAGGCGCTA
>JANOAI010000274.1:0-10167 GCA_031411055.1 Pirellulaceae bacterium
CCCTCCCCCCCTCCCCCCCCCCCTGGGGCGGGTCGACGCCGCGGGACGTGGCTTGGGGGTGGGTGCCAGTAGCGTTAGTAACCGTTGCCCTCCCCTCGCTGCGCTCGACCCTCCCGCGAGCGGGAGGGTAAAGATGGGTAGAGACCAATGCCCGCAAGTGGGAGAGCTCGAACGCGGTAGCGGCCGGGAAAGGGCTTTAGGTTCTTCGTCGAATAGTGAAGACTCGGCTTCAACGAAACGTTTTGCCCTCCGTCTGGGATGGCGTATGCTCGAAGGACTCAGCGAAGCCATCGCCCAATCGATCCTCGATGATCGAAACAAGAACGGTCCGTTTCGAGATTCGAGCGATCTCGTACGAAGAACCCAAATCGGCCAAGGAACTGTGACCCTACTCGCGAAGAGCGGTGTACTTGAGTCGATCACAGGCGATCGCCGAGCCGCTTTATGGCAATCGCTGGCCATCGAAAAATCTCCTAAGTCACAACCACTCTTCGATTTTTCAGGTACCGACGCAGACGAGATTGTTCCGCTATCCCTTCAACCCATGCAGCCGTTGGAAGAAATTTACGCCGATTACGCGACAACCGGTTTGTCGCTTCGTGGTCATCCGATGTCCTTCTGCCGCGACGAGCTCGATGCATTGCGCGTTACCACCGCCGCTGACCTATCGAAAACGCCGAACGGCCGACCGGTTCGCGTGGCCGGGCTCGTCCTTTTGCGTCAGCGTCCGAGCACGGCCAAAGGGATCACCTTCGTGACGCTCGAAGATGAAACCGGAACGGTCAATCTCGTTATCAAGCCAGCGATCTGGGATTACAACTATCTCGTCTGCAAACAATCCAACGCCTGGCTCGTTCACGGTGTTCTAGAACATCGACAAGGTGTCATTCACGTTGTCGTCGGAAGAATCGAAGATCTCAGCAGTCGCGTCAAAGGGCTAAAAATGGAATCCCGCGATTTTCGTTAACCATCAAGCACGGAAACAAATGGACGTTTTCTGTCTAAGCGAGACATCGACGCTGCCCAATGAAATCGTCGCAAGAACTCGTCGGGATGTATGGGGCGACTCATGTAATCGTCAGCCCCGGCTACGAGCGCATCATTGAGCAGGTTTCCGTTCTTGCAGGCTGAAACAGCGATGATATGAGCATAGTGTGTTCTTCGTCCCCGTCGAACCAAATCGATGAAGGCGAGCTTATCCGTCGTGCGATTATCAATACTGACAACGACAGAAGTCACGGTATGCCGGCGCAAGATGCTAGTCGCATCCGATTCTGCGTCTGCCCATTGCAAACGGATTTTTGATGGATCGACTACTGCCATGATGGCTTCCCGAACATCCAATGTTGGGTCGACGATTAATACTGTTTGCACTGCTTCACTCGTGAGGGGGAGTCCGATGAGCATGCGACTGCCGCAAGTGACAAGAAAAGTTTCGCTTGTCCTGAAAACGTACCTTTGATTGTGGTTAACCGCAAAGAAAAAACGAATCATTCAGACGAATTGTCGCGACATCTTCGATATGCCTGCTACAAAACGTGAATCAAGCATATTCGTCACGAACGGCGATTCGACCTGTGAATTTGCACGATTGCACTGTTCCAGCTTGGATAGGGTGCGACGGACTTCTCGTTCGACTGTCCCAAATCCTCTAACACGAAGCGCAAGCGAGTGGTTTGGGTATTGAAACCTCAAGAAAGCCACTCGCTTGCGCTTCGTGTTATCAATGCGATTAAGCCCTTCCGGAAGAATTTGGGACAGTCGAACTAGTGCTTCGTCACAGCTAAGTTTTAGAGTACGACGGACTTCCAGTCCGTCGACCAAGTTTACCTCAACCGTCATTCTTAATGGGAACAAAGCACCAGGTAGCAGCCACTAGAATGGGGGCAAAAAAACCATCGATACGCTGATGGGCTGGAAACGCTCCCTCATAGGCAGGGCAACTTCAAAGGCAGGGCAACCTCAAAGAATGCTAGCATTCGGCAAGAGTGCTGCCCTTTCCTGAAACCGGGATTGGCACAGACTCGCCAGATGCACTAGACTGCCAACTCCAATCCATTCTAGCTATTTTTTGGAGGTGATTCGGAGATGGGAAGGGATTCCTTTCGATTCATTCATGCCAGCGATTTTCACTTGGAACGTCCGATGCAGGATTTGCCGGACCTTCCTGATCATCTCAAACCCGCGTTAATCGACGCTCCGTGGAAAGCCGCGGAAGCGGTTTTTGAGCACGCGATCCTTGAGAACGTCGACTTCGTTGTGCTGTGCGGTGATTTGCTTAACCCAATCGGTTGCGGAGCGTGTGGTCCAGCATTCTTGCTCGAGCAATTCGAATTGCTTCGCGACCGAGGTATTCAGGTGTATTGGGCCGCCGGTGTCGTCGACGATCTCGACCGTTGGCCCGAAGCAGTGGCTCTTCCGGATAATGTGCATCGCTTCGCGAAACGCATCGAGCCGATCGTGCACCGTCGTAGTGGCGTTGCCGTCGCAACTTTGCTGGGGCGTTCGAGCGAGGGCCGCCAAACGATTCGGGCTGCCGAATACGCCCACGAAGTAGACGACCAATATCGAATTGCGATTGGGGTTGGCGAAGCTGATCTCGAATCGCTTTCGAGCGAACGTATTGATTATTGGGCGCTCGGTGGACTTCACGATCGAATCATACTCCGCGATGAAGGTCAGCAGATGCGGTATTCGGGTTCGCCTCAAGGTCGCTCCATGGATGAAGTGGGTAGTCACGGATGCTTCATGGTTGACGTCGACAGCAACCACAAGACAACCGTTCATGCACTCGATACAGATCTCTTCCGTTACAGCGATCAAAACATTGATGCTGACGATATGGCACTGGGCCGTGATATTCGTCAAATGATGACCAAACGAATCAATCGCCTTCAAGCAGAAGCCAACGGCAGGCATGTTTTGGTACGATGGCGTGTTCAGATGGATCTCGAAAATGCAACCGTTGTTGGACCAGCGGCACTTGAAGAGTTGATCGTTTGGTTGCGACGCGAGTTTGGATACGGTCAGCCTGCCGTTTGGTCGACCGACATCGAAGTCCTGCCGCCAAAATCCTTGCCGAAAAAATGGCAAGAAGAAGATACGATCCTAGGCGATTTTCTTCGAACGACAGCCGAGCAACGCAAAACCGGTTCCAGACCGATGAACATGCAAGGCTATATTGAAAATGAAACTCCGGGAGGAACCATATGGCAACAGGCTCTTATTCCGGGCGACTCCGTTCGTTCGAAAGACCTAATCGACCTCTCCACGTTACTAGGCGTCGACATGTTAAGAGGACATAAAGTCGACTTGTTGTCGTGTACACGACGATTTGGCGGGCTGCCCGCAGGAGAATCCTGGTCATGAAGATCAAAGACGTTCAAATCGATGGTTTCGGTGTCTGGTCTGGAATGTCGGTCCATACCCTTCCTGAAGGGATGACCGTATTTTACGGGCCAAACGAAGCCGGCAAGACAACCCTCATGCAATTCGTCAGGACGATGTTCTACGGCTTTACCGCCGAACGCCGCCAGCGATATCTTCCACCCGTTTTCGGCGGTAAGCCAGGCGGTTCGCTTCGCGTTACCGGTCCAGGCGGTGGATACGAAATCACACGTCGAACCCAGCTTGACGATCCAACCATCATTGGCCAAGTCGCTGTCACGGGCAGCGATGGAACAACCCAAGGCCAGCATCGCTTGACGAGTTTGCTGGGGAGCATTGATGAATCCATTTTCACGAATGTGTTTGCGATCGGGCTGCGCGAGTTGCAAGAACTCAGCACGTTAGACGATACAACCGCTGCCGATGAACTCTACAAACTTTCCAGCGGTCTCGATCGCGTTTCGCTGGTGGACGTCATGCGACAGCTACGCGCTGCTCGCACTCAAATTTGTGGCGCGACACCCGAAGCCGGCCAGATTCAGGGCATGATGCTTCGACGTGAGAAGCTCAAAGATGAACTTGAGCAGCTTACACATAGTGGTCGTCGTTGGGCTGAACTCGCTTCGCAGCAGAAGACGCAGCGCGACGAAATTAAAGACCTCAATCAACGCATTGATCAAGCGACGCTGGAATCGAAGATCATCGAAACCGCTCTGCAAGTCCGCACGCCGTGGGCTGAACGCGATCGCTTGAGAATTGCCGTCCGCGAACTCGCCGCGAGAACGGATCTCCCAGACGATGCGCGCGAACGTTTGAATCGTCTGCAAGTCGCTCTTGATGAAAAGCGGAAGACGCTGCTGGAAATCAAAGATCAACGTCGCGGTTTACGTGAGAAAGCTTCGCATTTGCCGCTGAGAAAAGGCATTTTGTCTTTGGCGAACAAGATCGAAGCGGCTTCTGAGCAAGGTCCATGGATCGCCGCTTTGCAGAAGCAGATTCTGCAAATTGAAACGCAAGTTGGAAATACCACCGAGCAATTGCTCGAAGACGCATCCCGACTTGGCTTAAATGAAGAAGATCGCGAATTGTTGTTGAACGATAAGCGTTTGGCCAGTCTGCCCGATCTTTCCGGCCAAGCGATTTCGCAACTCGCCGGTCCGGCTCGAGATGTCCGTGTTCATGCAACGCGTTTGAAACAAGCCAAAGAACACGCGGCCAATGACAAGAAAGAAGTAGAACGTCTTTCAGCGCAACTTGATGAGTTTTTAGCCTTGCGCCAGGCGAAAGACCTTCACAAGGCGATTGCTAAACAAAACGAGCATACAAGCGCCTTGCGCAAGCTCGAGAATGCGCAAGAACGTCTTGAGAAGCTACAAAAGCACCATCGCGAACTGGATGGCGATGCGATCGAGCTTAACACCGAGCGCGTCGTGCCGCTCCAGCAAGGGTTATTTCAACATGCCCTTTTCGTCGGTGGCGGTACGGCCTTCACCTTCGGATTGCTAACTGTTCTCGGGATAATGCCTTACTACAACGGGCCGCAAACGACAGGCGTCTTTTGGGCATTGGTGGGGCTGTTCTCCATTTTCGCGGGATACATTTTCCGTCAGTTTGACGAAAAAGGATTGTCCACGGATTTATCCGAGTGCGAAACGCAATTGGAAGCCATTATCCATCAGATTCGCAAAGCCGAACAAGAACGCGATGAAATGCAGGCGTTGATTCCCGAGCATGGTGGTTCACTTGAACAACAGCTCAAAGAATCGGAATACGAATTGAATCAACTGGAAGGGATGCTTCCAATTGCTCACAATCTTCAAGCAGCGCAACAACGCTATCAATCGGCTCGCAAGCAAGGTCAGTCATCGTCCGATGCATTGAAAGCCGCTCGGGTTTCTTGGAAGCGAACGCTCCACTCCATGGGGCTCGCTGAATCGCTCTCACCCAAGAGCCTTCGGATTATGGCTGAAGGCTACGAATCTCTCATCCAGACGCGTCGACGCTTAAAAGCTCAACAAGATGAAATGCATCAGCGCCGACTCGAACTGAGCGCACTCATGCAACGGATCGAGGGCTTAACTCGCCAAATTGACGTTGCCAAAGATGCTGACTCGCGTTCCGAACCCAAACGTGAGCGTCGCCGTGAAGAAGAGTCACTCACTGCCCGCGATGATCGTAATCGCAAAGACAAGCGATCCGAACATCGCGATCCCGAAAGTCGCTCGGCCCAAGCCAAGCGAAATTTTGTCGATGATACAGACGGAATTCTTGCGAACGCCATCGATCACGAATCGTCATCGATCGATAGTCCTGTATTACGATTGCAAGAGTTGCAAGGACTCTTGGCTCAACAACAGCAATACATTTCTCAGCGAAAGCAGCTCAAAAACGAAGACGAAGAGTTGTCACGACGACAAAAAGCTCTTCAGCGTACGATCGATAAGATTGTCCGCACGCGACAAGCTTTACTCGCCGAATTGGCTGTCGAAAGCCCTGCGCAGCTCGATGGCTTGCTAGAACTCAAGCAAAAGCACCACAAACTCCTCGCCCAAATCGAAGAGCAAGAAACACGCATTCGAGCCATTCTTGGTGGACAAGTTGCCTATGATGCGGTGCAAAGACAGCTCGAAGGCGGTATGCAAGGCGGCGATTTGGAGAAGAAGTGGTCCACGATCGAAGAACGCGTTCAGCAGTTCAAGGGTCGCGTTTCGCAATTGTTACAACGGCAAGGTGAAATCGCGCAGGAGATGAAATCGCTCGCGGCCGACCGTCGGTTGCTCGAAGTCAAACTTGAACTCGCAACGCTCGAAAAGCAGCTTGAGCTTTCGGCAGAACACTGGCGAACGCTGGCTGTCACGAGTAACTTGCTTGAGCAAGTCTGTGAAATCTACGAAACCGAACGCCAGCCTGAGACTCTACGAGAAGCTTCGGCTTTTCTCAAGCAACTCACCGATGGAAAGTATGTCCGAGTCTGGACACCACTCGGTAAGAACGCCCTTCAAATCGACAACGATAAAAATCAAAGCCTACCACTCGAAGTTCTCAGTCGGGGGACTCGCGAAGCCGTTTTTATCGCCTTGCGATTGTCGCTTGCAGCAGCTTACTCGCGACGTGGCGTGGCGCTTCCACTGATTCTAGACGACGTGCTCGTTAACTTTGACACCGGTCGAGCGACAAGCGCAGCCAAGGTTCTCCGTGATTTTGCGGCGCTTGGTCATCAGGCGATTATGTTCACCTGTCATGAACATATCATGCGATTGTTTCATGATATTGGTGTTCAGGTACGCGTTCTCCCCGCTCACGGGCAAACGGGCGAAGCCAAAATTTATACGCCCGAAACCCGGATCGCGATCGAACAACCTGTCTTTGCTCCCACTCCAGTTTATGAAGCGACTCCAGAACCCGTTGTGATCATCGAGCGAGAAATCGTCGACGAAACCCCAGCCGTGGGTGTCGAACCTGAACCCGTCGTTTACGAAACGGTTCTTGAACGCATCGAAGTCCCCGAACCCATCCGCCGTTCACGTCCCAAGCCACGCTTCAAACCCAAGCCAGTCATCGATCACGTGTGGTACGAACACGAGCCAGAGACGCTCATTGAAGAAGCGCTTTCGGACGAAGGTTTCATTGCGAATCTTTCGACGAGTCCGCCTTGGAACTGGGAGGCTCAAGCTCCCCAAGATTTTTCCGACCTCCCTCAATTGGACCAAGTCGAAGCCATCTATGAGGAATTGCCTCGCGTTTCAAACGAAGCCGAAGCTGTTGTCACCCAGGACGGGACTCCCTGGTGGGATAATGGATCTCGGTAGCGGAGTCTGCGTTGTACCCAACGATTTACTCACCTTGCTTAGCGAAAACATGCTGGAATCATTACCCCAGAGAATTCATTTTAGGATGTTGCGTACGACGAGTTGAGTTGATGAAGCATGGCTTGAACGCGAGATTCCATTTGATCGGTAAGTTCTGCCGGTGAAAGCCGTTTCTCTTTTCCCGTTGGAAGCTCGATCGGTGTATCAAATTGTATGTGAACGCGTCGCGCTGCATGAATCGTTGGATAGGAAACACTGAGCGTATCTTCTTCAAGCTTGTCGATAGTTTCAGCGATCCGTTCGATCGAAGGGTCTATCGACAGGTAGTCACCGGGATAGCTATACAACTGAGTTGTTAAAAACATATTATGCATGTCACGGTCCCAAGCGATATGCTGTTCTTGTGACGCATTATGACCGACGGAATCACGGGCTGCGATAATGTTTCGGCGAATTTCTTTAATGCGCTCGGGGATGAAATCGCTTTTTGGTTTCAGCAGGTATCGAGATTCCGCTTGCGAGAGAATCCAATTAGCCAACCCACTAATCCGGTCAGCGAGTGTACCCGATTGCGGCGACTGTCGGTGTTCGATCTCCTTCAGTGCGATCAATCCTTGTGCAACACTAAGAACACGATCAACGATCGGTATATCATGGCGTGGTCGCCAAAGCATTCGCTCTTCGATCCTCGCCATCGACTGCAACAGACTTGGCATCGGGTCTTCGGTATACCAACGCTTAATAGCGACTGGAATAATGACGATGGGACGCTCAGCTTTCCGCGCAGCCATCAACGCGATTGCGGCCGCTCCGTCGCGAAAAGGGGTGACAATATCATTGGTATGGTAAACATCCCCTTCCGGAAAAATCACCAGCGGGTTTGGCCTGGATTGGACAACATCGACGGCTGTCTTCAGCGACTGAACGTCCGTTCCTTCGCGATCGACGCTAAAGCAACCACAGCGCTGCATCGATTCACGCTCAAACCACTTGCTTTTTCCAAAGACTTGCCAGGCGGTCATGACATAGAATGGCAAACGCAGTGTTTCAGCTCCCTTGGCTAAGCAATACGAATCCCAGTGGAACGAATGATTGGGCGTAATCAATATCCCTTTTCCAGCGTCCGCTGCTCGCGCAAGATTTTCTAGCCCAAGCACTGTGACATCGCACATCTTTTGCTTGACAAGCGCGCGATGTCGGAAAACTCGCGTTGCGTGGAACCACCAAGGAGTTAGTTTTGGGGGCCAGTGTTTGCTTGGCGTACCGTAAGGTTGAATGTTCATTCGAGGTCAAGAAAAATCGAGAGCGATAAGTACTACTTACTCCAAATCAAGGACTTTGGCGTGTATTTACTATTGGACATCAAGATTCCAAACAATCCCTAAAATCGCTCTCATGAGAAATAGATCGATGCGCGCGTCTATCAGGTATGGGATATGAACTCATTTGTCTCAATGTTTGCCGGTGGGAGCCACCCCATGTCGCCCCAAGCCGGTGTGCACATCATCATAATCGACAGACAAACCGACATGTTTGAAAAAATCGACACGGGGGTCATTCTCGACCTGGTTACAATTCGCGATGCTTGTCGATCGCGGGTTTATCCAGCGAACGGAACGGGGGTTAAAAAGGCGTGTTGGAGAAAGACGATCAACGGTCCGTCCCAGCTTGCCAACGAGCCAAGATAAAGAAAGACAATATAGATCGGGGTGATGGCAAGCTGCAGAAACCAAGCAACATAGCGATTGACGAGCCAGCGTCGGGGTATATCGCGCGTACCGCGTTTCATTGCCCATCCCAAGGCAATTCTTGACGGGAGACCGAAAAGAATGAAAACTAAGCAAGGCAGCCAAAGTAATTCTCGAGGAAGCGTCTCGATACGCAACAAGTAGAGTGGGATGGCGAGGGCGAGCGTCACCAGCAAACTGATAAAGAATGCCCAGGGGGCATGTTTGAAGGCTTCCCGAATTGAACCCAGCGTAAACATGGCTCGCAAGCGATTTTGCACAGCTAAGCTTGTTTGAAGGAATGGCAAATAAAGCAAGACGACCCACATCATGAGAAATCCGACCAGGCTGATCAAACCAAAAATCGGTCTTTGATCCGATCGGATGCCAATGATGATGAGTCCGGCTGGGATTGCCAACCAAGCCAAGGCACCGATCCATCCTCGGAAGCCTAGCCAGATGAGTCGTGGAATCTGCAATGAAACTAACGTGTCCCACAATTGATCTTCAACCCGCCGCCAAGTCGATGGGCGAAAGAACTCTTTCAAAAATCGAAGTGGGGCTGGCCAAAGAAAATCTCGCCATCTCCCACCTCGAATGAGGGCCCAGGTTGCATGAATGATCCAAAGAAAACCCACGACCATAGCGACCGTTCTCCAACGGGCAGCGTAATCGGAACCAGGATCAATGAGTTCGGCTTGGAAAGCAAAATTGGCTAACAACCAAGCCGGCAACCAAGTCAGGATCAGCGGAACCAATACCCAACCGAGCTTACCAGCAATCGCAAGACCAGGTAACGTTTCTCGCCAGGGCTGACCTACGGCTCGGCGTCGCGAAACCTCGAGTAGATAGCCGAGCGCCGCCCATTGCAAAATCGGAATCGACGCTGCAACGGCTAAACAAACTAGCAGGCACACAAATCGAAACCCGGCAATGACAACGTTTTTAGGCCAAGTCAGCATAGTTTAGATTTGAAAAACGAGTCACCTCCCCCCATCCAATACTTCCTCCCCTCGCCCATTCTTTTGGGAGTGGGGCCGGGGGTGAGGGTCCAAATTTTCGATCGAAGATTTTTCGATCGAAAATCTTCAATCGAAAATCACCAAGCGACATTCATCAATTGTTCCCCCTCATCCCCGACCCTTATCCCCCGAAGACGGGGGCGAAGGGTGTGAGCTTTAGTTGATGTTGGGGCCTTGCAAACATTCATAATTAGCCGTGAACGAAGAATCCTTGGACGAAAA
>JANOAI010000275.1:0-4719 GCA_031411055.1 Pirellulaceae bacterium
CAATAGGAATTGGGGTAGTCGTACCAGTCGTTCCATCGATGAATCGACCAGCCTATCTCCATAGGCGCGACCGCGAATCGAATCGAACCAGCTTTCCCATCGGTTCGAACTCCCGAAAACTCCCACGTATTGGCGCGCCGCGCGGAACGCAATGTATAGGGTTCGCTGACTTCGATTCCCGATTTTGCAAGACCTTTTTGAACTTTATCGATCGACGGCTCTGATGGAGTTGAGGCAAGACCGTCGACAGAGGCAATCTTTTCCCCAAGCAACTCACGGTGTGCATACGGCGGTTGCAGATCACCATAAGCGACATAGTTTGTGACTCCAAAAGCAATCGCCACGGGGGTCATTCCGATTAGGCTAGCCACCGACGCTTTCCAGCCAACGGTGATGAATAACAAACCAATCACCGCCGCCGCCCACGCCAACGCGGGTAATTCAAATGCGGCTGTTAGTCCAGCACAGAAACCAATCGCAAGAGCAAGCCCCCAATTCCGTCGCTCAACGTTGCCAATGCCTTCCAGCGAATTTTCCGAGGTTCTCAACCGGAAAAGTCTTTCAATCAACCAAACACTTACGATCATACAAATGGCCGCTGGCAAGTGATTGTTGAGTGTGTTTGAAAATGTCGAGAGATAGGTCCCAAACAACAACATTACTAACATGGACCATCGCGCCCAACCATCTACAACATGCCGTTCAATCCATTTCGCAAACGCGAACCAGACCATTGCGAGCGGTAACAGTTGAACAATTGCCAAAAGACACCTGGCAATGAGGAACGGAGCATCCGAAAGCCGATGCTGAAAAAGCACCGTAATGGGCGAACAAACCGCTGCATGCATTACCGCCAGCAGTGGCGGTTTACTTGAATAATAGTGTTCCGTGCCATCGGCTTCTGGCTTGCGAACCATATCAATTGAATACCACGTTCGCTTACGTCCAGCTTTATCGCGTTTCTCAAGCAATCGATCGATTTGGAACGACCCATCCTCGATCAAGGTCGCGATCGTACACCATCGACTACGGTCATTGGCACTCAGAAACGGCGTTTCACCGTTATCGGCCACCACGGTAGCGAGACGGTATGCCTGGATTGCAATTGCAATCAAGATGACCCACCAGCATCCCACAAACGGTTGAACGGAAGTATTGCGATTCGCTTTCACTTAAACATCATCCATGTCGAATACTTTAACCTGGGCAACCGGACGGGCTGATCGAATTGCCGGCAATCATCGGTCCGACGCCCGTCTTCTCGGATATCGAATAAGGGGATGTGTTGGGGCGATTGGTCGCAATAATCAATTCGGCTAAAATACCCATTGAGACGAGTTGAACGCCGACAATGACAGCCACAATCGCGTAGTAAAAAAGCGCGCGCTCGTGCAAATGAATCGGTGTCGCTGAGCCAAACATTCGCGTCAGCACCCACGCCAGGGTCAACAAAGCCAGCAGTGAACTTCCGATTGCGAAGCTGATCAAGCCCATCGAGCCAATCAAGTGAAGGGGTCGTTGTCGGTACTCGGTCAGCAAACAAACCGTGATCAGATCCAGAAAGCCTTTCGGCAATCGACTCCAACCATACTTTGAATATCCATGCTCGCGAGGATGATGCACAACCGGCACTTCTGCGATTCGGAAACCACGCGATTGGGCTAATACGGGGATGAAGCGATGCATTTCCCCGTAAAGCTTCACTTCGTCAAAGATTTGCCGGCGATAGGCTTTCAATCCGCAATTGTGGTCGTGTAGCTTTAATCCAGTGAGTTTGCCAACCAACCAGTTAAAACCTTTGGATGGCATCGTCTTATGCCATGGATCGTGTCGTTTTTGTTTCCAACCGCTAACGCAGTCAAAACCTTCATCGAGCTTTTTAATGAGATTCGGGACTTCGTTCGGGTCGTCCTGAAGATCCGCGTCCATGGTGATCAAAATCGGAGCCGAAGCATGTTCAAAACCTGCCGCCAAGGCCGCTGCCTTGCCAAAATTTCGACGAAACCGAAGCCCGACCACGCGTCCATCTTCTTCAGCCAACTTCTGAATCTGAGCCCAGGAACCATCTTTGGATCCATCGTCGATAAAGACGATTTGTAATCGAAGCTGGTGTTCGGTCGCCATCGCAAAAAGACGATCGCGCAATGTTCGAAGCGTTGCCTCTTCATTCAGCAACGGAATAACAATCGACACAGCCGTGTTTGCGACGATAAGCAAGTTTCTATTTTCCCTAAATGTTCAACGATCAATCATCGATTATAGCTTGGCTGTATTCGAATCCGTGGACGAATCGTTATCCTCATTCCGTTCGGACAAAACAAGATCCGTAATGCATGATGCCAAAACGCCATATTGATGAAATATAAAGTAGATTGCCAAGGGAAGGAGCAAGCCGAATGTAAATTGAACCCCGAACGAGCCAACCCGAGCCGACAGATAACCAAGAAAAATCCCGACGAATCCTAGTCCAGTTACTAAATACATGGCGGCCCATGCATCGGCCTTGGCCGTAATGGAATGAATAACATCCCCAGAAACGGGCTGACCGGCGGTTTGATTGTCGAGCATGCCCAATAAAACAATCGGAAAGAGTAGGAAAGCGCTGATGAGGATCAGGGCAAATCCAATGGCTTGATCCATTCCCAGCCACACAATACCAGCGCTCATGACTCCTCCTGGCAAGGCAGCGTATACGACAGCCACGATGACCATCGTGATCTCGCCAATCGAATCGATCGGGTTGAACATGGGCCAACGTTCAACTTGCTTGAGTTGATTGGCCGACGACTCTAATACGGCAATACCGTTTGCTAAAATCAAAACGGCGAACGGCGCTCCTGCCAGGATCAATATGAGGACTCCGCCAAATGAGCCCGCCTCTTCCGATTTCATGGCGAGCGTCGCTTCCATCAGCGATGAAAGAATCATGACACCACCTAAAATGGCACCAACGCCAAAGCTCAGCAAGATCAGCGTTGGATCAACAAGGAAGGCGAAGGTGCGTTTGAGCCAACCCGAAGCATCAAAGTCGTAGCTGACGCTTCGACGTTGATCTTCCACATTGTCGAGTTCCTTTTCGGCGTTGGCTAAGTATTCGGACGCCGATGATCGACCCGCTGCACGCGATTTTTCTTTAGCTGGCTCCGGCGGAACGAGTGGCATATCGGCGTAAGATTCTAGACTGGGGCCGGGCGTTTTGGGCTTCAGTATCTTAGGGGGACTCGGCACGGAAAACTCGGAGTAGCAATCCGGACAACGAGCCATGGACCCAATGTCTTTCTTCTGTGCGTACATCGCTGTCCCACAAACCTTGCACGGATAGAGGAACTCTTCTTCCCGAGGAGTTTTAAGAGTGAGATTTAACTGAGCATTGAGAACTTCATCCTCTTTACGAGGAGGTTTTTCTTGATTCTTGGCACGCTCGAAGCCGAAATCATCCAGTTCTTGGTCCAAAGAATTCGTAGAAACCGACGCGACTTTCGCTTGCGGGGACGCGACCGGAACGCTATCACCTCCGGATTTTACGGGAATATCGATTGGAGCTTTACAGGCCGGACACGTCGTTCGTTTGCCCTGCATTTTGTCCGGAACCTTGAGTTTCCGTTGACAGCCCGGACACTCAATCGTGAATGGAGGTAACTCCTCAATCGCCATGCAGGTCTCGCCAAGTAAACATCAAGAAACGAATCAACGTTGCTCTATCTTAGACCGTGCAATCTCCATAGCCTAGTTGTCATCGGTCGAACTTTGATTACTAAGCATGACCCAGAGGGTCGCTCCAACGACGAGCGTCATCCCGACGACACTCGAAATCGATGGTAGACTTCCGTTGACGAGCCATTTGTAGACAGCCGCAAAGGCAACTTGTGATAACCCAATCACACTGACACGGGCCGGAGTCCCCGCCGCAAAAGCTTTGGTTAGGAAAAGCTGCCCCAAGACTGCCGTGACACCAACGCAAGCCAGCCGAAGATGACTTGTCGAGTTCGTGGCCAACCAAACCCCTGAATTCGAAACCCCTAGCCAGAGAAGAAACGAGATAATCGTTGAAACGGCTGAAAAATGTGCGACCACGGCCCGCGAGTCAATCTCTTTCACTTTGTGCAATCCGATGAGCGCCACGGCGCTGAGCAGTCCGGCCATAATGCCCGACGGAATGGCAAATTGCGGCATGGAATGAATCCCCTGTAGCTTAGTAGGATCGCTGCCAATCGCAGCCGAATAGACCAGCCACATCCCGATCGTGCTGACGGCCAAGGCGACCCACGTATCCCGCGATGGCACATGACCCAGCATTGGCCAACCCAAGATGGCCACCCAAATCGGATAAGTACTCGACAGCGATAGAATGACCGAAACATCGTAATGCGTCATTGCAAAGAAGAGAAACATCATGGATGTGCATCCAGCCAAACTTCGCAACCAAAGCGTCGCGGGTCGGAAAAAGACAAGTTTGGCGCCGCCGAACCAAACCATGGCGACTGCCATCACCGTGGCAATTGCACTTCGAACAAAAGCAATCCAAGTAAATGAGTATTCATCGCCCAACGATTCGGTAAACAGACTCATCGCTGCAAAAAAGAAAGAACCGATGAGCATCCAAAGGTAGGGTACCGAGTTGTGCAATGAGGTATTTCTAATTCCAAAAAGAGGGCTCAGCCCACCGTGCGTATCCGAGAAAACGTCGAACAACCGGTTTCGATTGAGCCTGAGGCGCTA
>JANOAI010000276.1:0-42079 GCA_031411055.1 Pirellulaceae bacterium
AATTGACTCCTGACCCCATAACCCGACCCCGTATCCGATGGAAAGTGTGGGTTGGATCTTCCCGATCGTCTGTCGCACGGATCGTAAACCTGAACGGGACGGAGTTTTATGGGACTTTTTGCGAGTGGAATCGAGAAGTACTTTGATCGTTGGCTTGCCGAGGCTAGAATAGATTTCTTCCCGCCTTCGATCTCTTTTCGGATTTGTATGTCACCTCTCGATACCCATCAAGCCAGTCGAAGTGTGGATATCGATTTCAATGTCCCATTTCGGCACCGACTCCGATTTACAGACGATTGTTTCGGATGCGATTGGTCATCGATTCTTTCGCTGTTTGAAGCAGCGGAAGGGACGGCGCGACTCCAGGTTTGGGTAGATGGTGGGATCGCGCAGGCCGATTCCGATCTCGTGTCACGCATTTCGGATTCGATTCTCTCAAGCCCAAAACTAGAACTGACAAGTCCGATTGCCGTGCTTGAGGGTGGAGAGCAGGTAAAAAATTCAGACCAAATCGTCCTCGATTTGTTAGCCGCCATGCACCGCGATCGACTAGATCGTCGCAACTATATTCTGGTCATTGGCGGTGGAGCAGTCCTCGACGCGGTGGGGTATGCAGCAGCGGTTGCTCATCGCGGCATTCGGCTCGTTCGGTTTCCAACGACAACGCTTGCTCAAGCCGATTCTGGCGTGGGGGTCAAGAACGCGGTCAATGCGTTCGAAAAGAAAAATTGGAAAGGGACATTTGCTGTTCCGTGGGCTGTCGTCAACGATCGTCGATTGCTTTCATCGCAACAGGATCGCGACTTCCGCTCTGGATTTGCTGAAGCGGTAAAAGTGGCGTTGCTCAAGAGTCCAGCAACCTTTGATTGGTTGTGCGAGAACGCTCCGAAGATCGCTCAGCGAGAAATGACATTTGCACTTCAGGCTATTCGCGACTCGGTTTTGACTCACCTTCATCACATAACCTATGGTGGTGATCCATTTGAAGCGAACGAAGCTCGCCCTTTGGATTTCGGTCATTGGTCGGCGCACAAACTCGAATCGCTGTGTCGATATCAAATGCGACATGGTGAAGCGGTTTCTATCGGGGTGGCTTTGGATGTGGTATATTCATCGTTAGCCCATGGATTGTCGAAGTCCGTTGTCAACCGAACATTGCGCATATTTCGAGATCTTCAACTCCCCATTTACCATGAGCTACTTCAAACATCGGCGATCTTTGAAGGTCTCGAAGAATTTCGACAGCATTTGGGAGGTCGGTTGACGTTAACGATGCTTCAGGATGTCGGGCAAATGTTGCAAGTCCATGAAGTTGACTATGCGAAGATGAAACAGGCTATTGAGATGCTTAGGACCGAGCGTTTGGAATGACGTTTAGAAACTGGCGATTAATGAGCGCCATGACATTCATTTGCCTACTGTGCGCTTTACAAGCGAAGCAACAACGCACACTCGGCGATCTTGGCTTTGCCATGGACGTAATCGAACACAGTTACGTTGAGAAACTTAGTCGATACGAACTGTATCAAGCGGCAATGGAGGGAGTCGTCGATAGGCTTGATCAATATAGTGGGTATGTAAAGCCCGAGGACTTTCCGTCGTTTCACTCTCAAATCCATCAAGAGTTTGGTGGACTCGGAATCGTGATCGAACGATCACAGGAAACGGAACCGCTGCGCATTTTCACTGTTCTGTACGATTCGCCGGCTTTTAAGTCGGGTATCTTGGCTGGTGATATGATCGAAAAAATCAACGGTTATGAAACTTCCAAACTGAAAACCGAGGAGGCTTCGAGACTTCTTCGCGGTCTGCCAGGGACGGATGCCATCCTTTCGATACGCCGTAGCGATGAGCCGAATTTGCTTTCGATTACGGTTCGTCGCGCCATTATTGAAACGGAGTCGGTAACTGGTGATCGTCGCATGCAAGATGGACGTTGGGATTTCAAAATGCAGGCCGATCCGAAGTTGGCTTACGTTCGTATCGAAATTTTTGGCGAAAAAACACCGACCGAATTTAAAAATGCTTTAGCTTCGATCCGCTCGGACGTGAACGGACTGATTATCGATTTGCGAGATAATGCAGGTGGCTTGCTACCAACAGCCACGGAAATTTGTGACATGTTTTTGGATTCGGGAATGATCGTCTCCACGGTTGGCCGACGCGAAAGCTACAGCTCAAAACATGAAGCAACACCCGGCACCGAAGTCGCGAACAACGTCCCGATAGTCGTTCTCATAAATGGGTTATCGGCGAGTGCGAGCGAAGTTACAGCCGCCTGTTTGCAGGATCATCATCGCGCGGTTGTAATAGGCCAGCGATCCTATGGGAAAGGATCGGTCCAGAACGTGATCGATCTTGAGGGAGGGAAGGCAGCCCTTCGTGTTACGTCGGCTTATTACTTCCCCCCGAGCCAGCGCAATATTCATAAGCGACCGAAAGCCAAAGACACGGATGAATGGGGTGTTCATCCTGACCCGGGATTTGATGTTGTCTTGAATGAAGAAGCGTCCAAGAAGATCTTTCAACGACTTCGGGATCGAGGAAATCCATTGTTCAAACCCAATACACCGGGGAGTGAAGCCGTCGATGGGGGAGCGACGAGTCTCGATCGAGCGGTTGGCCTCGATCCATCGATCGAAAATGACCCTCAACTGAAGCGGGCCATCGAGTATCTGCAAAGCTCCTACAGCCCTCGCTGAGGAAGTGTTTCTACTTCGACTGTCCCAAATTTTTCGGGAAGGCTGAATCGCATTGATAACGCGAAGCGCAAACGAGTGGTTTTCTTGAGGTTTCGATAGCCAAACCACTTGCTTGCGCTTCGTGTTAAAGGATTTGGGACAGTCGAACTACAGCTCTCCTACGGCGACTCGATTCTCGAGCCAATCGCAATTTTCGCTAGCAATCAAATCGGATTGAGCTTCCGGGTTTTGACGATTATTCGGTCTTTTGTTCACGATGCGTTCTGAAAGCTGACGATTTCAAGCGATGTGTTAGGGCTCAGTTATTGAGGAGAAGGAACGTGCGGAAAAGTTTCGCTTGCATTGTCACTGCGGTTGTTTTGTCCACGCCGGGTTGTGTCTCGCAACCAGGCGCACGCTATTCGATTTGGCCAACAAAACCTGCCCACGATTCAACTGCCATGGGAAGCGCTCCCAATTCAGATTTTACCGTGACGTCGAAGCTTTCGAGTACTGCTCGTGGCGTTAAGGGGCAATTCGCGAGCGTCGGAACGGCCGTCACGTCAGCTTATGACAAAGCCAAGACCGCCGTTTCGTCGGCCTTTACGACACCGACAGCAGGCGAGTCGGTCGATGCAACGACCCTAGCGACAGGATCTGCCAGTCAAGCTGGTCTTGGGCCAGAAATGAGTGTGATCACAGGCAATATGTACGAGTCCAATGGAAACTATGCTAAGGCCATGGACTTCTACAGTAAGGCGCTAGAGGCAGAACCCAAGAACGTCGCGGCCCTTACCAGCATGGCTCGGCTCCATGATCGCCAAAACAACGGCGAGAAAGCCGTCGAGTTCTATGAAAAGGCGATTGCGGTGACACCCAATCAATCATCTCTTTTTGCGTCGCTCGGCGAAGTCCAAGCGCGGATGGGGCAAGTTGCCGTCGCGAAAGAACAATACCAAAAAGCGATCAATATTGATCCCAAGAATCGAGCTTACCGTTCGAGCCTTGCAGGCATTTTGATCGACGAAGGTCAAGCGGAAAAAGCCGAGCAAGAGCTTCGTCAAGTCGATGTGCCAGCCATGGCTCAATATCAGATGGCGTATCTCTACATGAGCAAACAAAACATTGCCCTGGCTAAACAGCATCTCGGCAATGCACTCACATTGGACCCGAATCTCAAGCCTGCTCGTGATATGATGAGCTCGCTTGCAACCGGCGGAGCTGTTCAGCAAGCAAGTGGTATTGCTCAGCAGGCTAACCAACTGTACCAGCAGTCAGGGCAAGTTCTTCAGCAGGCCAACCAGTTAATGGGTGGAGTCCCGCAAAACGCTGCGACGCCATCGGCCACGACCACGCGCTAGGCTCTGATTTCAGAAGGAGCCATTCGACCTGAAGCTATTCTCCCGGTATCATAGTCATCCATAGAACGGATGATGCGCTACCTGAGGATGATGGCATGGCAGTGATACAGAAGCAGTGGCTTGGTTGGGACAGACCAATTCTACATTCCACCATTGAATTTCTTCTGTCGAAGTATCGACGACAAAACACTTGGGATCTCGACAACGTTCTTTGCATTTTCCCCAGTTCGATGGCTGGCCGCCGTCTCCATGAGTTACTCGCACAAACTGCTCATGAACAGAACCTTGTTCTTCGTCCGCCAACCGTCATTACCAGCGGGCAACTTCCGGAGCAGTTCTACCAAGCCCGATTCCCTTTCGCGAGCGATTTGGAGCAGACGCTGTGCTGGACAAAAGTGCTTCGCAAGATGCCTGCCGAGCTGCTTCAGCCACTCCTGATTGAAGTTCCATCAGTCGCACAATCAGGGCCGTGGATCGAGTTAGCTGGACTGCTTTCGAATCTTCATCGCGAATTGTCATCGGATTTGACTCTCTTTGGTGATGTCGCCAAGCTGATTGAGCGCGATCCCGAGTTAAATGATGAAGTCGAGCGTTGGAAAGTGCTGGCCAAGATCCAGCGAGCCTACCTGGATGAACTCCATAACGTCGAGCGCTGGGATATTCAAACCGCCCGGCGCTATGCGATTGAGAAAAAAGAAGCCGCAACCGACCATGACATTGTTGTCATTGGAGCGGTCGACTTAAATCGTGCACAGCGAGCCTTTCTCGAGGCCGTGGCTTCGAAGGTTACCTTACTCATCGGAGCACCGGCTTCATGGGGCGAGGGCTTTGACGACTATGGAACCCTTCGTGGGAGCTTTTGGGAAGACTTGCCGGTTGATTTGGAGCCTGAGCAGTTAATCACCCGTGCAACGGCCAACGAAGCTGCTGACGAAGTAACGCGTCAATTGGCCTATTTAGCCGATGACTATGCACCGCAGGCTATCACGATCGGCGTGCCGGATACCAAACTGGTTCCGTTGATTAAGGAACGTTTGGATCGAATTGGTCTACAAGGTCGATATGGAGCTGGAATCAGCGCGAGTCAAACGCCGCCAGTCCGATTGTTGCGAGCCATCTCGACGTATCTTACCGACTCGACGTTCGACGCCTTAGCAGCCCTGGTACGTCTTCCGGCTGTGTTTGAAATGCTGACTCTTAAAGGCGAAGTCCCTAAAAATTTTCTACAGGTCCTGGATCGCTATTACCAAACTACTTTGTTGCAAAGTCTCCGCCTCAACGACTGGCCCAAAGTCGCCGGCGTGGAAGTTTTAGAAGCGGTCTTCCAAGCCATCGAAGCTTGGTTGAGTGGTCTACGCCTTCCGCCTGTCCCGTTGCGGGATTGGGCGAAACCCATGCTCGCCGTTTTCTCGGCCGCGTATGCAAATCGTACGGCTAATCTGGATACTACCGAAGGGAGTACGCTCGTCGATGCGTGTGCGACCGTCGGACAAGCTATCGCGCAATTGGGCGATCTTCCTGAGCCACTCGGGTTGGATGCAACGCTGGCTGACGCACTCGCATGGGTTGTTCGACAGATTGAAAAGAGTACGGTTCCCCCGATACGCGATGAGAACGCGATCGAAATGATTGGCTGGCTTGATTTGTCCCTCGATGACTCACCGGTCTTGATATTGACCGGGGTGCATGACGGTACGGTTCCTGAGTCTGTCAACGGTGATGCGTTTTTGCCGAACAAGATTCGAAGCGAGCTCGGGTTGATCGACAATACACGTCGTTACGCTCGCGATCATTATAGCTTGCATGTGCTCAAACAAAGCCGCGCACACTTTCGCATCATTACGAATCACCACGGCGTGGAAGGCGATCCGCAAACACCAAGCCGGCTTTTACTAGCGGTCGAGCCCGAGAAGCTTGCTAAACGCGTGATGAGTCTGATCAAGCCTCCGAGCGTTGAGCATCTTCCTACGGTGCGAGGATTTGTACGACCAAGACCCGTGCAAAGCCATATTCCGATTCCCAAACCATTTGTAGGTGCATTTGACTTCGTCGAAGCCATGTCGGCCTCGGATTTTCAAGCGTATCTCGATTGTCCTTATCGCTTTTATCTTCGGAAGATTTTGCGACTTACGACGATCGATGATCGCTCGATGGAACTGGAGGCCAATGCTTTTGGTAACTTGCTCCACGATACGTTGGCGAACATGTATGGCCAGCCACAGGCTTTGCAGACCGATGTCACCGAGCTTCGGAAATGGCTCTTTGAACAGCTAACCGTCATTGCAAAGGAACGATACGGTTCGCATCCGGCGCCCGTCATCTCGGTTCAGCTCGAACAAGCTCGGCAGCGATTGGCGGCTTTGGCCAAAATCCAAGCGGTTCGTAATGCGGAAGGCTGGTTGATTCATGGGACGGAGATGTCGATCGGTAAAGAGAAGCCATGTTGGCTCGATATTCCCGATCAACCTCCGATGCCGCTCATCGGTCGCATCGACCGTATCGATTATCATCCGCAACGCAAAGAATATGCGATTTGGGATTACAAGACCGGCGACACGGCTGAATTGCCATTGAAGGCACACTGGGGGAAGCACGGCTGGAAGCAGCTTCAGCTACCTTTGTACCTTCATATGGCGAAGAGCCTCGGGATCGATGGCTCGGTTTCCTTGGGCTACATCCTTTTACCGCGCGCCGTCGATCGGGTTGGATTTGCGATTGCGGATTTCTCCAAGGCGGGACCACCCAATGCGTTGGCTTGCGCCGCTGAAATCGTTCAGCAAATTCGTGACGAGAAACTATGGCCTCCCGACTACGAAAAAAGTAGAAAGTGGGATGACTTCAAAGCCATTTGTCAAACCAAGATGGCGCGCCGATGGGACGAATCGCTCGAGAAGCAAGTGGTTCAGCGGATGCACGAGCTGATCAACGAGATCTCATTGGAAGAAGTCGCGGCCGAAGCGGGTTTGCTCCCATCGGAAACAAAGGCGGCGATTTCGAACGTACAACAAGAGCCGATCCGCGTTCGCTCTCGCGACCTCGATAGTGGACCACCATTGTCGATTTCGATTCCGCTTGAATCCTATGTCGGTAAAGCGCCTGACGACTGGTTTGATCTCAAGATGATTGAAGCGTCGGCAGGGACAGGCAAAACCTATAGCCTTGCGATGCGTATGCTTCGGCTTTTATTCGCCAAGCAATCACCGGATGGGATTCTGGCCACGACTTTTACTCGGAAAGCGGCTGGTGAAATTCTCGAGCGAGTCTTAGGAATGTTGGCCGGCGCTATCGACGACAAAGCCAAGCTTGCGGAATTGAAAGGGAGCTTGTTGCCCTTGGTGATTAATCGACAAGCGTGCCTTCATCACCTAGCTAGCCTTTGTTCAAATCTTCATCGTTTGCGAGTGAATACGCTAGATGGGTTTTATTCCCAGTTGGCTCGGAGCTTTGCTCTGGAACTCAAGCTTCCGCCTGGCTGGAAATTGGCCGATCCGTTTCAAGAAGAAGGGCTTCGCGAAATGGCGATTACGCGCATGTTTGAACTCGGTGATCGAACTCAAATGCGATCGTTGGTTTCTCAGTTGAATCGCGGTGAAGCCAAGCGAAGTATTCGGAACGATATTTCTAGTACGGTCGATAACGGCTATCAGCTCTTTCGAAGAGTTCCTGCCGAAGCCTGGACGAATCTCGAAGTACCTTCAGCGCCTTCCGAAGAAGCCATTGCTCAAAGTATGGCCTTGGTTGAGCGCTCCAGTATGAACGACAAACGATTTGCAACTTCACGAGACAAACTGGTCGAAGCTTTCTTGTCCGCGGATTGGCGAGCGGTTCTTGAACATGGGTTGGTCAAGTCGTATCAAAATGAACAAACTTACTATAAAAAACCGCTTCCGGACGAGTTTCTGGAGGGCGTAAAGGTGCTGATTCGGTTGGCTTTGTCGCTTGAGTTTGCTTCGCTGCGAGGACAAACGGAAGCGGCCTATCAACTATTGCTGAATTATCATCAACAACTGGAAGCGATCAAACGCCAACAGCGATTGGTGACCTTCTCCGATATCTCGTTCCGACTTTCGGAATGGTTTAAAGGCGGAGCGAAAGAAAAATTGCCGGATAGTGAAGGCGAGGCAAAGGTGGATCATCCATTTCTTCCCAAAGCCCACTACCGGATGGATTCGCGAATCGAACATCTTTTGGTCGACGAATTTCAAGATACTTCGGCGACACAATGGGATATCTTGTCGCCGTTCGCGGAAGCTGTTGTTCGATCGAATGAAGAGAACGAGACGAGTTCTTTTTTTTGCGTCGGCGACGTCAAGCAAGCCATCTATGGTTGGCGCGGCGGGAATAGCGAACTCTTCGAAGCGGTGAAGACGCAACTGAAGGGAATTCAGCAATCATCACTCAAGGATAGCTATCGCAGTTCGTCGGTAGTGATCGACTTCGTGAATCGTGTGTTCCAGAATTTGCTTGAACACGAGTCGCTCGGAAAAGGGTTTGACGCTGCCGTGCTTTGGGTTGCGAAGTTTACGGAGCACTCCACCAAAAAAGAACTGCCTGGATATATCCGAATCTGGAACTCAGAAAATGACACCAAAGAGCAGGAGACGACGGAGGATGACGGAGAAGGTTCGGAATCTTCTTCCGATACACCGTTGCTTGATCAGTGTATCTTGGATGTCGCCAACGTCTATCAAGCTAATCCCGACGCATCGATTGGGATTCTGGTTCGGACGAACGCTGAGCTTGGTCCAGTAATACATCGGCTTCGCGAAAAAGGGATTGATGCGAGTCAAGAAGGGGGCAATCCGTTGGATGATTCGGCAGCCGTCGAATTGATTCTGAGCCTTATTCATCTTTCGGATCATCCAAGTGACTCCATCGCTCACTTTCATATCTTGAACTCGCCACTTCAAAGTTTTTTAGAACGGAGCGATAGCCCCTCACCCTCCGGCCCTGGCCTGATGACAGTCTCGGAAGATAGAGAGCTTGGAGAAATTCTTGAAAGCGAATGCCATACAAATTATCGCTCCCTTCTCCCCGGTACTCCGGGGAGAAGGGCTGGGGAAGAGGGGGCATTGTTTCCAAGCAAATTGGCCCCTCACCCCCCGGCCCCCTCTCCCCAGAAGACTGGGGCGAGGGGGAGAAAGAGTGCGGGTAGTGTTGATTTAGAAGGTAGTTTGAGGACAAGTCCTAAGCTCGATTCGATTGCCGCCGAGCGCTTGGCCGTCAGGATTCGCCGACAATTGGATGAATCGGGCTACGGAAAAACGATCGCGACCTTGGCTCACCAGTTGGCGTCGCAATGCAACGAGCGTGATCAGCTACGTTTGGATCAACTGGTTCAAATGGCCTATACATACGATGCGATTGCAACCTTGCGCAACCGAGACTTTGTCGACTATGTGCGCGGGAACAAAGTAGCGTTGAGCCGTCCTGCCAGCGTACGCGTGATGACGATTCACCAATCGAAGGGACTGGAATTCGATGCCGTCTTTTTGCCCGGCATGTCGCGAAAGTTTATTGATCAAACCCCCGTATTCGTGACGCGACAAGCCGAACCGAATGCTCCGGCGAAGTCTATCATGCGTTACGTTGGGAAAGAGTTGCAGCAGTTTCTAAGTTCTGAGTGGCAACACGCTTATCAGCAATATTATACCCTTGCGTTCTCCGAAGCGTTCTCGATGTTTTACGTCGCGATCACACGCGCACGGCAGGCCGTTTACTTTTATGCAAAGCCATCGGAAAAGTCGGTTGGGAAATGGGATTCGTTGTTGCACTCGATTTTTGTCGACGCGACACAACGCGGCACTGTGAATCAAGTTGTCTATGAGATAGGCGATACAAACTGGATGCATTCAAGCCAAGCATCACGCGATCCGCAAATTCGGGTGAAGCCCGTTCGACCAAAATCGCTGGCGGTACGCCTTCAGCCCCGTGAAAATAGCCGTTTCGTGCGTCAGCGAGAAAGCCTCAAACCGTCCGCTGCAACCGAATCGCGGATGATGGCTATAAAACAACTTTTCGAGCCAAGCGAATCGGTGGGAGCGATTATCGGGACACTCGTACACCGTTGGTTTGAAGAGATTGTTTGGCTCGATGATTTCCAGTGGGATCGTGATGCGATGCGTGCGTTGGCGCTTCGCACGTTGACTCCCGAGCAAATGCCGCTGATTCGGATCGACGATTGGCTTAAGACGATGGAAGGCTATCTAAAAAGTCGATGCGTGATCGATTCAATCTCTCGCGTACGCTATGGCGGTTGGAAAACGGCAGCCAGCAAGCCGTTGACATTGGAGGTTACCAACGAGCGTGGGTTGCTGAAGATTATCGACCAAAAGCTTTTGCGAGGGACGATCGATCGCCTCGTTCTTGGCTACGATCAAGGTAAGGTCGTGCGCGCGGAGATCCTGGACTATAAGACCGATGCGCTCAATTCGAAGATGTCGATGGATGCCTGGTGTCGTGATCGAGTCGAGCATCATGGGCCGCAATTGCGATTGTATCGGCGGGTTCTCTGCGAACAGTTTGACCTCGCAGAAGAGCAAATCGGGCTAACGCTCATTCTATTGAGCGGAGATCGCCTTGCGATGGTTGAATAGAACGAAAACAATGGGATATCTTGTTCGATCCAACGTTTCGCAATCGCGCACGGTTAGCTTGCCGATTTCTGCTGGCGTTTCCGAGAAATCGGCTCGACGAAGAACGGCGACCTGAGGCGTCTACCAAGGACCGCGAACGGGATAGATCCCGAATTGATTGGTGTGGCTTGGCCAATAGGGCGTGGCGTTGAACATTCCACCACCACCGCCGGAAGCAGGACCTTGCCCGAACTGATGATAGACCGGGGTCATCGTGTTTTGGCTGACGCCCCACGAATAGTTTGATTGCATCGTCACGGTGGGCGGTACGATCAAGGCGGTTGGTTGGCCAGTCTTCAAATAATAGTATTCACCATGCCAAGGATGTTGAGCCGCTTGTTGCTTGGCCCAGTAGTCACCCCACGTCGAGTGCGGTATCCAGTTAAGGACTTCACCGTGAGTGATGGGTCCCGATGAATGGTCCATTACGGCGCCACCGAGTCCCCCTCGACCGAATCCACGTGCGAAGCAAGTCGATCCCATCATGAGGACGAATAGGCAAAATGTTAGTCGCAATACGCTATGGATCTTCATTGGGCTTCAACTCTTTGCTTAACGAGGCAATTCAATCTTGTGATAAATTTGCTTGATCGCGGTATGGACGGGTGGCGCCCAGTACTTGGCCTTGGTCCGATTCATCCCTTGGCCCTGATCGTAGTAGGAATGGTATTTGTCGGTGTGGTGGTATAAAAATTCATCAGGGTAAAGCGGTTGGTAGGTCACGTAGGTGTGTCCTACCCAGCCTGGAATGCCGTTGTTGGGCGAGACGTACAGGGCTGCGTCGGCTTGGTTCGCGTTCCCTTGCGTAAAGTAATTGTCGAAAAGCGGGTTGACTTGGCGGTGCCCCCAAGTTCCATACCCGCCGTTCGTCGCGTGGGGAAAACCACTTTGAATACGGCTGGTATTCGCCCCAAAGGCCGCCGATCCATAACCGCCGAAACCGTCTGCGTAGCCGACGTTGCCGCAGCTTCCGCTGGAGCACTGAGCCCAGGCGATTTGACCCACGGCGGCCGAAATTCCGGCGATTAAGGCAAAAAAGATAATTTGGTTTTTGAAATATGCCAACATTCTGTATCCCTCCAGTTTGCGTGCTTCGATCCATCTACCTGCACGCTTAGAATTGGAATTCGGACTAAATTCTAGGCTAGAACGAGCTCTAAACGCGGAAAATTGCCAGATTCCCCGATCGGCGATACGCGGGCAACGGTATGGCAAAGTTCGCCGTCTGTCCGGTTTGAGCCGACAATCAGCCCTTGACGGTCGTTCTAGCCGTTCTTTATCATTCCGGGTCCGGAAATTGCAGTGCCGTGGCGGAACGCCAGGTTTCTGACGTTTCATCCACGACCAGACTTGCCGGCGTAGCTTCAATTGGTAGAGCACCGCATTCGTAATGCGGGGGTTGCGGGTTCGACTCCCACCGCCGGCTTCTTCGATTTTGAGTGTTTCCAAGACTGAAACAGATAGGTTTTTCGGGATTTTTAGATGGTTCAAGCAATGCTGACCGATTTACGCGAAATGGTTCTGGCCAATCAAAGCTTTGGACCTCAAGATGTTGACCGTATTAACAAGCTTCTCAGCGACGATGCGACGCAGTTCGCGATTCTTCGCGATGCCGTCAATGAATTAGCCAGTGGCGAAAATCAATCGCCAGCTACCATGACGCGACTTGGCGTTTGCCAAACGCTCGTTGGGAAATTCCGCGATGCGCAAGAAAGCTTGCGTCACGGCGATGGCGGAGCGATGGCTCAATTCTATCTCGGCAAAGTTGCCTTCCAACTTGGCGATAACGCACAAGCCATACAGTATTACGAAGCCGCTCAGAAATCGGGTTACACGCCTGAGCTTTGCCAACTCTCGATTGCGGAAGTCAAGCGATATGCGGGCGACAAAGCGGAAGCCATGCAAATCCTCGATAATATTTTTGGCCCCGTAGAGCAGTCGGCTGAGTACCTCTATCAACGCGGTGCGACAGTAGCGGCTGTGGGTGGCAATCAGAACGAAGTCTTGGCACTTTATCAACGAGCTGTCACGAGTGAGCCTCGACATCAAGGTGCTTTATTCGGCCTCGCGATTGAAAATGATCGCGTTGGAAATGATCAGCAAGCGCTTGAGTTTTACCAACGAGCCGCTAACGTCGTGCCAGCTCATATTGGTACGCTTATCAATCTCGGACTGATCTACGAAGATCGGAACGAATTTATCAAAGCTCAAGCATGCTATCGTCGAGTATTGGAAGTCGCTCCCGATCACGAACGAGCTCGACTGTACTTGAAGGATGCAGCCGCTGGCGGAAACGTCATGTACGACGAAGATGCAGCCAAGCGAACTGAGCGTATGGCTCAGGTCCTTAATATTCCGGTTACCGATTTCGAATTGTCCGTCCGCTCGCGAAACTGCTTGCAGAAAATGGGCATTCGCACGCTCGGCGATTTGGCTCGTACAACCGAAGCTCAACTGCTGTCCAGCAAGAATTTCGGTGAAACATCGCTGGTTGAAATTACTGAAATGTTGACGTCACGCGGCCTGTCGCTTGGTCAACTGGCGAACGAAAAGCGCGACGAAGATCCACCGTTGGATCTATCCACCATGAGTGCCGATCAACAAGCCTTGCTTGAGCGTCCGATTTCCGATCTCAACCTCTCCGTTCGTGCACGCAAGTGTATGGTCCGGTTGCAGCTTAGCTCGATTGGCGAATTGGTTCGCAAGTCGGGTGATGATCTGCTCGAGTGCAAGAATTTCGGTGTGACGAGCTTGAACGAAGTACGCGAAAAGCTAACCCTTATGGGAATTAAGCTTCGCGGTGACTGATCGGATCGCTTTTCAGCTTCTTGCAAATGATCCAAACACAGCGGCCCGACGGGGCCGCTTGTCGCTTAGTCATGGTGTCATTGAGACACCTGTCTTTATGCCGGTTGGAACGCAAGGGACTGTCAAAGGATTCACCAACGAGCAGCTGCGTGTAAGCGGTTCCCAAATTATCCTCGGGAACACGTATCATCTTGGCTTGCGACCTGGCAAAGAACGCATGGCTGCTATGGGCGGCCTTCATCGTTTCATGGGGTGGGACAAACCGATCCTGACGGACAGTGGAGGCTTTCAGATATTTTCGCTATCCGATCGAGCGAAAGTTACCGAGGAAGGGGTTGTCTTCAAGTCGCATCTCGATGGGGCTGTGATCAAAATGCGACCCGAGGATTCGATTGCGATTCAACAGGCCATCGGTAGCGACATCATGATGGTCCTTGATCATTTGATTGCTTTGCCGGCCTCGGATGACGACGCTCGGGCAGCGTGTCAACTGAGCATTCGATGGGCTGCCCGTTGCAAACAAGTTCCGCAACGCGACGATCAAGCCCTGTTTGCCATCGTGCAAGGAGGGCTCAATGAAAACCTACGCGTCGAATGTGCTCAGCAACTCGTCGATATTGGCTTCGATGGTTATGCGGTGGGTGGGCTAAGCGTTGGCGAGCCACCGTCGGAAATGTATCGAATTCTTGATCATACATGCCCAGCCTTGCCCCCAAATCAGCCGCGGTATTTGATGGGGGTGGGACGACCGATTGATTTGTTGGAAGGGGTCGCTCGCGGGATCGACATGTTCGATTGCGTCATGCCAACGCGGAATGGACGCAATGCGTTGGCTTTCACGGCACAAGGCACGCTGCGGCTTCGCAATCTGGTCCATGCCGACGATCAGCGTCCGCTGGAGGAGGATTGCCCCTGTCCGGCTTGTCTGCATAGCCGCGCGTACTTGCGACACCTCTTTCTCGCCAAAGAAATGCTAGGACCGATCTTGTTGTCGATTCACAACATTACCTTTTATCATCGACTCATGGCTCAAGCTCGGCAGCATATCGAACAAGGAACCTACCGTGAGTTTCTTGTTCAGCAGCGCGCCATTCATTCTGCTTGACTTTTTGAGCCTGAGGCGCTAGCCGATTTCTGGCAACTGAAATGCGGTTGGAAATCGGCTAGCGCTTCAGGCTCAGGGGGATGTATCCATTTCTGAATCCTATACCTGCTCCTATTCTTCTTCTTCTTCTTCTTCTGACTCAGCACTGGCAAAGACAAAACCGGCTCGGACGGGGGCTGGCATGGAGCTGTCCGGACCGCGAACGCTGCGCCAGACGACTTCGTTCAAAAGAAGATCGTCGGCCGCGTCCTCTTTCGAAAAATCAAACCCTTCCGACATCTTGGATCCATAGGCCGTCGGAAAATTGATGGCCTTCAGATCGGTTCCCGCCGGTAGATGTTCGTAGGGGGTGAGATCCGGTGCACTTGTAAACGCGTTGTACATGGGCAGCGCCGCGCCGTCGAATTGCGTCATCGGTTCCATACCAAGGATCAATTCGATCGTTCGCAGCATACTCGATGTTGAATACATGCTGCTATCGACTGAACCACGCTTGATGTAAGGGCTTACCGCATAGGCGATCGTCCGATGGGCATCGACATGATCGGAACCGTTTTGGGCATCATCTTCAACGACGAAGATAGCCGTCTCCTTCCAGAATATGCTTTTCGACACCGCCTCGACCAATCGTCCGAAGGCTAAATCGTTGTCGGCGACCATGGCTGTCGGCGTCAGCTTGCCCAGCGAGGTCCCGTGCGTGTGATCGTTGGGAAGACGCACAATTTGCAGGCGGGGCATGTCGCCTTCTTTTTCGAACCGCTGCAGCTCGGCAATAAATCGATCGGCACGGAGTTGGTCGCTGTAGTCGAGATCGTAGCTTCGGAATAGCGGATCGAAATGACCTTGAAGAGCCTCCATCCGCGTAGTCCCTGGTTCGCCGAGCTTTCCATTCACGACAAACTCGCCATAGCTTCGGTAGCTGACGCCAGCTTGTTTGGCTCGGTCCCAAAGATAACCGCTACTAGGACGAGCTACCTGGAAGGCACCCTCGGCTGGATACTTCAGCTTTCCTTCGCGGCTTCCACGATAGGTTAACGGCCATGTTCGTTCAACGAAGTCGTTGGCGTAGGCCGCCATGCTCCATTCGTGTCCGTCGGCGCTTACTTCGCTTTCGACGTAGAAATTGTCGAGCACCACAAACTGTTCGGCCAATGCATGGTGATTTGGAGTGACTTGACGCGGAAAAATGCACAACGACGACTCGCCATTCCCTTGCGGAAGATCGCCAAGTACTTGGTCATACGTTCGGTTTTCTTTGACAATGTAGATGCAATATTTGATCGGGCTAGGATTGCCGACTTTGCTTGGAATTGGATGCTTGGGGTCGGAAGGGACAGCGACGGGTTGCTTGTCATCGCGCAAAGGACTGCATTGGTAAGCTGTTCTTGTGTAGGTTTTCAATTGGCTGGGTGAAGGGACAACAATCTGAGAAAGCGTCCCTTCAAACAAACCACCGATGTATTCGATCAAAGATTTGGGTGGCGAGTTCAACGGATTCGGGCCTTGGCGATTGGCTTTGGAACCGAGACCTTTGCCATTGGAAACAAGAATGGTTCCATCATGCGGATTGAACCGAGCACAGGTCGGATACCAACCTACCGGAATGAAACCGAGTGAACGACTATTGCCACGTTCACTGACGTCGACGACGGCAATATTATTATTGGTGGCATTGGCAATGAGCAAAGCTTTTTCATCGGGCGATAGCGATATGCTATTCGGTGTGCTGCCATTATCTGCCTTGGGAAACAAGGCACTGCTGATCACTTCGAGTGTTTTTCCACTGGCGGTATCGAAAACACAAACGGTGTTGCTGTTTGCGCACGCCACGTAGAGTGTTGACCCATCCTGGGTCAGCAACATTTCGGTTGGATTCGCATGCGTCGGCCACTTAGCGTCGACTTTGCCTGTTTCCAGGTTGAGAACTGCGACCGAGGCCTGTCCCCAGAGACTTACGAAGAGTCGTTTCCCATCGGCCGTCGGTGTAACCCAGTACGGATAGACTTCGGTTTCGAGTTGGAAAAAATGGGGCTCTTGCGATCCATCGAGCGTTGCTTTGCAAACGGAATGCCCCCATGGGCATGCTGCAAAGAGATATTTCCCATCGGAACTGAGAGCGATGCCGGCCGGGACCTGCTTGTTGCGCACTTCAGTAATTTGAATGGTCGAAGGATTGTGCAAGAAACCATTATCAAAGTCGTATCGATAGACAACTTCTTTCTCAGACCCCGAGCAAAACAATTCTTTGCCATCGCGTGAAAAACACAGGCCGACGAACGTTTGAGGCATACTCACCCGCGAGACGGTTTTGAAGTGTTTCGCGTCGACGATGACAACTTCATGTTCGCCGTAGCCAGAATGGAGTACCGCCGCAAAGTTCTTTTCGGGGTGAACGCAAATCGTCGTTGGGAAATCGCCAAGTTCGAGTTGCTTGCCAGCCGGTTTGAGCGACCATTGATTTGGCAAGAGCATTGCGCCGCCCACTTGCATACCAGGCAAGGATATCTTTTTCGAATCAAGCGGAGGCGGTTGCTCGCCGAACGAATAGGAACAGCTAGCCACTAAAACACAAACGACAGCGAGGGTACGGCGCATCGATATCAGCTTTCAATCCAAACAACCGGAGTTGGCTCAATTTCGGCGGCAACAGGTGATCCGCAATCTTTGCGACCACTTCCTTCCAGTCGACTAATGACTCGAACATGCATGTCTTGTTCGCAAAGAATTTGGCAAGCTAGTCGTACGCCCGTGACACCACGGGCGGCCAAGATATCTTTTTCCGCTTGCGTCATCTTCGTTGGCTCGCCTGATACAAATTCGACGCGACAGGTTGTGCATCGAGCTTTTCCGCCGCAAGCGTGGAGCTGATCGGTGCCGGCGTCTTCTCGCAATGCAGAAACGAGGCGCTTATTGGCTGCAACTTCGAAGGAACCAATTCCTTCAACGGTAATCGTGGGCATGATGATTCCTAGTAAGTGAGATGAACTGTGCGTGGCTGATTGTATCGGTTCTTGCCGGAAACGGTTGACCCTCTTTCGACCGATTCGACTAAGTATTTACAAAACGGTAGGCGTATCCAAAATCGAGTTTTCTTCGATTCGTATCGAGAAGGCCGACACGATGTTGCGAAGATTTCGAGAAGACAGCTCGCAGGGCTTTCCAAGTTTTCGGCGCGATCGGCCCCACTTCGAGCGAAGGGATCGGGCTATGACCCGTTAGAAGAAATCCAAGGGATGACGCCGAAAGGAGTCCAAGGCACTTTTCAATCAGCGGATCGAGATCGCGTTCAATTTTCCAATCACGGCCGGAGGCTCCGTGCCCATAAGCGGGAGGGTCGAGGAGGATGACATCGTATTTCGCTTGCCTGCGAAGTTCTCGCTCGACGAAATCTCGCACATCATCAACGATCCAACGAATCGAGGCGTTGCTTAAACCGGAAGACGTGGCATTGCGTCGAGCCCATTCGACGGTCGGCTTCGAGGCATCGACGTGGACGACTTCGGCACCCGAGGCGGCGGCGGCGAGGGTGATACCGCCGGTGTAGCTGAAGAGGTTGAGTACACGAATGGGGTGTTTGAAGCTTTGAATCAAGGCTTGAATCCATCGCCAGTTCGAAATCTGTTCCGGAAAAAGGCCAACGTGTCCGAATGGCGAAAGCTTGAGTTCCAAGGCCAGGTCTTGCCATTGAAAGTGCCAATTTTCCGGGACGGATCCGTCGGACCAACCTTCGTCGGCTTCGGATCGGAAACGAAAATGGGCATCTTTCCAGAGATCTCGGGCGGCAGGTCGAATCCCCTCGGCGGCTGGGCTGGGCCGGTCGAGAATCAGCCCGGAATACCGCTCCAGCTTGCGCCCGCTGCCAAAATCGAGCAGTTCGTAGGGCGTGCTAGAAGAATACTTAGGGTTTTCGGTGGACAAAATCGAACCTTCGAGGGGTTGGGCAAGTCTTTTCGGCTTCAACAGCCAGCCTTTGGCGACTATTATGCGTAACCCGTCAACCGACGGGGAGTTGATTTCATGAATCTTGATATTGGTTGAGTTATGCGGCACGTCATATCCGCCGTCGTCCAAAACGTTCCCGGAGTGTTAGCTCACATCTCGGGGATGCTAGCGTCGCGCGGTTACAACATTGATTCGTTAGCTGTTGGAGCAACGGAAGATCCACGCCTTTCTCGCATGACCTTTGTCGTCATGGGTGGGGAGCATGTTCTCGATCAAGTCCGGAAACAGCTCGACAAAATTGTCACCGTCGTTTCCGTTCAGGATATCTCGGCGACTCATTTCGTCGAGCGTGATCTCATGTTAATCAAATTCCAAGCTGAAGCGGGTGGACAACGATCCGAGATTATCGAACTCACCGGTATTTTCCGTGGTCAGATTGTCGACGTCAGCGCTTCCGAAGTCGTCATCGAAATCTCCGGTAAAGAATCGAAGATTCAAGCATTCATCGAACGAATGCGGCACTACGGAATTCTGGAGCTAGTGCGCACGGGACGTATCGCGATGGTTCGTGGAAGTGTCGCGACCAGCGACGACGAAGCTCTCGAAGAAACCGCTGCTGACGCAAGCTAACACAACTCATTCTCTTTTTTCATTGAAGGCAATCAGACGATTTACTATGGCCGCAACGATTTACTACGATAACGACGCCGATCTTTCGCACCTCAAAAACAAGACGATCGCCATTCTTGGCTATGGTTCACAAGGCCATGCCCAAGCCCAAAATCTTCGAGATAGCGGTTGCAGCGTTATTATCGGCCAACGCCCCGGTAGCAAGAACTACGATCTCGCCGTTAGCCATGGTTTCCAACCATTGCCGATTGAAGAGGCCACCAAGAAAGCGGACGTCGTCAACATTCTGTTGCCCGATGAAGTACAAGGCGATCTCTATCGCAACAACATTCGTCCGAATCTTGAGCCAGGCAATGTTTTGATGTGCTCGCACGGTTTCAACATGCATTTCGGGCAAGTTGAACCACCCAAGGGTGTCGAAGCTGTCCTGGTTGCTCCTAAGGGCCCAGGTCACCTTGTTCGAAGTGAATATACGAAAGGTGGTGGCGTTCCGAGCTTGATCGCACTTTGGCCCGGTGCCAGCGAAAAGACCAAGCAGATTGGACTTGCCTATGCCAAGGGAATCGGGGGCACACGCGGCGGAGTCATTGAAACGAACTTTGCCGAAGAAACCGAAACCGATCTTTTCGGCGAACAAGTTGTTCTTTGCGGTGGCGTGAGCGAACTGGTCCGAGCTGGATTTGATACGCTTGTCGAAGCTGGCTACCAACCCGAAATGGCTTACTTCGAGTGTATGCACGAATTGAAGTTGATCGTCGACCTCTTCTACCAAGGTGGTCTCAACTATATGCGTTACAGCGTTTCCAATACGGCTGAGTACGGCGATTACACCCGCGGACCACGCATTATTACCGAAGAGACGCGGGCTGAGATGAGGAAGATTCTGAAGGAAATCCAAACCGGACAATTTGCCCGCGATTGGATTCTTGAGAACCGAGCTGGCGCTCCATCGTTCAAGGCAACTCGTCGCCTTCAACGCGAGCATCTCATTGAGAAGGTCGGTGCCAAACTTCGATCGCTCATGAAGTGGATCGACGCCAAGGTTGTCGACTAAGCTCGCTGCCAACAGAGAAATCACGCAACGCTTCAAAGAATAGGACATATAGGTCATATGCGACCTATAAGTCCTATTTTGTTTTAGCCCAAGATTCACGACCAAACTTAAAATTGCAGCTACCTTTTCTATGCTTTGGGACCCAGAAGTCGAATCGCCGGCCTCGATCGCCATTATCGGTGCCGGTCCCGTTGGAATCGAAGCCGCCTTGTACGCGAGGTTCTTGGGTTACGATGTCGATATTTACGACATCGGTCGACCAGCCCGCGCCGCGACACGTTGGAATCAACGCTCGATCGATGTCGCCGTCGCGGAGTGTACGACGTCGCTTGGTCACGCGGCGCTCGAGGCTCAGAACGAAAATTATCGCCGCCCCGATTCAGGAGTGATTTGGACCGGTCAGCAGTTTGCCGACGAGTACTTAACGCCTGTTGCGAAAACGGATCTACTCCACGATTTCGTGCATATCAATAGTCCGATCAAAGAGGTGAGTCGCTATCGTTCCAATCTGGAGCAATTGCCTGCCAACTCTTTATCGAACGATGGGATCGATCGCCGTATGTCCAGCGAAGTGGATTCGCCCGCTTGGCGTGAATCGCTCCAGGAGCGTTGCAACGATGAATTTCGTTTGCTGGTTCGATCTCGCGATCGAGGCGATTATACGGCGCGGGCTGACATCGTTATCGACTGTCGCGGACATATGGCAAGTACATGCCATTGGGGGCCGTCAGGGAGCAAATCGATTGGCGCAGCCGAAGTCGAAGAATTCGTCCATCCATGGCTACCTGGTGATACACGATTCGAAGCACGTACGGTCGAGGGGAAGCAAACGCTTCTCTTCGGGCAATCGGAACAGGCAAAACGTTTTGCACGAGAATGGGTTGAGCTTTGCCGTTCCCACGAGGGCAATTTCAGGCTGATTTGGATCCTCCCTTCGGTTACGGAAGAATCGGACCTTGCTGTCCGGCAGCTTGCCGCGGAATTAGCTAACGAAGTTCCTGATCCGAAGAACCTGTCATCGATCTTCACTCTCGGCATCGACCGAATTCAACGCGATGAAGCTGGGATTTGGCGATTGCAGCTACTGCAAACCGATGATTCAACCGTCGAGGTTGTCGGTGATTTGTTTGCGCCGTTTCCTAACGTTCGCCCGACCGAGATGATCGGAGGCGAACTTTTGCCGCAGATGATTTTGCCCGAATCGCAATTTTCGAATCCTCGTTTGGCGGAAGGTGAAGCCAATGCTAATGAAACAGCGGCAAGCCTTTTTTATCGCGACTACCCGGGCTGGAGGGTCGCAACTCGAGAGCCGCATTATTATAGACTGGGATCGTTGCGGCACCCTCGCCACGTGCGGGGTCTGATTGAGTCTTACGATCAGATTCGAGATCTATTTGCCTTGCTCGGTGCTCGACGCGATTTAGATCTCTATACGCATTTCGATCGACAAGCCCAACTTTAACCGAGCAATCGTGTCTCGTGACCGAGCCTCAAAACTTCCGATTTCAGAAACATCAAAAGCTTCGACTTCAAGTCGACTTTGATCGGGTATTCAAGATTGGAGAAGTTGTATCCGATGGCGTGCTGGTGATTCACGGACTTCGCAATCAACTCGACCATTCGAGGCTCGGGATTTCGATGTCGAAGCGAGTCGGTTCGTCGCCGGTGCGGAATCAATGGAAGCGTTGGATTCGAGAGAGCTTCCGCGTTCATCAACACGACTTGCCGCGACCGTTCGACATCATTATTCGTCCGCGCCGTGGCGCCGTTGGATCATTCCAAGCGATCGAGGCATCGCTTTTGAAGCTGATACCAAAGCTGGAAAAAAGGATCGGGTAGGAAAGCTTTCAGTTTTCAGCCTGATTCCTGATTCCTGATTCCTGATTCCTGATTCCTGATTCCTGATCCCTGATCCCTGATCCCTGACCTAGGCAAACATCTCGCCGCCTTCTTGTTCCATACCGAGGCGCATTTGAAGTTCGCAGAATTCCCGAGCGTATTTGTCGCTGCTGCTGTGAACGTGTTCGGCTTCGGTGATGAATCGAATGCCTTTATCGGGATAGACATCGTGTTGGATGAGGGTTCGTTCGAAGACTTCGAGTGGCGTTCCATAGGCGATTAGCAACTTATGCTCGTCGAATTGGATTTCTTGCCGCTTGCCTGGATTGAGAACAGCGATACCGGTGCACCCGTCGTTGAGTAACATCGCTTCGAAGTCGTAAAGTATGCTCTTCAGCACTGGCACATCGATATGTTCGCGATAAAGGTCTTGATGGCCTTCGCCACCGCCGTGGCTGGTTTCCAGAACAACGTCGACAACTTCTCCGAGTGGATCGATCATTTCGATGAACAGTTCGAAAAGGCGCTCACGCGATGCGGCTGCCATCAGGACGGGAATGCTCGATTTCGATTGCGGATCGACGTAAGCGTCATGTCGGAAACCTTGGCGTGGCACAACTTTCAGGTCATACGATGGGCGAACGGCTTCGGTAAGTTCGAAGGCTCCGTAGCGGAAAACGCCCAAGTGGGCCTCGAGAGCATCTTCGTCGATTCTCTCAAAGCTCGAATGGGATTTTTGCGGCTCGACGGGTTGTGTAGCGGGAGCGTTATTTCGAGAGTAACCTGGCATTGGGCCCATGGGACGTGCTCGGAGTTGTTTACGAGGAGGAATAGTGGAATTGCGTTCCGCCCACGATTGGGCAACCAACCGGTTGTTGGAACAGACAAAACTAGGTCACACTAAAACCGACGCCACGAACTTTGCAGGATGTTCCTCATAAATTTCGGATTTTTCCTAGCCTGAACAATCGTTACAACCTTACCTTTACCATTTCGAACGCATGCAAACTAGAATAAGACTTTTCGCTTTCCTGCACTGAACGACCGTTGCTATGAAGATCAGCACCATTCCGCGTCTCTACCGAAATGTTCGGCGATGGCGCGAAATCATTGTCGTTCTACGTCGATATGGCCTCGCGGATTGGCTCAGTCGCTTGCAGCTGGATTTCGTCCGAGATTGGATCAAAGATGAGAGTGGCGTGCCGCTGGCAAGCTACACTCGCGAATCTCGGATTCGGATGGCGATCACCGATCTTGGGCCGACGTTTATCAAGTTGGGGCAGGTTCTTTCGTTGCGTCCGGATTTGGTAGGATCAGCGCTGGCGAATGAGCTCCAACAATTGCAAACACAAGTCCCTGCCGATGGATTTGAATCGGTAAAACGGACGTTGGAAGCGGAGTTCGGCAAGCCCATTGCGGAATTGTTCGCAAGTTTTGAAGAGTCACCCATTGCCTCCGCCTCGATCGGTCAAGTTCACAAGGCGACGTTGCATGACGGAACGTCGGTTGTTGTTAAAGTTCAACACGACAATATCCAAAATAAAGTTCGCGAGGACATGGAGGTTCTGGCTGGCCTAGCCGGGCTAGCCGAACGCATCCCAGAACTTGCCGCTTGGCAACCGCGATCGTTGATTGATCAGTTGTCGCGATCTCTCAATCGCGAACTGAGTTTCACACGCGAGCTCAATAATTTGGTTGTTTTCGAGAAAGAGTTTGGCCATTTCGAACGGCTTCGGATTCCGAAGCCCTTTCCGAAGCTCTCGACGTCAAAAATCTTGACGATGGAGCGTTTGGAAGGGGTCAACTTAAATCAACAGACGCAGGCTGGCGTTCCACTCGACGACGAGCAAAAGGCATCTTTGCCTCGTCAAGTCGCGGAACTTTACATGGAGATGATTTTTTCGAAAGGGCTTTACCACGCCGATCCGCATCCTGGAAATGTCTTGATTATGCCAGGGGGCGGACTTGGTCTTCTTGATTTCGGCATGGTCGGGCGAATCGATGACTCATTGCGAGAGACGATCGAAGAGATGCTTTTGGCGGTGTCGAGCGCCGATGCGACACTGATGACGATCTTAATTAAACGCGTTGGTAGGCCGCCGTTTAAACTGGATGAAAGCGGCTTGAGCATCGACGTTGCGGATTTGATTGCAACCTACGGTTCACAACCGCTCGACGCCTTCGATTTAACCGGTGTCTTAAACGATGTCACCGATATTCTCCATCGCCATCGCATTTCACTACCGCAACAAACAGCGTTGCTCCTGAAAACGCTCGTGACGCTCGAAGGGACGATCAGTCAGCTCAATCCACAGTTTAGTCTTCTCGAGTTTATGAGCCCCTTCTTTCGCAAAATGTGGTTCCGTCGACTGTCGCCGCGGCGACAAGTCCGACGCATGCGACGCGTCTATATTGAGCTCGAAGGGTTGCTTGAGAAACTCCCAAGCCAGCTTAGCGGTTTGGTAGAACTTGTTCGTCAGGGCAAGTTGGATGTCCATCTGTCGCATCGCGGCTTGTCGCCATCGATCAATCGACTGGTACTGGGGATGTTAGCAAGTTCTCTTTTGCTTGGGTCTTCTATTCTTTTGGCTTTCAAAGTCCCACCATTGCTGTTCTCCAATGGTTTTTGGGGGTTGAAAGACCTTTCGTTGCTTGGTCTCGTTGGCTTCGTCGTGAGCCTACTGGTCAGTGCGCGACTCATGCTTGCGATAAACAAGTCAGGGCATCTTGATCCGGCCAGCGAGCAACAAGAAGAGTATTGAGCCTGAGTCGCTAGCCCAATGCCGTCTTGTTTAAGCGGAGCAGCGCAAGCTGCCCAGCCCTTTGTGGCCCTTAAAAGCCAAGCATAACTCGAAATTCACCGGATGGCTCGCGCCATTCCGCTACCGAAAGTAGATAGCATTGGGCGCTAGCCGATTTATAGCAAGTGAATCGGCTAGCGCCTCAGGCTCAAGCGTGTACAAATCGTTGCGTTGGTTTCTGCTTTGCGTGCATGATGTCCAAGGCCTGACTATCGTCGTATGGTCGAGGTCTTGCTATCGGTTTTTGTCGTAGCGAGATAGCGAGTCGACTCTTCTTCAATGAGCTGCGTTTCGCCTTCTTCACACTGAAGCTCAGCTCGGAATCGATGCATGCCAGGCTCGGAAGCTTGAGCTACGACCCGAAGCGTGATCTCTTGACCAGGTTCGATGACTGGAATTGGCTCAAAGACAACTTGACCTGGCAAGACTCGGGATAGTCCGCCTTCGGTGCGAAGTGGTTCAATCCCGTTGGAGAACTGCGCCAAGATTTGCACTGAAGTAGCTGCTTTCGAGCCACGATTCGTGATCGTCAGATCATAAACTACGTCTTGTCCAACGGGCGCTGGCGCGACGGGGTCAGTCACGGACAGTTTCAAATCGGAAATCGCTTCAATCTTGACCAATGCTTCCGCGGCTGCCTTGCCTCCACCTAAGCTTTTGATGTCGCTGGTGAGTTTTGTATCGCCTGATTGCAGGGCCTGCAAAGCAAATTCGAAGACCGTAGGAACATTCGGTTCAATGCGTGGAAGGGTCCAGCGTACTTCGTTGCCGTGCAAAACAGCTCCAGGAGGCAGTGAAACAATTTTGAAGCCAGCCGGAATCGTTGCGGCGCACGTTACGTTTTCGGCCGCCACTTTGCTTTGATTGGTCACCGTGAGCTTATGTTCGGCGATGCTACCTTGGTATTGTTCAGATGGACCAACCCACTCCGTTGCCAGCTCAATTTGGTCTACCGACACATCAATCGTAGAATTGGCTTCAAGTTCTTGAAGAGTGCTCGAGGCAACTCCGGCGAGTTTAATGGTTCCGGTTTGCTGAAACGTAAGCTCAACTTCAACGACCTTTTCGGCTCCGGCGGCGATATCACCGATTTTGGATTGGTTGCTACCGTACGATTCCGCCGTGAGCTTCACTTGGACATCTTTGACATCCGCGTTTCCTGGATTCCGAACACGCAAGCGGTAAATTTCCGGCTTGCCCCAAAGTACGTTGGCTGGTCCTTCGAGGCCAAGATTGAGTTGAGCTTGCTGTGCGGCCACCTGGATTTTTCCCAATTGCGGAAGCACTGTCCACTCGACATCCATCGAGAACTGCTCGGCTTTCGAGGCTTCCAATGACAACCGGAACGTGCGGGCTTGTGCGGGCCCTAAATCGGTGACGTGCCAAACATGGGTCTCGACGCCTTGAGCGTCTTTTTCCGAATCGAACTCGCCAGCCGATGCCACCGGCAGCGAAGTTTTCACCGAGGCTGGGACGACCATACTTACGATCACGCCCGAAAGCATTTCATTGCCTTCATTGCGGACCAAGATTTCGTATGGAACCGCTTTCCCTACTTGAAGGACTGGCGGTCCCGAAACGAATAGTTTGACTTTGGGGAAGCCCATTTCAGCCCGAGTGTCGCCACGCGCGGCTGTCGAGCTTGAGGCAGCGACATTGGGACTGTTCGTTCGGTTCGCGTTGTTGTTTCCTCCAGCATTACTATTCGTTTGGCTCGCTATCGCTTGTGACGGTGGAACGGGTATTGCTGCCGAACTCGATGTGTTTTGATTTGTAGTGGCAGCGTTAACGCCGGAGTATCGATTGGAGTCAGCTCGATTAGCGGAAGGGGTGTACTGGTTTCCGGGAATCGCATAAGTCGATGGAGGAGTTGTCGGGACCGTTCGCGAGCTTTCCGGCGCTGTGACGGGAACGGTTTTGCGACTTACTCGCGGGATCTCAGACGTTTCGCTATTGGTTGATTTGCTTCGCGAAGAGGAATTGCCGGATACGGGAGCATCGAAGTCGAGGCGACCTGAATTCGCGGAAGCGGTGCCAGGAACGCCCTTCAATTCAATCGGAGGATTGTTCGACCGTCCGTTGGTTGGAGCAGGCTGTGACGAAGGAGTGCGGCGACTATTCACGCCGGTTCCAACAAGACTCGGAGGGTCTTCCGCGAATACATCACGTGATGAAACGCCGGCAGAATTGGATCCATTCGGAGGGTTGTTTGGCGAACTGCGGGGCTGTGGATTCGAGAAGGGTTCGCGAGAAACACGTTGAGCCATTTGACTCGGAGGAGTCGATACTGCCGCGCGTTGTTGCTCGGAACTGGGGACGCTCTTGGAACTCTCGACCGATACCTCAGACTGGGAATTTGGCTCGACGATCGCTCGCAATTGTTTTGCGAAGTTTCCTTGAAAGACTCCGGGCTTCGAACTTCGTTCGGCGGTCCGGGCCGCCGGTTTTTTCGATGGATCGGTTGGATCTTTCGGACCAAAGAATTTTTGGAGAGCACCAGTAAAACCACGCTCGCCCGTCGTGGCTTCCGAGCTTCCCTCCTCACCTTGTCCAAGGACCCGAAGGGAACTGAAATCTAAGAAAAGTCCGCTCACGAGAAGCAAACAAGTCCATTTGGTCAATCGTCGCGTAGCCATTTAACGGCAACTCCAATAAATCAAAACACATAATCGCGTTCTTGATGAATTCGGATGCGGCTAGTTTGTCAGTTTAGACAATCTTGAGGTTTCGGCAGTTTGTAACGGACAAAAGGAGAGCCTGCTAACTTCTTGAATCGACTAAACAGCCCATTACCCGCATGTTTTCAATGCTGGCTGTGTCAGGGCAGTTTGGGCGGTCGATAAAGAATGGCCCGGTCGGGCTCGCCGCTAGTGAGTGAAGAGTCGATTCTGGGGCTAGAAAACGAGCTGATTCCGTTGCCCAAACTACCTATTCACCAACGATCCGCTGGGAGACCTCAAGGTACTTTTGCCGTGTTTTAGAAATGATCTCATCAGGAAGCGGCGGTGGCGGGCTGTTGCGATCCCAATCGGTGCTCATTAAATATTCACGGACGAATTGTTTATCAAACGATCGCTGCGAACGACCTATCGCATAGTCATCGGCCGGCCAAAATCGCGAGCTATCGGGTGTTAGTACCTCGTCAACAAGAGTTAGCTGACCATCGCACCACCCCCATTCAAATTTGGTATCGGCAATGATAATTCCTTTTTCAGCCGCGATCTGGGCCCCACGTTCATAGACTTCGATGCTTCGATCACGTAGATCCGACGCGAGTTGCGTGCCAATGGCCTTTGACAAGCCAGTGAACGAAATACTTTCATCGTGTCCGGCTTCGGCTTTGGTAGTGGGGGTGAAGATTGGCGATGGCAGCTGTTGGCACTGCTGCAATCCAACCGGCAATCGCACATCACAAATTGCCCCAGCCGCCTGATAATCTCGCCATCCTGAACCCTCTAGGTAGCCTCGCACCACACATTCAAAGGGAATGACCTGAGCTTTTTTCACCAGCATCGATCGATCTTTTAGCAGACCTGACGGATCCAGTTTCTGAATCTCCGCCGGCAATTCGGTCGCGACGAGATGATGTTTCACGCCGAGGGAAGAAAACCAAAATCGGCTCAGCTGGGTTAGCACGCGGCCCTTGTCTGGGATTCCGTTCGGCAAAATGTAGTCGAAGGCACTAATTCTGTCGGTACTGATAATTAAGAGATGCTCCCCCAAATCATAGCAATCGCGGACTTTGCCTTGCCTTTTGGGGAATGGGAGGTCGGTCGTCAACAAGGGGGCGGTCATGCGAATTTCCGAACGGCGTTCGTCTGTAGTGAATGGGATTTGAATCGTCTACAATGTAAAAGACGAGTTTAAGGTCTGCGGCTCGGTTTCGGAAGGCTTGCCACAATCGAGTGGTGTCGCAATTCGCCAAGCGATTTGGTCGAGCAGCCAAGTAACCAGTAAATAGATGGTCCGTCGAGTTCGCCCCACGTAAAGATCGGATAACGCCTCACGATGGGGTCGATGCATTTTTGGGTACCGCAGTTTGATCAGTACGATCCTTTGATCGCGAGTACGGCTTATGTCTCTGGAATCGAAGGCATTCCGTGGGCTGGTCGTATCACCTCGCATAGCCGTGGATTTTCGATACAGAGGTCGATCGACGAATCGGGAAAATTGTCGATCGTATGGCCGAACGCAGAGTTCGGCGTTTCGGTTTTGACGACGGCCAGCTTGCGGTGCCAAGACGAAGCCTATTGTTTGCCTCTCGAGCTAGCTCGCGGAACGCTTCATCGAACTAGGCAAAGGGCTTTCGAGTGGCAGAGAATCGGTCTGAAGATTCCTGAAGCATACGGCCAAGCCATTGAGCGAGCCCTTGGATTTTTCATCGATGCCGTCGTCTTGGCAGAGCAAAAGAACGACTCGGCTTGTGAGAAGTCGCAGGCATCGATTGACGCGACGCTTTTTGCCTCGCGATCACTGTGCCGCGCCTTTACGAATCAGATGCTGCAATTTCGATTACAGCAGGAAAAACAGTTGGGTACGCTCCTTGGCGTCCGTCTGAGCCATCATACAACTTGGCGAGAAGATTCCGACTTGGTTCGCGAGGCTTTTAACGCGGTTAGTATTCATCCAGCTTGGAATATTGTCGAGGGTGATTCAGAACAGGTCGGATATGAAGTTTTTGATGAACAGATAGCCTGGGCTCAAGAAAAGAATTTGCGAGTTCTTTGCGGCCCACTTATTTCTCTTCAACCTCATGCCATTCCGAATTGGATGTACATGCTTTCTGATTTTGACGCGTTGTATGAAGGGGCCTGTCAGTATGTTCAGAAGACCGTTGAACGCTTCCGAGGGCGTGTTCAGATTTGGAACGTTGGAACGGGGCTGAATTGTCCAAGCGAACTTGGATTGGCAGACAACCAAATTCTGCAACTAGCCGTGGGGATCGTCCAAGCAGCTCGAAGAGCTGATCCCAAAACCCCCGTTACGATCACGATGGACATGCCGTGGGCCGAGTATCTTGGTCAAAAAGAACATGCCATTAGCCCATTGCATTTTGCCGATGCGCTATTGCGAGCAGATCTTGGTCTTTCGGGAATCGGGCTCGAATTCAATCTCAATTGTTGGCCGAGTGGTTCTTTGCCTCGCGATCTGGTCGATCTTTCGGATCTTGTCGACCAATGGGCCATCTTGGGCATCCCTTTGGTGGCTTCGATGAGTATCCCGATATCGCTTCAATCCGATCCGCTCGCTTGGCAAAAAGCCAACGTAGTAAGTAATTGGAAGTTACCGCGTAACGGTGATGCGTTTCCTCCTCATGAGCCGAAAAACAATTCAGCCAACTATGCACTCGAAGCGATTCAAATGCTCATGGCCAAGCAACAGATTCACGGTGTTTTTTGGAACCAACATAGTGATCGCCAGAAACATAACTATCCCAATAGTGGCTTAATTGATTCCAAAGGATGTCCTAGGACATTGCTCGATGGCTTGATACAGCTTCGATCAAGATACGGTCAATAGTTATGTGGTACCGGCTTGTTGATACTTGGATCGAGCGACTGAAATGGCCGATCGCTGCTTTGGCGGTCGCTTGGCTACCGTTCATCGTTTGGGCATGTTTGATGTTGCTTGTTCAAGTTCTTTCAGCTCCGTTTGGCACGATTGCTTTCGGGGCTGGTCTTGCATTGTTTGTGGCGGGCTGGAAGCTGTATCTTCGATTTCAATCGATCGGTCTCTGGTTGATGCGGGCAGAGCATGAAGCCACGCATCTCTTATTTGCAGTCGTGACCTTTCATCCCATCGTTGGGTTGTCGAGAGAGTCACGGCATGGTTCACATGTCCGATTTCTGGGGAGTGGCAATTGGCTGATCCAAATATCGCCCTATTTTTTTCCGACAGCAGCGGTTGTGCTTTGGTTCTTTGCGGCGCTCATTCCATTCTCGAGTATTTTTTTCCTGAAAAGTATTGTTCTCGGATTTGCAACCGGTTTTCACGTAGTGTCGACGATTCGCGAAATTAAACGCGATCAAGACGAACTGCGATCACTCTCTTGGAAGTTCTGTTGGTTGTTTCTTCCCTCCGCCAATCTCGTTTTGTTGGGAGCGATGTTGGCTTACTCCCAAAACGGCTGGTCCGGTTTCTATCGATTTTTCAGCGATACGTTGCACCTATTTAGCGTTGGCTGGAACCTGGTATTCCCAACGTCGAATCTACCTGCCATCGCACAGTAGATTGCTCTTTCTTAGGCTCCGCATTCCATTCCAATAGAATGTATCGTCAGCGACGATGACGAAAATGGAATGCGCTGAGCTAGCTAGTGCTTTTTCCGACCTTTAAATGAGGGTTGAGCTGTACCTGTACGACGGACTTCCAGTCAAGGGCTTTGAGGGTATTGAATGTTTCGAATCCCGTGGGCTCGCCCCGCGGATCATTGTGATTTTCACTAACCACTGCGGAAACGGAACATCCTCGAATCCCGCCGGCTTGCCCTGCGGATGTTTCGGCTTTTCGCTACCCTGGCTCCGATGCCGTCAATGGCGTTAGCTTGAAACCGAACGAACCGCGGGGCGAGCCCGCGGGATTTTGATATCGCTATGTACCCTTAAAGCCTTGGACTGGAAGTCCGTCGTACAGGTTCAGCTCAACCCTCATTTTGAAGGTTTGATGAAGCTTTAGATGTCGAATTGATTATCGAATCGCTGGACCCGTTCATTGCCGGTGTCGAGAACGAAAAGCCGCTTGTTAGAATCTTGAACTACCGCCCAGGGCTGCTGAAACTGTCCCAGCCTCCTTCCGACCGTTCCCCAAACGCCCAGTGATTTTCCTTCGCGATTCCACTTTTGAATTCGATGATTGCCATACTCGACGACAATGGCTTCGTCACGATCGTTCAACCACATGCCGTAGGGATAGCGGAGGGCGCCTGGTTGATCGCCTGGTGACCCAATAATTCCAATTAGCTCAGGGCGATCGCTTTCACAGCGGACGATTTGAATGCGATGATTGCAAGCGTCGGTAATCCAAAGGTTTCCCAAAGAATCAATCCCGAGGCTTTGGGGACGGCTAAATTGAAGCGGTTCGTTACCGGATTCACCGAATCGACAAATGAATTTTCCAGTCGCCGAATATTTCTGAATGCGATCGAATTCGCCGTATTCGGAAATATAGAAGTTGCCTTCTTGATCTTGAATCGCGTCGGTCACGAAGGCAAATTGCCCGATGTTCGGTCCAAGTGTTCCGCCGATGGTTTTTTCGTCCAGGAGCTTTCCGTCTGGGGTGTAAAAGAGAATTCGGAAATAATGCGTATCAGCAACCATCACATTGCCATCGCGATCGATACCAAGCCCAGTCGGCTTCCCCATTTCAATGGCCGGAGTATTCCAAAGCCGAAGGAACTTACCCGCGATGTCGAAGACTTGAATACGCCCTGTTTTGTCGACGATGTAAATCTCGTCGTTCTTGTCGATCGTCATGGCCCGTGGCTTTTGAAAGCGACCATCGGATAGTCCAAGTCGGCCCCACACCAGGTCAGGTTCCAAATCGGTGCTTTTGCCAGAAGATTCGGGTGGTACGCAACCGCTCGAAGTCATTCCGAGTGCTGCCAAAACGCCCATACCGCAAAGCGATCGAAGTATGGATCGCCGTTCGATACGTGTCGCCTTTGACTTGTTTACAATCGAAATAGGCATCATAGAGAAGGATGGAGCGCGTGACGGCAGGCTTTTCGTCCTTGGAATCAATAAATCCAAAGCCGAAAAACGTTGTGTGCGTAAATTTATAGTTTATCAAATTTATCGTTAGAAATGGATCGGTTTCGGCCGTTTCGATCGATAAGTTGCATCGCAATTCGGCAGCATGTCGTAAATCGGAGATTTCCGTAGTCCATCATAAGAAGAGTGCGTGGAAGTCCGCGGACGAATTCGAGTAAAGTCGTTATAATCTCGCCATCAGCGTGGAATGAAATTTTTAGCATTAGGTCGTACATTGAATGACGAAGATACTTGATTGGAAGCGAGCCGAAGATCCTCGTGACGTCGTTCATTTAGCTGTTCAGGCGTTAGCCGAAGGCCATTTGGTGGCCTTTCCAAGCGAATCCAGCTATTTCATTGCGGCCAGTAGTTTGCGGCCGGCGGCCATACAAAATCTTCAAGTCATTGTTGACGAACGGTCGGCCGATTCCGTAAAACTGGCAAATGGAACTCGGTTTTGCCCAGCGGCAATTGTTCCACGATCAGCCAAAGAACTCTTTGATTTTATTCCGGAGCGATCGCCGGTCGCGTCGCGTTTGGCAGACCGATTGTGGCCAGGACCAGTCAAGATTCGACTGAGAACCGAGCATGCCAACTCGCTGATTTCGCAGTTGAACCATCAGGTGCAGATGCTGGTTCGCGACACCAAAGGCTATATCGGATTTGTCTTGCCCCATCATGAATCGCTCGAAGAAGTTGTGCGATTGTCGATAGGTCCCCTGATCGTTGTCAATCTTGCAACCCGTTCAAATCGTGAGGAAACCGTCGGAGCAAGTTCTGTCGATAGCCGAGTTGCTCTAGCGATTGACGATGGTTTTGCTCGATCGCCTAGCCCCTGGACAATGATTCGAATCGATGGGCAACAAGCCTGTGTCGAACAACAGGGAACCTGGAGTGCCGAACAATTAGTTTCACGGAGTCAGTTGAAGATTTTGCTGATTTGTACCGGCAATACGTGTCGGTCACCCATGGCAGAATATTTAATGAAGCGCAAGCTAAAGCTTCGTTTTCCTGAACATTTTGCAAACAACCAGTTATCACCGATCGATGTATCTTCAGCGGGGGTTTCAGCATCTCCAGGTGGTCCTGCTTCGGACGGTGCCATTGCAGCGATGGCGAGTTGCGGCATTGATCTTTCTGAGCACGAAAGCCAAATCACCACGCAGGCACTTGTCGAGCAAGCCGATTTAATTCTGACCATGACCAATAGCCATCGACATACGCTGCTTGGTCGGTGGCCGCATTTGGTATCGAAAACGTACGGTTTGGCACCGGATCATGGTGACGTGAGCGACCCTTACGGCGGTTCGCTGGAGATTTATCAAAAATGTGCTGAGAAGATTGACCAGTTTTTGGAGGCATGGATCGACAGGCTTGATCAAGATACACTACCTATTTGGTCCATTGCAGGAATAAACGGATGCACATAGCGATCGGTAGCGATCATCGTGGATATCAGATCAAAAGCAAGCTGATTGCATTGCTCAAAGCTGATGGTCACGAAACATCGGATTTAGGGACACAGGGCGACCAGGCCGTTGACTATCCCGACTACGCCGTCGACGTTGCTTCGCGAGTCTCCGATGGACGCGTCGAACGGGGTATTTTGATTTGCGGAACAGGGTTTGGAATGGCCATCGTCGCCAATAAATTCCTAAACGTCCGAGCGGCGGCGTGCAGCGACGAAGTCATGGCGGAAATGTGCCGGCGACACAACGATGTCAATATTCTTTGTTTGCCAGGTGACCTCATAGGCGACCGACCTATCGGAGATTTGGTCCGGATCTGGCTAGCGACCGAATTCGAGGGAGGGCGACATGCTCGGCGAATTGAAAAAATTGCCGCTCTTGAGAAGAAGTCGCTCGAATCTTTATAATCGAAGATCCGGAAGTTCGGGTTGCGCCGTTTACGCTGTTAAATCATAACGATTGTATCGTTTCTTCGAATTCTTAACCAAAGAATTGTAGAGTTTGAGCCAGCACCAGGCCAGATATGCTTTGATCGCTTGGAGTCGAATGAGTACAGTCAAAGTGTTGTCCAGCGAGAGCTGTGAAACGTCAGTTCCACTCCCATTTTGATACCGAGCAAGGCTCCCCAGAAGCATGTCGCATCTGCCTCCACCGATCGCTGATGAAGTAGAACAACTGATGCTCAATGCACAGCTACGGGACGAGCTTGAGCCGTTCATCGATGAGTCGATTGACCTCCTTCCGGTTCGACAATTACCACTAGCCACTGAAAATGAATTTCTTCAATCGATGTTGGCTTGGGAACGTGCCCCAGTTTTGCCAATCAGCTGCTGGTTCGAACCGCCGTTAGTCTTGCCCCGATTCGACGACCTCAGCGACGATCAGGTCACGAAAGTGCTGAGTGAAACGCTTCAAAAACTCTATTCGCAACGGATCGTTCTCGAATTCACCGAACATCTCAGTGATCGCCAACTGTATTGTTTGATTTCTCGCGATATTCTGCCGAGCTACGAAAAGAAGATCGATCAGCCAAAGAACTATCTACACTGGCATTGTTTGAACGACAACGACTCCGAAAGCTGGTTGCGATTTTACGCAACGGCCGAGGAGCGAGCAACTTGGTTGTCCGAGAATGACGGCGAACTCCCGCCAATGGAAATCCCCCCTTACCCACGTTCCATGCCTCGCCGCCCGAATGGGATGTAATTCGGCCGTTTGCCTAGAGGCATGAATCTTGACGACGGATTCATGGAAATCATCGGATCGGTTATGATCTGGTGAACTATGCAATTACCACAACTTGACCAGTTAATGGCTGCGATTCATCGCGTGGCTGACTTACTGTCTCCGGTCAACTCCGAGCTGACTCCCGTTGAACTTGTCGCCGGTCGAGTTCTGGCCGAACCCCTGTGTGCGGATCGCGATAGCCCACCGCTCAACGTTTCTGCGATGGATGGCTATGCCATTCGGTCGAGCGATCTATTGCTTAAGACATTCCCTGTTCAAGCGATCGCAGCCGCAGGTGTAAAAAAGACTTGTTTGACTCCCCATACTGCTGTTCGCATCTTTACAGGGGGGCCGGTGCCGGACGAAGCCGACATTGTCGTAAAACGCGAAGATACGGTCGAACATGAAGGAAGTGTTACAATTTCGCTCACCCCCAACGATATCGTTTTGGGGCAGAACATACGCAAACAGGGTGAAAACTGCCGAGCCGGGCAGGCGCTCATCCCAAGCGGCACGTTGCTAACAGCTTCCAGAATGTCATCGGTAGCCACATTTGGACCGGCGATGGTTTCGACGTACCGACAAGTTAAAGTTGGGATTCTCAATACGGGTGACGAATTGGTTCCCCCTGGCCAACCCGCTCAACCATGGCAGATACGGGATTCCAATGGCCCTGTCTTGGAGTCGTTCTTGCGACAACACTCGTGGATCGAAGTCGTCGAGCGTCGCTCGGTTGGCGACGAGCTTTCGGAAATCGTCGATGCGCTTCATTCGCAACTCCAGCTCGCGGACGCCGTGATGCTAACAGGGGGTGTTTCGATGGGCGATCGTGACCATGTCCCGGAAGCCATCCAAGCTTGCGGTGGACGAGCCTTATTTCATCGACTTCCCATTCGGCCAGGTAAACCCATTCTCGGCGCGATTGGACCCAATGGGCAGCTGATTTGTGGATTACCAGGAAACCCTGTAAGCGTGGCCGTCACCGCCCGTCGATTCGCTTTAACGCTCCTTCGTAAATTAAGTGGGCAAAACGTAGACACCGATCCAGCGTCTAGAATGGTGACGATCGTGAATCCTGATTCAAAAATGCTCGATCTTATTTGGTATCGCTTAATAAAAATGTTGCCCGATGGAAATGCAGAACTGTGTGACTCGTCTGGGTCTGGCGATTTGGTTTCGCTTTCGACCAGCGATGGTTTTGTTGAAATCCCGGCTGGCCAATCCGGGGCCGGTCCGTGGTTGCTAAGGAGTTGGTAACCAAAGCATGATCATCTCGTACTTAGTCTTAGCAGTATTTTTGGTTTTGCTAAACGGTTTCTTCGTGTTGGCGGAATTCGCCGCGGTGAAGATGCGCCCTTCGCGAATCAAAGAATGGATCGACGCGAATCGGAAAGGTGCTCTCGCTGTTGAGCATGTTCATGATCATTTAGACGAATATCTCTCGGTTTGCCAAGTTGGCATTACGTTCGCTTCGATTGGGCTGGGATTTGCTGCCGAACCGGCGGTCGTGAAGCTCATTGAACCCGTGCTGGCGTGGACGGCTTTGCTTCCCGAGGAATCCAGCGCTCATTGGTTCACCGCCCATGGGATCGCTTGGGCCATTAGTTACCTGCTAGTTAGTTTTACTCATATCTTGATTGGCGAGCTCGTTCCGAAATCGATTGCGATTCGGGTAACGGAAAAGTCGGCCTTATGGACCTCGAAACCGCTTCAATTTTTTAGGCTGTTGTTCTACCTTCCGCTGCAAGTTTTAAACGGTTCTGCCAACTTCATCTTAGCGCGACTCGGGTTAAGAAGCGTTACTCACAAGGAAGCTCATAGCGAAGACGAGATTCGTATTTTACTGAATCAATCGCAGTCAGACGGCATGATGTCTTTCCGTCGGTTGCTCTTCCTGGAAAACGTCTTTGATCTTGGCGAATTACGAGTTCGCGATGCCATGCGACCAAGATCGCAAGTCCAATGCATGAGCACAGCGAATAGCTGGGACGAAAACCTCCACATGGCACGCCGATATCGCTTTAGCCGATATCCGCTCATCGAACACGATGGCCAGGATCCTAAACACCTGATTCATCTCAAAGACATGTTGCTTTCGGACGGCCGTTCGAGTGATCTTCGTGAACTGGTTCGTCCGATTATCATGATTGACGAGAATGCGCCGTTAGAATCATTACTAGCCGAGATGCAACGCAAACGGATTCATGCGGCAATGGTCCGTGATGGATCGGGAAAGTGGACTGGCTTTTTGACCTTGGAAGATGTGATTGAAGAAATCATCGGAACGATTCGCGATGAATTTGAAGAGGAAGAACCGGTCAATCTTTCCGAAACACTTACGGAAGACCGTGTCAAGCTCGGTATTGAAGCCGATAGCTCGGCCGAAGCGGTCGCCGAAGCGATGAGTATGATGAGGCCCGAATCGTTGCCAGTTCCGAAAGAACGTATTCTTCAGGCCATCAGCGAACGTGAGCGAATCGTCGAGTCGTATCTTGGTAGAAATCTAGGAATGCCGCATGCACGCCTGGCTGGTCTTCAAAAGCCGATCGTCATGGTACTCCGTTCCGAGGAAGGAATTCCTTACCGACTGACGCAAGAACGTGCTCATCTTCTCTTTGTTCTTCTGAGCCCCGCCGGTCAGCCGCGCGTGCATCAACGTCTGCAAGCCATCATCGCAACACTGCTCGATGAGAGCGATTACATTTCGGAACGGCTCAAGACGGCCACGACGGCATCCGAAATTATTGAAATCCTCCGGACCGGCGAGCAAGCAACACTCGACTAGTGGAACTTTTTCTTGGTCAGAACAACGCGAAAAACCGGCTTGCCGAGCGTTGGCGATTCTTCGAGGATTCCAATAAACCAAAACGATTCATTGGCATCGGCTTGAAGAGCTAACGATGAAGGCACGATGATAGGAAATGTATCGAGATTTTTGCGAAGTCGATTGCTTGAAGTCACATCCAAGTCACCGTTTTCTTGCTTTTCCGCAAGCTTCACTTTGACGAAGTCACAGCCGACCCAGCCCAATGCTGGAGAGTTTGCAGGATCCTTTTTAAAAGCGGCGACAGAGTAATCAACAAAACCCTTACTGCTTATGCTTTCCAAAACGCGCTGGCATTGGTTAAGCCAAATCGCATAACGAGGCTCGGTTGGCGGAATGGTGGCAAAGACGGTAGAAAATGCATTGATCGAATCGATAAGCTCTACCACACTTGCTTCTGAAGCGAGGTCGGTGCCAGCAATCTCAATCTTCGTCAAGGCTTCTCGAAGGGCTACGTCTTGCGTTTCGTTCTCCATGACTTTGGGTACGGAGAGCGCCGAAAAAGCTTCATCCGGGCTCTTGGGTCCTTCGGGCTCTTTCTTCATTTCGGATGGATCGGGAGCGTTAGGGTCGAGTTTGGGAACAAGGTCGACTCCCGATTCGTCCGGCTTCATGACCACCGAAGCAGAAGTATCGACCGATATTTCTGGCTTGCGATCCTTGCCTGCGAAGATACTCGAATCCAGAATCTCATCCGGGGATAGCGACGCCGCGGAAGGCATATTGGGTTCAATACTACCATCGGCGGGAGGGATGACGACGAGCCCATCGCTCTTCGGTGGCTCAACGTTTAGGTCATCGGTTGGCGGCAAAACGACCGGTTCGTTCGACGCCATCGGTTCGATTCGAACTTTCGGAATTTTTGGAAATTGACCGGTGGGGGTTGATTGGCTCCCATGGAAATCACTTGGTACGATCCAAGGGGCGAAACTGGCAATGGTGGGTCCTAATTCGAACGGATCGATGCCCATCGCAAACCACATCAATAGAATGGATACGGGAATCGACGCAAAACCTCCACCAACGATCGAAAGAAGCATTCCGAACGACGACTTCTTTTTCCTCGCTTTTGGTGTCGGACTTTCCAAAATGATTTCGGGCGCAATCGAGCGTCTGGTTGGTAATGGATTCGTCGGAGCGATTTTTTCTTCGACATTGTCGGCTGTGGTTGCGTCCACGTTCTCTACGAACTCGTCTTCGAAGGCAAGCTCATCGACTTCTTCAAAATCCTTCGCCGTTGCGTTGGTTGTCTCATTTGCAATTGCTTCGAAACTTTCCGCTTCTTCAATAAGTGCCAAAGTATCTTCCGACTCATTATGGCTATCGTCGAGTTCCAGCGGCGCAAACGATTCTTCTTCAAAGACAGCCTGCTCATCAAAATCGTCGGCTACAGGCTCAAAGCCTTCTTCATCCATCACTTCGATCTGCAAATGCGAAATTGGCTCTGGTTCGTCACCTGCCATTTCTTCCATGGTGTCGGGTTCACCCGAAGCTGCCAGTGCGACAGCGGCTAAGCCGTCCACTATCTCGACAGGATCATCCGTTGGCGAGCGATGGAAGATGTCATCGGGATCTGCTCCCTCGGCCGGAGATTGCCAATGATCTTCGGAGACACCAAACATATCCTCCTCATCAACTCCAGTATCCGCCGTATTGGATCCATCGAAAGCCACGGCATCTTCGCTGATCCCGGAAAATTCGAGCGGATCGACTTCGGAGAAGACGTTCCCCTCACCCAAATCTTCGACGACTTGCCATCCAATCGTGGGACCGTCCGACTCGACGACAAGCGATTGAGCAGTCAATTCGTGGCTACAGGCTGGACACTTTAGACGAGCTTCTGCGCTGGCTCGATCCGGGGGCAGCAACGACCGATGACAAGCGGGGCAAGGGAGAATTAACTTCATGAGTGTGATTCAATTGCTTTGACGTGAATATAGGCATGAACGTGTGGCGAGCCGCGGAAATGAATGACGGCCGAAGGACCTTCGATTCTCCAAACATCCCAGACTTTGTCACTCTTCAAATCGCCCTTGGAAAAATAGGCTAAGTTGAGCTTTTCGAGTCCACCTTGTTTTTCAATGATACTCAAGGCTTCGGAAGAATCATCATCGCGGTACATGTTGAGGATCGTTTTTAATGCATCTTCAAAGAGCGAACGTTGTTCCGCCGCGAGTTCGCCGATCGAAATCCCGATAAAACGACCTTTCGTTCCCTGAATTTGGACCTGAGTTTCGGGCGGCGGATTCGAATGGATTAAAGCCCGGCCGCGTTGTTCGGTCGAGAGTGCATCGAACACGCGCTGAACCTTCTCGGTTTGATAATAAAAGAGATTATCCTTGGGAGCATCTTCATTGCCGTGACCGTAGATAACAGGGCCACCAAAAGCAATTTTGTCTTGGCAGTTTCCATCGGCGCGCAAAGTCAAATGGCGTCCGGTCAGCATCCATTCAAAGTGGGGTGCCCCTGGTTCGCCGAACCAGGCCATACTGTAAGCCTCAATCCCGCCATCATCGTCGTCCGTTTGTTCTTTTAAGCGAGCATAACCTGACTCGGATGTGAGGTTCTTGACGATCTCGTGGACCATCGATTTCTGTTTTGTATCGTAGAATTTATCGCCGATTAACGGCTTGGTGATATGCCAATTCGCATTCACGTTCAAGCGAGACTTGTCGCCCCATGTCCGCGCCACGGTCCCCCGCTGCTCTTTCGAAAGACTTTGATAGAGTTCAGCAATTACCGTTTCAGCGGCGCTTGTGCGACTCGGTTCGCCCCAGACCATGGAGGGAACCGTCGCGGCAATGCCGGTAGCGGCAGCCGAAGAGATTAAAAAGCTGCGGCGGCTTGTAGATGGATCGCATTGACAATGACGATCCACTTCACCTAAATAGAGTTCACGTTTCATAATTCAGTCCACCTTTCGCGATTCGGACAATCACCTTAGTTTACTCGCATTCGCGAGCGACACCCGAAAGGGGCCGCGGAACCAAGGTTTCGTTAAAAAATCATTATACCCATCTTCCAGCCGCCGATGTCTTTTCCAGATCGATTCATTCAAGCCGTTGCCCTCGATATGGATGGGCTGTCCCTCAATACCGAGGATCTGTACGGCGAATCGGGAAAACGCTTGATGGCACGACGCGGAAAGGAGTTCCGGGACGAGGTCCGGCGTGGAATGACGGGTTTGCCTGCCCCGGAAGCGTATGCGGTCTTGATCGACGCGGAGGGGCTGACCGAGTCCTGGGAAGAATTGCATGTAGAAACGGAAGCGATCTTGGCCGAATTGATGCCGGGTTGGGTCAAGCCTATGCCTGGTTTAGCGGCCTTGCTGGATGAGCTCGACCACCTCCAACTTCCGCGTTGTATCGCTACCAGTTCTAGCCACGCCTTTGCGAGGCAAGCACTCGGACTGGCGGGAGTACTCAATCGAATCGACTTTATCGTAACAGCCGAAGATGTCGCTCGTGGAAAACCAGCTCCTGATATCTACCTCTTAGCGGCGACTCGCATGAATAGCCAACCCTCAAGAATGCTCGTCCTCGAAGACAGCCCCACCGGCGCTCGCTCGGGTATTGATGCAGACTGCTTCGTCGTGGCGATTCCAAGTAGCCACGTTTGTCACAGTGATTTCGGTGCCATTCGATTCCAAGCACGGCAACTCGATGCGGAAGAGATCTTCGAAGTGCTGCGGCGAGAGCAGTAGAACCATTTGCTGCCCGGGCAAATTTCTTCGGCAACTCAGTGCCGGAAGTGAAAGTCCTTAATGTGGCCATACGAGTATATCTATTATCGGTACGGCGTTATGGCCGAGAGCAACCGCTCTAGCCAATCCCCCGCCCCCTGCTCTTCAGTTCTATAGCAGCAGCGCTTCTTCATAACTTCCAATGAGGATTGCGCTGAACCCGTACGACGGACTTCCAGCCGTCGTACCCAAAAAGACCGTCGCACCCTAAGA
>JANOAI010000277.1:0-8406 GCA_031411055.1 Pirellulaceae bacterium
CATGTTACGTGTGTCCTTTGGGTTTGGGGTTGGAATTTTGTGACTGACTGCTTCGAGCAGTCTTGATCACGGGTTAGAGTCGCCAGATTTTATTCGAATGTCTCCCACCCCAAACCCAGGGACTTACATGGATTCTTTCGGAACAAGTTTGCGCGAGTACTCGCCACTTTCGGTCGCTTAGGAACCGAGGAGCTCTCGAATAAATCGACGGGTCTTTCCCGAGTGGACGATTGTCGGAGTTGTTAAGTAGTGTGTCGCACGGTTTCGAGACCGATGCGGGGCACCGTTACAACCCGAAAGCAGTTAAGGGCAGGTGATATAAACACTTAGGTGCAAGTCGCGGAAAGTTGCACAGACCAAAAATGGGCGCAGCGAAAGTCCTGACTGTTAAGCAGATTTTCCGTAACGCGGCACACTTAGAGAGACCCACCGATCCGGTCTCGAACTCCGCAAACCCTTGTTTTTGCGGCACTTCCAACATCGACCTCTCTGAGAAGGTTCGATATCAGGGTTGGTACGGGGACCGGATTGAGGCTCGGAACGGCTGTGCGGCCTTCAACGGGGCACCGCGCAGATCTTTCCCCTGGGACCAACCCGTTTGCGAGATAGGGACGGAACGCCGTACAACCCGACAGCCTGACAGACGCTTTCTGCGGGAAACGCAGTCGCACCATAAACGCACACCGCTGTCCGTCGATTTGGAGCCACACCGGCGGCAAGGTTAGATTGTGTCTCGGGCTAAGCCGTTGCCAACCCGCCGGGCTGTAACCGGCAGCTCTACACCGAGGTGCGTCGTGTCTGTAATCGCTCGAAGGGCTTAGTTTTCGGTTTTCAGCTTCTCTCTTCTCGTATATTGAAGATCAGAGTTGAATGATTGAGGGAAAGACTCTCGCCACTGCATGCCCCGCAACTGCAATCCCTAAACCGCTTCGGTTGCATCGACTGACCGCACGAACGAATTACGCTTCGCCGTGGCGGTGTTTTGGACCGACGGTCGTACGAGCCTGCCCAAAACGCAGTCGAACTGAGTACAGCAGGCTCCCTTCAATGGCCCCACGTTCGTGCCCCAGGACGAACCTTCCTGAGTCAGTTTTACACCAGTACTAAATCGCACCGGTTTGACACACCGGGTTGAGTTACGAATGTAACAATATCACGATTTCTCGAAGCGAACGTGCGACAGTATTAAGCTTGTTTTCCACGTCAAAATCACGATTCCTACTCTGAGGAGCATTCGTAGCAGAAAAGCATCAAAGAATCGCCTGTCACGGGTTTCGAGTTCCGTTGGTTCAGTGAAGATCCTCGTGGACTTCGTGCAGAGCTATCTCCTTGAGATGTTTGTAGGGGTAGCACAAGCCCATGCATTGGCGTCACCTTCGGGTGCGAAACTTGGCAATACTCGTTGCGACAGTATGCTTGGAAGTTGTCGAATCCCTCCAAACTTTATGTTGCGCAACCGCGATTCCCTTGCGATCCTCTTCACCCGTTCCGTCGTGAGACACCACAAGATTGAAGAAGTGTCAACGCGAATGCCCATGAGTAGGTCCGGATAGATTTGTTCAGAAATACCCTCGGGTAAATCGTTGGCTTATAGAGTAGCCGAAGAACCGAATCGAAAGTTTTCTCTGACAGCATTGAATTCAAAGTCGCTTGGGCTGCTATTGCGCTCAATGTTGGTTAATTCAATCGATGCAAACCGACGAGCCTGGCTCGATTTGTAACGGACACGTCACGGTAGTCCACTGAGAACTTTGCAGACGGCGAGACTAGTCAATACACCAGCTAAAGTGTACCCCGTGACACTAGCTACGTTTTTCTCATCACGCGAGCGTCAAATCACTGCAACGGGAAGAATCAAGTGAAGAACGAGAGTGCTTATGGTTCAGAAAAAGACAACGCTAAAAACTACCAATCTAAAAACCGGTGTTTAAAAGTCTCATTCCCGCCTTTTAATTATTACATAAGTTTTATGCAAAAGCTAACACCCAAAAGCATGGTCTTGCGAATTGAAAATTCAAATACGTTTTCAGCTCTCACAATACTTGTGATGTGGCTTCACCTGACATCGACGGGGAATGAACGTAGTCCTTGCGAGACCCTCGTTCGTGACCTGTTCCTGAGCTCGTCTTATGTCTCACCGTAAAGTTCGAAGCAAGTGCCGGCGCAAATCGGGATTCAGCTCGTACTTTGCGAAGCTGTTGCAAATCTTTCATTACGCTCGTAAGTCGACGCTGTGCTGATTCCATTCGGCTCAAGAGTTGATTGGAAGTGCCGGTTGTTCGTTCCGTTGTGTTTGCAGATACCATGCGTAGATAGTGCAACTCGACGTGCGTAGCGACAATGACGTCAACTAGCATTTTCTCGAGCGGGCAATCAGATTTCACGAGAAGTTCTGTGCGAGTTGCTTCAAACTGCAGCGAAAAACTCTCAGCAGCAAGCCGATTACTCCCAGACAGCAATTTGATCCAATTCTGGTCTGCAATGCGTACGACGTCGCCCGTCTGACTCCAGATCTGAGGATTAAAGGCGTCGATAAACGTTTCTAACGGTATTCCAATATCACCGATAGAGTTTGGTCACAATTTCGTCAACGTGACCTGACAAGATGTGGCTTGGACTCGATGCTTCCTATTACGTTTCGTGAGCACTATCGTCACAAGATTTAATTGAACTACATCTGTCTCTACCTAGCCAAACCGTGGCTTTCTCGCTTAGGTCGAGAGAATAATCACATGTTTGGTTTATTGCAGCTCGGGGGCTTTGTCTTCAATGTTATAGTTCTTGCTATGGATTAAGATCTAAAAACCACTTTTTAACTGTTGCTTTGGTCTTGGTAACGTGCATAAATCGAATCGGTAAGGTTTTTGATCTAGATATCATGACCTGATACATGAGCAATGGATTCTGAGAATGCTTCTTTTCAAAGCACAGCTTTTGCAGTCGAGAATCTGAAGGTTAGCGGGGAACATTCTTCAGAATAGGTTTCAGAACAGGTTCATGATGACCGCGACGATGATCACAAGTTTTTTTAGACAAGTAGGACCTGTAGGACATGTAGGACCTGTTTTCTTGCTATTTACATCTAGTAAATAATCTTTCTTTTCAGAGTTGAAAAAAGGTCCTACAGGTCCTACTAGTTACAAAATATCCAATGTTTTTCCACGCGCAAGTGGTAGGACCTAAGAGAATTGTGAGGTCCTACAAAGGTCCACCACCTCCTACTGATTTCACCTGACTTATTTGTTTTGCGGCTTGGAAGTCTGGTTTTCGGGATCAGAAGGTTAATTTCATCTGTCACCACGGTACGCATAAAAAACCTGTGATGGACGAGATTCTCTCGCCAATCAATATTTGCCCATGCGTCTTCGACCAAGAATTATTGCAAAGCAGAGTCTAGATCTCGTTAACAGGTTGATTCATTCAGCGCCACGTTTCTATGAAGGAGCATTATGACGGCTAACCATTGTGAAGGACACGCTTCGGTAGTGACGCTTTGCGATTGAATTTCGAACCATTGCAAACCCAGACGCTTTGGCTGAAGATCTTCGCCGAGGGATTACGACGGAAAAAGGTTTGTGAGTACGCCGGAAGATTACGCTAACCTGAATCTATACGCCTAAATTCCCTCAAGAGAGCTAATCCGTCGTTTTAAGGCTGATTACACGCATCCAGACGGTCTTTCAAGCGATACCGGTGTAGAACCCGATTTTCCATTCGAAGCGTTCTATGACTATCCAGTTAACAAATCAGAGGCCATGTCCAATAGAAGCCCTCTTTAAAAGCGAATTGGCCGGTTTGAGTATCAATCGCATTTAGGAACCAGCCATTTTCGCAGGGTGGCTGGGGTGGTTGCGGTTTCTTGATCGCAACTTTCGGTCTGACTGACTAGAGTTTCTGGAATGTTTCTGATTTCAAAAAACGCCTCGCTGGGAAGTCATTACCTTCCGCAACGAGACTTGACTCACGGGATACACGTCCCGCTTGCCCAACTCCAATCCTGATCATTTCCAATCGACTTCGCAAGTCGCGAAGCCTGTTTCTTTCCAATGCCGGTGCCTATGGCAGCCGTGCAATCGTTCTTTTACGCCTAGCCATCCCACTCAAGTCTTCTGCGGCGAGGATTGCAGGTTGGCTGCCATCGACTTTGAGCGGACTCGACGATGTAGAGAGGCGAGTGCCAGAGCTCAGAAAAAATACCGTTGAACAGATCGCGGTAGGGCCAAGCATGCACAATATTGCATGAACTACCGCCAAAGGAAGAAAGAATTGGCTGCGCACGAGGCGGTTGCTAATGCCGTTCTGCTGGTCGTGAACTCCGTCCTATCGACGGAAATCGAGCCTCTCGATTCGGCGCGCGAGAGTGATACAAAACTGCCAAAATCTCGCTTTCGAAAGAATTCTTTTTGCAAACGCCCTGGCTGCTACGTCGCTTGGTTCGTCGACCCAAGAACGCCTCACAAAAAATTCTGTAGCTCCATGTGCGACAACGCTTTACGTGCTGCCTCGACTCGGGTCCAGCGGTATTACCTGTCGCAAGGTTACGTCGGTGCCATCACACCTCGCAATCGCATGAACGTCCTTCTGGCCAAGCCTGGTTCGCGTGGACAGCTTAGGGCTTTTCAGTCGGTCGTCTTACGCTGTTGAGACTTCACGACCGGCGAAGTCCTCTTCGCGCGGTCGGACTGGTTCCAAATGCGTGCGAGGCCATTCGACGATGCCACTTCCAACAACGTCTTCAGCAGGAGACTCGGTTCGCTCTTTGCACTTATCCGACTTCGATCTACGATTGGATCGCTACCGGCTGATACAGCCCAAAGCCGATCTGCTCATGGCTCGATCGCTGGCCAAGTACAGTCAACTTGCACCGGTTATCTACTGTCAGCTTGAAGGATCGTTGGTACTCGTCGATGGCTTCAAACGTTTTCGGGCCGCTCGGACGCTCAAAGGGATGACTTCCCTACAAGCTCGAATCCTCGAAGTCGATGAGCAAGCCGCCAAAGCTGCCATCTTCAATCTCAATCTGGTCACTTCCAAGCCGAATGAGCTTGAAGAGTCGTGGATCATCTATGCCTTGGTTCACGATGATGGCCTACCACAAATCGAAGTAGCTCAAATGTTGGGCCGTCATAAATCGTGGGTCAACAGGCGACTGGCTCTCATTGAGCGGCTGACCGATCAAGTTCGAGAGGCTTTAAAGCTAGGGCTGGTTACTCCGACTCAAGCTCGACATCTGACTCAGTTGCCGCGCGGCAACCAAAACGCAGCCATGCAGTGTGCCTCCGAACATGCACTCACTTCGCGCGAACTTTCAGAAACGGTAAAGCTACTTCAATCGGCCAGTACCCAAGAGCAAACGCAATTCGTCCTCGAAAAACCACGCCAAGCTATTCTGCAATCGCAAGACACCTATGTCCATCAGTGGGATCCTCGTCTAAGCACCGCCGGTAATCGAGCAGCCAAACGCTTGGGTTTCCTTCTGGATGCAGCCACCAAGATGAATCATTGGCTGCGGTTAACTGGTCGAAGCGAGCTCCAAGCCTGTGATCGACCGATTCTCTTGCCAAGCTTCGTCAAACTCCAAAGCGAAGCTTCCATTCTCAGCGAAGCGACAACGGATTTCATCAAAGAACTACAGCAAGCATGAACATCGATCCGCTTACGAAGAACGACATCGTCTCGCGTTGGAAGAACAAGCAAAGCATACGCGGTATCGCCAGGGAATTGCAGTTGGGGCGAGCGGCCATCGCAACGGTCATTAGCCAGTATCTTGCGCAAACGCAATCGACTGATTCCGATTCGCCGCCAGCTTGCTTCGGTCCAGCCAAATTGACTCGCCAGTCGAAGCTCGATCCGTTCCTTGATTCTTTGAAGCAGTTGTTGGAGCGTTATCCCAACATTACCGCTCAGCGAGCCTTTGAAGAACTGAGCAAGCTTGGTTACAGCGGCAGTTACTCCACGCTTCGCACTTATATGAAAGACCATCGCTCGAAGCCGAAAGCTCCGGTCGTTCGCTTTGAAACTTCGCCAGGTGCTCAAGGACAAATGGATTGGTCGACGTATACGATTGACTTTACACAGGAAGGCCGTCGCCGTGTGGAGCTGTTCAGCTATATCTTGGGCTACTCTCGGCGGCAGTACATCTGCTTTACCGACCGCCAAGACTTCGAAACAACCGTGCGTCAACATGTAGCCGCCTTCGAGCATCTGCGAGGTGCTGCGGCCACTTGTCTTTATGACAACATGAAAGTCGTCGTCACTCGTTGGGAAGATGGCCAACCGATTTACAATCCTCGCTTCTTATCGTTCGCCACGCACTATGGCTTCAAGCCGTGGGCTTGCGAACCGCGACGTCCTGAAACCAAAGGGAAGATCGAACGCCCATTCGACTACGCCGAGAAAAACCTACTCAATGGCCGCACCTTCCGATCGCTGGAGCATCTCAATGAAGTTGCTCGTTGGTGGCTTCGGGAAGTGAATGATCGACGCATCCACGGAACAACCAAGCGAACACCACTGGAACTTCATGAAGAAGAGAAGCCCTATCTCATCGATCTTCCAGCTGTTCGCTTCGATATGGCTCAAGTCGTCTATCGCAAAGTCGATAGCGAAGGCTTTATCAACTACGCAGACAATCGGTATAGCGCTCCGTGGCGACTGATCGGACAGATGATTCCTGTTCGAATCCTCGAGGATCAACTGGAGATCTTTAACACGACGATCGAACTGGTGGCCACTCACAAGTTGGCTCGCGGCAGAAACGAGAAGCAAACTCAAGAAAGCCATCGTCCTCCAAGCGATCATCATGAGCAGCTCACTATCCTTCGAGAAAAGTACACACAATGGGGCCCAGTGGCGGTGGAATACTTCGATGGAATCCTTCGCAAGTGTCGCAATGGCAGGCACGAAGCCCAGCGGATATTGTCCCTGCTTCACGGTTACCCCAAGAAAGATGGCTTGGCAGCCATGCAACACGGAATTCAATACCACGCTTACGGCTATCAGTCCTTAGAACGCATCCTATCGCACCTCGGTATTCCGAAACCCAACTGGGAGCTTCTCAGCCAGCGGGAACAGGAAGCCTTACAACGAATCATGGAATCGACCCGCGTCAAAGCTCGATCGAGCAAGGAGTACCAACAACTGATTGACCAAGAGAAAGATATCCCAAGCCATGCCGAAAGCTCCGCAATCCAACCAACCCATCGCGAACCAACTCAACCCGAACTATCGGGAGACGATCTTGCACTACCTGGAAGTTCTGAGCATGAAGCTGAAAGCGGAGCAGCTTGATAGCTTCTTACACGAGCATACCGATGGCAAGCGGAGTCTCCTAGAGACGCTCGCCAAGTTCTTAGAGATCCCCGCCCATGCCAGCCAAGAAACCGCCATTGCCTATCGGATCAAGCGTGCGAACTTCCCTACCGAAGCCACGCTTGAATCCTATGACTGGAGTCGCAATCCGAAGACGATTACCAAAGAGCCGTTTTTAGAACTGGCTACCGGTGAATTCATACGCCGGAAAGAAAACGCAGCGTTTGTTGGCGCGAGCGGTCTAGGCAAAACACATCTGATGCAAAGTATTGGACGGAAATGCTGTGCCTTGGGGTATCGAGTCCGGTATGAAACCAGCGCTAGCCTGATCGAGACATTGAATCGAGCCCGAGCCATCAAAGCGTTAACTGCGAAGGTAAGACATTACTGTTCGTGGGACTTACTTATCATCGACGAATTCGGTTTCGACAAACTGGAACGAAAGGAAGTACCGGATGCGCTGAGCCTTCTTTACAAAGTGATCGATGGCCGGAATCGGAGGAATTCCACGGCGGTGATCACCAATGTGAACTTCGAAGACTGGACAGAATACTTGGGCGATCCACCGATGACGATGGCGTTGCTTGATCGAGTCGTCGACCAAACGAATCTGATAAAGTTTGAAGGGGAATCGATTCGAGGCGATGCTTTGAGGAAGCAGAAGAAGTCATCTGGGAAATGAGAATCGACTACGGAGAATTGAAACGACGCATCCGGCTGGTCGCGTTGTTGGAGAGCATAGGCTGGACAAGTACCGAGGGCCGTGGAGCACAAATCCGCGGCCCTTGTCCATTACCAGGCTGCCAATTGCCAAACGGGCAATCGAAAGTGCCCAATGCGATCTTCCCTCGAAAAGACCGATCATTCAGCATCCATGTATCGAAGAACGTATACCAATGTTTTCGCTGCGGCTCGGCCGGGAATGCCCTGGACTTCTGGCAAACCTATCGTGCCACGTCACTGCACGAAGCAGCAAAAGAGTTAAACCACGCTCTCGAAACCAGCAACTGCACATCACACTCAAGCAACCCAGCAAAACAACAACCGCCCCTCAGCCACCCTGCGAAAATGGCTGATTCTTAGTTGCGATTGATA
>JANOAI010000278.1:0-5133 GCA_031411055.1 Pirellulaceae bacterium
GCGAGATGTTGGTTGGAATTGGATACCGAGTTTTTTGTTACCTCTTCCCGCCTGGATCGGTTTAGTCACATCATCAACTATTTCGACCTTCACCCTCTCCTTTGGGAGGGTCGAAGCCGAGGGACGAGGCTTCGGGGAGGGTGCGAGTAGCGTTAGTAACAGTTGCCCTCCCCTCGCTGCGCTCGACCCTCCCGCGAGGAGATCGTGCAGTATACGCGTTACCTCGCCCACGTCTTCGTGGGAGAGGTCGGGCTCTCAGGCCCGGGAGAGGGCCGCATTTTCCGTGGCGAAAAAGAAGACCCTCTCCCGGCCGCTACCGCGTCCGACCTCTCCCGCAAGCGGGAGAGGTTACGATGAATCCTGACGAAAGCGTTAGCTTTTTCAAGCAACACAATCGCACGGCAATCTAGATTTTCATTGCGCCAACTTGATCAACTCGGCATTGGCTCTTTCATTCCGGCAAGCAGGCCTTTTGTGTAGCCGACTGTTTCCGCCAGTCCTGGCATCGGATCCTTGCTGTCCTTTTCGTATTCAAAGCCGACCAATCCTTGGAATTTTATTTTCAAGAGTGCAGCCAGAATGGACTTGGAATCGAGGATGCCTCGCCCGCCTTCAATAGGAGTATTCTTGTTACCCATTGCAGAAATGTCTTTTAAGTGGACATCATAAAGACGTTCGCGACATTGAACGATCGATTGGGCTGGGTCGGCACCGGCTCGAGCGGTATGCCCAACATCAATGCAAAGACCAATACGCTTATCGAGATTTTCGACGGCCCGCATCACATCAAATGGGGAGGGAAAGAATTTGTCCTCGGGACCATGATTGTGGATCGCGAGCTTGATGTCGAATTCTTTAACCAGCTTGTTGAGGACGGGCAGCGAATCGTGGTCCGGCGCACAAACAATGGTTGAGACGCCAATGTCTCGAGCGAACTCAAATGCTTTACGAATTTCTTCTTCACTGCCACGCATCGTGACGTTCCCGACGCTAAGCGGAGTGATCCCTGCATCAAGAAACATCTTGGCTCTTTTTTTGCGTTCGTCGGTCGAATGAGTTAAATCAATATGATTCTTGACATTCTTGATCGACACATATTTGAGACCAACACGCTTTATCCCTTCGATCGCTTCCTCGATGGGCAATTCACGTAAAGAATAGGAAGCGACTCCCATCTTCAATCCCATCCAGGGATCGGTTTCTTCGATTGCAATGTTTGACGATGCTGCAAACGAGGTAAAGGGAATCGACGGAAGAGCGGCCGCGAGTGCGCCCGTTTTGAGCAAAAGGCGTCGCTGAAATGGGGACATAGGTAGGTTTCCTGAAGGCAATTGGGAGTGATGGGGCAATATCCCTCGGGCGACATTTTAGCGTCAACTTTGATAAAAAACAGCAATGCTTAATTCCTGGGTGATGAATTGCTAAAATGCTTTTGGTTTTTCAGTAGTTCAAAACGGCAAAATCGATTGCGAGCGTGATCATATATCCTTAACAAAATTCGCTCTTGAACTCGATTTGCATCACGGCAAAAGTCGGATACTAGGTGTGCCAAAGGAGATTCGCTGGTCAGCGCCACTTGGAATTCAATTCCCAATGATTTGCGCGGTGTGCGAATCCATGAGCCGTTTTGGCGTTAGCCACGGTTTTTCTTGCAAGAACCGCGGCTAACGCCGTTCGGCTGATTCAAAGTGGCGCTGTCCAGTTTGCTTACGACTTTATTATTGATACTACTCAAGATTGCTCGTAAGCAAAGCAATCAAGTTTGGCTCGCGCGCTTGCAAGAGTTTGGCTTGATAGTCGATCAATCGCAAATACAACCGAAATGCGATAGCCAGTTCGACGGCTGAGAAAACCAAATAGATTGGCAGAAATGGCCACTGTAAATAGTGCTGAATAGCCGCTTCGATACCGATCGCAATCGCTCCGGGAACGATGATGAGTGGGGCCGTCCACATTGCAACCATTTGGGCAAGGCCAGCTTTGAGATTGAATTGCATCGGCTTACCGCTTCCAGAAATCGGCATAGCGATCGGAAACAAGATCGATATCCAATTTCCCAAGCAACTAATCCCCAAGAATACAATGGCGGATTGAAGTAGTCCGGCAATGCAATGCAGGAAGCTAATGGGCGTCAGATAGAAGACTGAAAATCCACCCATGCCGACCATCAAGAGAAAGACAGGGATCACGGCCAGATTCTTACCGATAAGTATTTTTCGACGGCAAATGGGCATCAAAACATAGGATCGGAAAGCGGCGCGATCCATCCCAAAAACATTGCATGCCATCAACACGAACATAAACGCCAACAAACCCACGCCAGCCTGTATTGCAAATGGTTGAAGCCCAACGGGTATCGCGGGAACCTTGTAAATCAATGTTCCACCAATAAACATCACGCAAAACATCATCGGAGCTAGGAGCAGCATTTTTGATTCCGGTGCTCTTAAGAAGCCGAGCAAGGAACTTATCGCGACTGCCGAGGTTTGTTCGGAGACCCAAGGTAGCTGACGTTCCATCCATTGTGTCGAAGGTGGGGAACTCGCTCGTTCGCTTCCTTTGGTCGACCGGGCTGATTGGGCCGAAGCTTGACGAGTATACACCTTCATGGTCGCAAGATAGGCTCGCCAAAGAAGCATTGAACCAATCATCATCGATCCTAGAAAGCACAGCCCGGCTGGCCAAACTCTCCGGTTGGCAAGTTGCTCCGCCCCGGTCGGCAACCAACCGATTGGAATGAGCTTGTTCGCTAGAATCGAATTCCTCTCGATCCAAGCTGCTGTTTTCGCCGAATCCTCTTCCAAAAGTTTCTTCATTTTATCTGTCGCGACTTGGAGAGCGCGTTGCTGATCCACTTTGGGCATGTCACTTTGTTTGAGTTCTTCCCTCAATTTAAGTTGTTCCGTGTGGCTTGCACGTCTCGCCTGCGAAGACGCGTGAACAGAATACTGAATAATCACATTGGGCAAGAAACAAATAATAACGAAGACAGTGGTAAATGCGGCAATGACCGATCGTTGCCGCCGTTTGTTGGAAGCCAGCGAAGCGATCCACCCTTGAATCCAATAGGTGAAGGCTGTCATCATGACGATAAAGGCTAAAACCAGTGGGATCGTTAAAAGCATTTGAGGGCCATGTGAATAGGCCGACGCAAGACTCAATCCAATCGCGCAAGGAAGAATACAAATGACATTCAGCGACAGAAACGTCGTCAAATAGTTCATCACGAAAGCCGTGCGGAGAGTCATCGGCAGATGAAGAAGCTTGTCAAGCGAGAGCATCTCGCTTCGCTGAATATCCGTGAGCAACGAGATGACCCAACCGAAAAGGAAGAGCCCGACTAGCCCATCCCAGACATACATTAAATGAAGCGGACTGGCTTTCGGAAGGTAAAGCACTCCCAGTACGAGTGCGAGAAAAAAGGAAGACCCAGCCAGCATCAGCAGTCCGACCGTTAGGATTGTCATCAGGATCCCATTGACGAATCCAGCACGCTCCCATTGATTTCTGCTGAGTCGCCAACGCAACCAGGCAATCGCTTTGAGATGTTCCCAGTTCACGGTATGTCTACCTGAACTTGAGCATCGTCCAGCCAAGTGAGATGTTGGCTATCGGAATCAGCTTTCCCCACGCGTTCAAGAAACCTTAGCTCCAATGAGCTACCCTGCCGAAGCTCTTCGAGCGAAGTTTGCTCAACCAATTTTCCTTGAGCGATGATCCCGACGTGTGTGCAAATCCGTTCAACAATCTCCAAGACGTGGGACGTGATAAATACGGTCGAGCCACGGGCTGCGTAGTTGATCAACAGATCTCGGATCACTTTCGAAGTGACCGCGTCCACGCCTTCAAACGGTTCGTCAAGAAACAACAAGTCTGGATTGGGGAGCAGTGCACCCGCGAGTGCCAGCTTCTTCTTCATGCCGTGTGAGTATTCCAAGGTTAATTTTTTGTCGACATCCTCGAGACAGAGAACAGACAGCAAGTCTTCCGTTCGTTGCCGAATGGTTTCTCGTGGCATGAGAAACATCCTGCCGACAAAAGTTAGGTATTCGCAAGCCGTAAGATTATCGAAAAGCGCTAAACCTTCGGGTACGACTCCAATCCGGCGTTTGATCTCGATGGCTTCTGATGGATTCCAGGGATTCATGCCCAGTACGGAAACACTTCCACTCGACGGAGCGAGTATTCCGGTAAGCATTTTGATGGTAGTCGATTTACCCGCTCCATTGGGCCCCAAGAAACCATAAACGCTCCCCGTATCAACCGCTAAATTCACATCGTCGACAGCATATACATCGCCGAAAGAACGGCTTAACGCCGTCGTTTGGACTGCAAAAGTCATTCTGTTGCCGTTCTGATCGTTCGAGCCAGATAGCCAAAATAGGATTAGTCATTCAAGGTCGCACTCAAGTCTCACGTTTAAGCAATCCTATACAACTTCTCTCAATTTTACTATCGCGTACGACGCATTTCTGGTGTCATCACGATTGTGTGGAAGAAAGTGCGTATACGCATGACTCTGGACCCCAACCGGACACGACGCATCGAAATTGTCGATGTGATGAAGTCGTTTGTATCGATAGTTGTATTGATTTGAATAGCTACTTCGCAAGTGGATCGATGTATTCTCCGCGACTCAATTTGCCGTCGTTGTTCTTGTCGTAGACTTTCAAGGTCGCATCGAGAGATTTGCGGCCTTTTTGGCCGAGCTTGCTGGCGGCAAGATCGTTGGCTTCTAAAGGAGCTTCTGGCAAGTCGTAAAGCTCGTATCCGCTACCAGGGATTGTGCTCTTGGAAAGTTTCTAGCAGCTCTCAGTGAGAGCTCGACCGACGGTATCATTGTAGAGTCGCCGATAGCCAAAGAACAATAGATTGCTGCCTTCCTTTGCTGGAGTCCACGCAACATGATGGTTTGGTTGCAATCTTGATTCCTCGAATGCAACAATGCTCAGATTCTCTGCGGTGGATTTTCTAAGGCATGGCTCCGTGTCCAAAGATTTTGCAATCGTATAGTTGATCGAAAACACTTCAATAACCGGTAGAAACAAAGTCAAGCTCGAATGGCGTGGACTTTAGGAGCGGAACGGCTCGCGCCCAATGCCGCTGACTTTGGAAGCGGAACGGCGCGAGCCG
>JANOAI010000279.1:0-14733 GCA_031411055.1 Pirellulaceae bacterium
TCCTTTTGCGTCGCAGCAAGTTCCAATGCCGCCTGCATGCGGGCGATACGATCAGCCAATGATTCACTGCTCAGCCGTTCCCTCAATTTGTCGACCAATAACGAGAAAGCAAATGGGGTCACTTTAGGCGGAGACACGATCTTTACACTTCCCTGTTCAATACGCAATAACGCATGCTGAAGCCGGGTAACTTCTAATTGTTGCTCCAACACTTCGCGGCGGCATTGTTCCAATAGAAGGTTATCTCGATCGTACTCGCAAAAAACATCGAATAAGAGACTGCTACTGGCTTGGACGTGACTTGTGCTTTTGCGTCGCCCTGGAAGTCCAGCGTGAACCAAACCAGCGACGCGCGCGATTTGACGAAACTGTCGTTTCGCCATCTGTGTTTCGTTTAAGCTTTGTTGGATGTCATCGTCGAGTCTGTACGGCGAGAAGAGGCCGTCGGCAATGGCTTGCTCGATCGGAATCAAAGTCGGCGATTGCAAAACAATCCCATGATCGTTGCAGGCCATGCTAAAGCTCGACTTTTGTATTCTTGAGAGGCGAAACGCCAGAAGCGCAGCCATCCCCTCGTGGACCAATCTTCCCTCCATGGGGAACAGAAAGATCATGTAGCCCGTCCGATCCCGGATCTTTTCAATGAGTAGTTGGTCGATTCTTGGCAGAATACTCCATTTGGCTTGGATGTCGAAAAATCGTTTGAGCGACTTCATCTCTGGACCCAGCAATTTTCCTTCAGATGCTTCTTGGAATTTCGCGCGAAGGACTTCACTCAGTTCGCTCGACAAGGGCATGCGTCCACCCATCCATCGAGGCACCGCATTGGGATTACCCTTTGTCCGTCTTACATACGCTACGTTGTCGCGTACGAGGACTAAGGCGACGAGTTTGCCCGCGAACAAAAAACGATCGCCCGTGTTGAGCTTTGAAATGAACCCCTCTTCCACCGTGCCCAAGCTGCCGCCACTCATATACTTAACTTTCATCGTTGCGTCCGAAACGATTGTTCCGATATTCATACGATGTTGAGTTATCACGCGTCGTTCCGTTACGCTATAATGATTCTCCGCGCAGGTTACTCGATGATACTCTGGATAGGCCACGAGCGAACTTCCGCCACGCACCACGAAATCGAGTACCCACGTCCATTCTTCTTGCGTAAGCGATTGGTAGGCCTGCGTCGTTATAACTTCTTGAAACAATTCGGCCGAGCTGAAGCCGCCTCCGATAGCGATCGTTACGACGTGCTGGGCGAGAACATCGAGCGGTTTTTTTAGCAGACGACGTGCTTCGAGTTTTCCGTTCTGGATGGCATCTTTGGCGGCCGCTAACTCAATCAACTCGATTGCGTTCGTTGGAACAAAAGAAAGGCGGCTTTCCGCGCCCGGTTGATGACCACTTCTCCCGGCACGTTGAAGCAACCGGGCCGATCCCTTCGGGCTTCCAATCTGGAACACAAGATCGACCGTTGAGAAGTCGACGCCAAGATCAAGGCTGCTCGTACAGACAACGGCTCGTAGGTTACCGCTTCGCAGTCGATTCTCGACCCATTCGCGAACGCTCAAATCGAGGGATCCGTGGTGGACCGCGAGCTGGCCAGCCCAATCGGGACGATGCTGGAGTAGCTGTTGGTACCAAATCTCCGTCTGCGATCTTGTATTGGCAAAGACGAGAGCCGTTTTTACGAGCTCGATTTGTTTGGCAACCTGGGGAACCATTCGAGTCCCGATATGACCCGACCAGGGAAAGCGTTCCATTTTTGCTGGGATAAGCGAATCGATCTTGAGCCTCTTTTTGGTTGTTCCGAGGATGATTTTTCGCCTCGGATTCGAGGCGTTTCCCATCAATGCATCACAGGCTTCGCTGAGGTTCCCCATGGTTGCCGAAACGCCCCACGTTCGAAGCTTCGGATTAAGCTGGCGAAGTCTCGCCAACGCAAGCTCGACTTGAACGCCACGCTTACTTCCAAGAAGTTCATGCCATTCATCGACGATGACGCTCTCCAGTCCAGATAGTTGTTCTTGGATTGAAATATGGGTCAGGAGAAGACAAAGGCTTTCTGGGGTCGTGATCAACGCCGTTGGCAAACTTTTGAGTTGCTTGGCCTTCATACCAGTGGTGCTATCACCAGTCCGAGATTCCAGCCGCCAGGGGAGCCCCATCTGTTCGATCGGTAAGCGAAGAGCCTTTTCCGTATCGGCTGCCAAAGCTCGAAGTGGCGTAATCCATAGAACACGGCAGGCGGTTGGCTTCTTTGGATTCCACTCACCGGACCGAGGGTTGTCCTTAAGCCATTGAAAGATAGGCGCCAGCCACACTGCCAACGTCTTGCCGGAGCCTGTCGCTGAGTGGACTAAACCACTATAGCCGTCGCCGTAAGCCTTCCACGTCTCGCGTTGAAATTGAAACGGCTTTTGTGCGTTGGACTCAAAGAACCCTCCGAGTATTCGCAAAGGCGTCTGATTTTTAGGCTGAGCATCGAGCATGTTTTACGGCGGCAGTAGGTCCATCAGTTCGGCCAGGGTATTCGCGTCTTCGGGCTTTTTATCATGTCTCCAACGAACGATTCGCGGAAATCGAGTTGCCACGCCACTTTTGTGACGTGTACTTCTCTGCAAACCTTCAAAAGCGACTTCCATGACAAGCCCTGGCGTGACGCTCCGAACTGGCCCAAACGATTCGCGAGTGTTCTGGCGAACGAATCGATCGACCGCATTGATCTCCGAATCGTCCAACCCACTATAGGCTTTTGCAAAGGGGACCAACGTATCGCCGTCCCACAACGCGAACGTGTAGTCGGTATAGAGGCCCGATCGTTTTCCGTGCCCTTTCTGTGCATAAACAAGGACCGCATCAATCGTAAAGGGGGACACTTTCCACTTCCACCAAACGCCTCGTACGCGCCCGACTTCATAACTCGCATCGAGACGCTTGAGCATCAAGCCTTCGGCATTCACCTCGCGACTACGCAAACGTAGTTGAGACCACTCGTCCCAGGATTCACCGCGAATAAGTTCGGTAGCACGCAAATGCGGGTGATCAATGGTTGACAGAAGTTGGTCTAATCGCGAACGTCGCTGACTGAACGGCAGCGATCGAATATCTTCGCCAGCATGCTGGAGCAGATCGAAGGCTTGAAAGATGACTGGGACTTCTTGCAACAGCTTTTTAGAGACCGACTTACGTCCAATCCGCTTTTGTAATTGCGCGAAAGGAAGGACTTGGTGCATACCATGTGAAGCAAGAATCTCACCGTCGAGCACGGTACCATTCGGTAAAAGCTCAGCCGCCGCTTCGATCTCAGGCCAGCGATTTTCCATCAAATCTTCACCGCGCGACCAAATAAAGACTTGGTCCGCACGCCGGATTAGCTGCCCTCGAATTCCGTCCCACTTCCACTCGGCAGCAAACTCGATGGCCTCTCCCAAACCAGCCGGTCCTTGTGTACTGTCAACTGGATGGGCCAAACAAAAGGGGAAGGGCTGACTCGCCAGCGTGTCGTGAACCTGTGTCGATAACAGTCCTTCAATAAAACCGGGCGTTGGCTTCCAAGTCCCCATCAAGCGGTGCGAGATTACATCGGCCGGTAGACCAGCGTGTTCCGCAATTGCACGGGTAACGATTGACTTACTAACGCCGACGCGAAAAGCTCCAGTAATCAATTTGAGTATGACTAAGCGCAAGGCCTTTGGCGATTGCCGCCAGATTGCCACGACGGCCGTTCGTTGCTCGGCTTCGTTCAACTGACGCAACGGTATGAGTCGCTCTTCCACCCAGTCTGCAAGCGAAAGATTGTCCGTTAGTCGACCGGGTGGGACGATTAAGGTGATCGTCTCGGCTAAATCGCCGACTGAATGGTAGGCTTCGTCAAAAAGCCAAGTCGGAATGTTCGCCTCCTCAGCAGCCCACATGCGAAGCAGTTTTGTAGGGATCAACTGTTTGAGTTTGTATCCACACAAAAAGTAGACAGCCCAAGCCGAATCGGCCGGACTCGAGTCGCGAAAGTAGCTGATCAACGCACTGAGCTTCTCGTTCGTCTTGGTGGTTGCGTCAATCGCCTCATAGAGAGCAGCAAAACGAATCATGGTTGCTCGTCCTCTGCAATGAAAGCCTTCGGATCACCATCCGTAGAATCCTCATCGGCTTCACTTCGGCTTCGCGGATCAAGAACTTTCGCATTGCGACCACCCTCGGTAAGGTAACGAGCGACGGACGCGGAAAAGCCATGGGTTACCCAAACTGTCTCTGGATTGCACGTCTCGATCGCGGTCATCAACGAAGGCCAGTCGACATGATCACTCATGACAAAACCTCGATCGACGACTCGGCGACGACGAGCGCCACGAACGGCCATCCAACCGCTCGCCATCGCGGTACTCGACTTACCAAATTTTTTTGTCCATGCCGTTCCGTGAACGCTCGGGACCGCGACGACCATCGCGCCTCGCCAGTCATGCTTGCCCGAAATCGATCCCACATACGTCGTTTCAGGCAAGGCGACACCCGTCCGGCGATAAGCTGCATTCCCTTTCTCCACCGCCCCGTGACAATAGATTCGTCCAATGGTCGGATCTAGTCCTGCAATGAGTCGTTGGCTTTTGCCGACCGCATAGCCATACAGCAAGCAACACTTGCCTTCGTCGCGACTTTCTCGCCACCATTGATTTATCGATTCAACAATCTCCTCTTGCGGATCCCATCGGTAGATCGGAAGGCCAAAGGTAGATTCGGTGATCATCGAGTGGCAGGCAACGGGCTGCCACGCTTCGCAGGTTGGATCAACACCCAGTTTGTAGTCGCCAGTGACTAGAACCACCTGGCCGCGGAATTCTAAGCGAACCTGGGCAGAACCGAGAATGTGTCCGGCCGGATGAAAGCTTATTTGGACACCATGAATGTTCAGTGCTTCGCCGTAGCGAAGAAATCGGAAGTCAGCGCCGGGACTCATCCGCATTCGAAGGAGCTGTTCGCCTGGCCGAGCGGCGAGATATTGCTGGCTGCCCCACCGCGCGTGATCCGCGTGGGCATGCGTGACCACGGCTCGAGCCACCGGCACATACGGATCCACGTAGAAATCTCCTTGCGGGCAGTACAATCCTTTGTCGGTGGCCTGAAGAATTGCTTCCACTCAAAAAACGCTCGCAAAATTGGAGAAATGGATCCGATTTCATAATCAAGCCGCGCCATTTACGGTGATAGCGCCTCAAGTTGATAGGTAGGAACGATTTCAAAGTATACGGTGGGGTCAACTCGAAATTGTTCCACTTGCCGAGAAAATTTGTACGCGAGTCGTCGTCGAACTTGTTCGGGTAATCAAACCTTCATTTATTTTGCATCCCCTCGCAAGCCGCATAGGATTGCCAACATTTATTCGAAGCCATAGTAATGAGCGTTAGCAATCCGAATCGCATCCGCATGAGCCAGCATCTGTTTTCCAACCGGCAACGGCTTCTTTGGAATTCTTGTTCAAGTGTACGTTACCATCTACACGGGCTACCCAGTTCATTGGGATAAAATGGTGTTGATTATCTGGGCTATCCTTCCGCGTTAGTTTGATTGAGCTCTCTTCAACATCGTCGACGACACCCACTTTCTTCCCGCACGAAGCAATGACATCCATATCCTCCTTGATTCCTGCGACACCGAAATCTTTTCCATCTTCCGTTTCGATCCCCGCCTTATCGATGACGTATTCGACGGCCGCCTCGGTTCCTTTCGCAATGTTGCTACCGACGCTCTTGACCGCACCCGAAACGCTGCTTCCAATTTCCGACATTTTTTCCGACATCGACTTAACCATAGCAATTTTCCTCATCCAGAAAAAAGTTCCATTCAGCGATTCAACCTGCGTTGAGTAATGCAGACCAATCTGCATATTTCCATCTCAATCAACAAGTGATCGTATCCCTCTGCGTGCACATCCCATGCCGAACGTTAACGAGAACGTTTTTGAGCCTGATGCGATAGCCGATCCTGCCTTCTTTGAAAAAACGGCTAGCGCCTTAAGCGGAACCCCGATGATTTTGTCGTCCCGTTCCAAATCCCGCTCGTCGTAACAAACCTACCGATTCTGCTCGGTTATCGATCGGACGGAACTACCGTGCATTCGTTGAGGACTTGATCGACATCCGGGACGCTCCGGGCGATCTCTTGAACAAGTTGCTTGAGAAAGAATGAGCTCAGTGGCCCGCGAAGCGTGACTATCTCGCCTTTGCATGACACGGAAATGGCTTGTACCTCCCAATAACTGCTTCGCCGCAACTTCTTGGCAACGCTTTCTTCAATTCTCGTCTCACACTCCGTTCTGGCTGGAACGGTAGTATTCGACAAAGTGGTTTGAGATTCTTGAGACACAGGCGCGGGATCAGAGCTAGCTGTGACAAATTTCAGTTGTTCGATATCTTCTTGCGACAGATGTGGCATGAGAATGGTTTACTACTTCAGTCGGAGCGATCGCCCGCAAGGAGTCGACCGAAGGTTACGCAGCGATTCAGCTCTCAAGACATCGCCCGATTGGAAAGATCGTTTGGCTACTCGTCGCGTTTTTATCCACCAGCCATATGCATCAATGACGGCAGAAACGTACTTTCTTGAGTCGGCGATTCGGCTCAGATGCTCCTACGATGAGTAGCAGCGAAGAATTTCGAACTGTTCGGGGCTCGATCAAAGCCGCAAACTGCGTACCGAATTGCTCTCTTGATAGTCATTGGAATTAGGCTTTGTTGCTAAACACGGATTCGCGTCTCTCCGAGACGCGAATCATCTGCGTCTCGGAGAGACGCAGCTTCGTGAAAACTCGTTTAGAAACAAAGCCTAATACGATTGCGTTAGAAATGATTTGAATTGATTCCGGGCATGGTAGATGCCGAGTATCAAAGCAAACGACTCACGGCCTGAGCGTGCAGCGATGTTCGCAAGCAGTTCAGGCTGCTCGATAGAGATCCAACCTGCGCTTCGGTTGGACAACCATTTCCGGTAAGCATCAATGGGCTCGGAATGCTGACCAACTTTTCTAGAACGCATTGGTCGTCGTAACTCGCAAAAATTTCTGGCATCCCTTTTGCGTAACAATGAGAAAAGTAGATCCTGATCCAGCATGGAGACAAGCTTATGCGATTGCTAATTGTCCTTTTTGTAATAGTGGTGTTGATGGTCTTAGGGGGGTGGATCGTGTTCGACGTTCGAAACAACTCTGCAACGATTGAAGTGCAAACAGAGAAAATTCAGCAGGATACGTCGCAAGCTGTTGAGCAAGCCAGTGATAGTCTCCGGAAAGCCGGCGAGTCGATAAAACGCCCGTAAGCGTGCCGTTCCTGATTGAAGTTATTATGACCGATTGACGATTTTTGAAAGGATGAAGATGGGCACCTCAATGGAATGCTCTGGATTAACCAATATTGGGCTTCAGCGGACAAATAACGAAGACCAGTTCCTCATCGCGGACATCTGTACTTCGATTGGAATCCACCAGGCGAGCCTCGCCTTTGATCACAAAACTCGATTGTTTGGCGAGCCCCACGGAAAAATGTTGCTTGTTGCGGATGGAATGGGTGGTCACGAGGCGGGCGAGCGGGCGAGCGCGTTGGTAACTGACGGCATCGTCGATTACATCTTGAACCGGCTGACCTGTTTTCCAGTCGACGCATTCGAGAGTGAGAAGGCCTTTCAATTGCAGTTGATGGATGCCGTTCAGAGCTGCCAGACGCGAATCGATCGTGAAACAACTCAAGTTCCGCAACATTCCGGGATGGGGTCGACGTTAACTCTGGCCTATATCATCTGGCCGGAACTGTTTTTGGTGCACGTCGGAGATTCAAGATGCTACTTACTGCGAAATGGATTGCTTCAACAGCTCACCCGAGATCATACACTAGCGAATTTAGGGAACTATCGACGGAACGACTTACGTGTCTTGTCTCCCGAGGATGATTCGGATGACATTTGGGAAGAAGACGACTTCGAAGCAACTTCTAATTCGGCTTTGTCAAATGTCCTATGGAATGCGATCGGAGGCAATTCAGGCAGTTCCCCTAATCCGGACACAAGAGTGTTGGAACTCAGAGTAGGTGACAAGCTGCTTCTTTGTACGGACGGTCTCTCCAATATGCTTAGCCGGCAGCAAATCAAAGAGCTTCTTGAACAAGAGCTCACCACGGCCGCAATCTGTTCCTCGCTGGTAGAAGCCGCCAATGCCGCCGGTGGGCATGACAACATTTCAGTTGTCGTCAGTCGCTTTGTTGAACGAGTCGAGAAAGCCAAGGCCGAAGAAATAGTCTTATCGCTTGACGAACCTTTGGCCGACACCGTCGACCTTGAAGAAAACGCCGACTCTGCCGAGAAGAGCGAAATCTAAAAATTGGTGTCGCCCCTTTTACGGACGGCAACCGCACGTCACGAATGTTTTTATTGACCATCATTCATTGTCGCGTTTCAGTCTGGAGATACTATGAAAAAAGAAGAAAAGCCGGGTTCGCGGATGCCCGCCCAAACCCAAGCAAAACCGGGGATTGAATCCGAAATGACACCCCGACCGCTCTATAACGCCCCTGCCTATCGGGGCTCCGATAAGTTGCTCGATCAGGTCGCACTTGTTACTGGGGGCGATTCTGGAATTGGCCGCGCCGTATGCGTGCTGTTTGCTCGAGAGGGAGCGGATGTGGGGATAGTCTACTTACCCCACGAGCAATCGGATGCGGAAGAGACGGCCGCAGCTGTCGAAAAAGAAGGCCGGAAGGTCCTATTAATACCAGGTGATGTCACCGATCCAAAATTTTGCCGGTCGGCGGTAGAGAAAACAGTTAAGACCTTCGGCCGATTAGACATCCTAGTCAACAATGCAGCCTATCAGCAAACCCACGAGAAACTCGAAGATATCTCTGACGAAGAATTCGAGTTAACCTTTCGGACGAACATCTTCGGATACTTTTATATGGCGAAGGCGGCTCTAAAATTTCTGGGCGAAGGCGGCTCCATTATTAACTGTGGTTCAATAACCGGGCTTGAGGGGAATAAGACACTCATCGACTACGCTTCGACGAAGGGAGCGATCCACGCTTTTACAAAGTCGCTTGCCCTCAATTTGGCAGACAGGAAGATCCGTGTTAATTGCGTTTCACCAGGTCCGATTTGGACGGTACTGCAACCCGTATCCAAGCCAGCCGATCGTGTAGCCAAACATGGCGTCGACACCCCGATGAAACGCCCTGGCCAGCCCGAAGAAGTAGCCCCGGCTTTCGTCTTCTTTGCATCAAATGCTGACTCTAACTACATCTCAGGAGAAGTCTTCACTGTACTAGGCGGACAAACGCGAGCCTCCTAGTTCGACGTCGATGTTTACATAGACCCTGACGCGTTCGACCGGACGCGTGCGCTGTAATCCTCTTTTCCCAGGTACGACTAAATGTTTCTTGTGTGTAATGTTGTGCCGGCACCGATTGAGGCTGAGGCGCTAGCCGAGTCCTTGCGACTAAGCATCGCCCGATCTGGTGGCTTTGGTCTTAGACTCCACCCTGTTGATTGACTCTCTGAAGCATTTGTGGTTGAGCGTTCACTCGTCAGCCTGAACTCCCAGCCGCCGCACCGCATGGTAAATGCCCCGGCATTCTAAGCTTGCGTTCTCCTTCCCGCGCGAAAGCCGACTGCCATGCGCACCAAATAGGGCTTCTTTACTGTCATACACGTTAACTTTCTCGCATTCTAACGTTGTAAGCAAATCGACCCGTCGTCGGTACATAAATTGCGACAAGCGGAAGGGCGTTAGCAAAACGAATCGTTCGTTTTGCACTAACGAGTGTTTGATCAATGAAGGAGTACAGGTAATGAAACTTTTCAATTTCGTAGCGGGCGGTTTAACGACCGTGGTAATGAGCGCAAATCTTTTTGCTCAGCAGTCGGCCCCGCCTCAGCAGTCGGCCCCGCCTCAGCAACGGCAGCCACTGCCCGGTTCCGGTCAAGTTATTCCCCGGGAGAACAGTCAAGAGCGATCCACCGAGCGACAGGGAACTGAGAAGCACTCAGTGAACGATACGCTGGCAGCTTGCTTGGCTATCGACAACGATGAGGAAGTCCAAATCGCGCAGTTTGCACGGGAAAAGGCAACTAACAAGGACGTGAAGGAATTTGCATCCATGCTAGCAGATGAGCATAAGAGCTGCTTGGAAACGCTTAAGCAAATTTCCCCTTCCTCTGCTCAGTCAGTAATGACGAAGGGCAATAAAACGTCCACGAATGCCAGTTCCGACGAGATTTCGAAACGCAATCGCAATGCGTCTGAGGGCAATGCTCCGGGTTCCAATGCTGGACGGAAAGAAATGAGCGGTTCCTCGTTGGACATCGTCCAAATTCACCGTGAGCTAGCCGATCAATGTCTTTCTGATTCGAAGGAAAAACTCAACGAAGCGCGCGGTGAAGACTTTGACAAGTGCTTCATCGGTATGCAACTCGCAAAACACGCAGCGATGCATTCAAAGCTGACCGTGTTTCAAAAACATGCAACCGGCGAGCTAAAGTCGGCCATCGCTGATAGTTTACAGAAAACGAAAAAGCACATGAAGGTCGCCGAAAATTTGATGGATCAACTCGACAAAGGAGATTCAAAAGGCTCAACCGCGAAAACTGAATAGTTGGTCGTACTGAACGCCAATGCAACGAAAAGCCGTATTCATTGATATGCATACGGCTTTTTGTCGTTGAGGAGACAGACTTTAATTGACGATTCGAATGAGAGAGTTCCTCAACCCGAACCCATCGGAGCTGGAAATTTATCCAATCGTCGACGAACCGTTGCTAACCCATGCCGTATCGAATACTTGACTTTGTGAAGTGGTAAGCCAAGACGAAGTGCTATTTCTGATTGTGATAGACCATCGAAAAAGCGTAGTCGAATGATGCGATAGCTTCGATCATCGAGCTGCATCATTGCACTTTGAAGTTTGTCTTGTTCTTCGGATATTGATGCAGCAACAATAGGTTGACACTCCCGCGACTCGGCTTCAAGAACGGATTCGGCTTCCGAACGGGAGGCTTGTAAAACATTGTACCGCCCGTTTCTTTGCCTCAATCGATCAATGGATCGCGATCTTGCTATGAAGTTTATATACGTCTCGGCGGAACCACGATCGGGCCTGAATTGACTCGCCTTCCTCCAAAGCTCGAAAAAGATGTCTGCGGTAAGTTCTTCGGCATCCTTTTCGTGTTGAAGAATTTTCAGGCAGATCGCGTAGACGAACCGATCGTTACGTTCATAGAATTGTGCGAACGCAAAATGGTCGTTGCGCGCAACTGCTTCGAGTAGACACTCGTTAGAGGATTCGGGGACCATTCCAGCCAGCCTTCCTGCCGCAATTTGTTAACAATCTGAGCGATCCGACAGAGACGCCGGCATTTGCACAAGTATCAAATCGTTGAATCGATACCGCTCGGAAGTTCGCTTTATGCAAGGCGAACGACGGCTTTCCTTTTAGCAACTCTCATTCCCGAAAAGCGATATCTTGACAAGTAATCGATATCGACAGTCAGCCAGCGAAGAAAGAGAGGCTAACGTTCAGCAATTGGTTGATAAGGCGGCAGCCTTCAAGCAGCAGTGATCGGTCGCCAAGCAAAGGGGATAGGAAAGATGAATCGATCCCCAGAAAAATGATACATCAAGTGACTTTGCAGTAATCGGCACGACTTCTGCTTTGGTGTTGGCATCTCAACAGGTGTCGGTTCTGGCATGTCAGAACAAGCGGACAACTGAAGCGGAAAACGTTGTTAGCGTGCCAGAGTGGTTCGCTTTCTTGTTATTTTTTAGATCAAATTGGAGATTGAACATGGCGAAACTTGAAACTCTTGCTGATGCGTTTTACGCTGAGCTGCAAGATATGTACAGTGCGGAAATACAGCTCGTGAAGGCCTTGCCTAAGATGTCAAAGAAGGCATGCTGTGAGAAGCTGACAAAAGCTTTCGACGAACATCTTGAACAGACGAAAGCTCAAGTGGAACGAATCGCGGCTGCGTTCGAAGACACAGGCAAGGCGGCCAAAGCCAAGAAGTGCGAAGCGATGGCTGGCTTGATCAAGGAAGCCGAAGAAATGATGGCCGAAGAAGCGGACGAGGATGTCTCGGATGCGATTCTAATCGGGCTAGCGCAAAAGGTTGAGCACTACGAAATTGCGACGTATGGAACGCTTTGTACTTGGGCTGATACGCTTGGATACACGAACGCGAAAAAGCTTTTGGGACAGAATCTGGACGAAGAAGAAAAGGCCGACAAACTCTTAACAACGTTGAGTCGGACTTCAAACGAGGCCGCTAACGCATAGTCATTTCAAGCTTCGTGAGTTAGCTTCAAGGTCTATTAGCAGCGGTGATACATTTTGCAAATGTGTCACCGTTTTTTTGTCGATGTGATACCTGTTGAACCATCTTTTCGTTCGAAGAAGCGACGTTCGGCAATCGATTGAAAGATGGAAAAAAAGACTGGGGTAAAGAATATAGCTAAGAGGGTGGACGTGATCATTCCACCGCAGACGGCTGTTCCGAGCGATCGGCGACTCGCAGCGGCAGCCCCGGTCGCGAAGACTAGTGGTAGAACGCCAAGAATGAAGGCGATAGACGTCATCAAGATCGGGCGAAATCGCATCTTCGAAGCCTTGACTGATGCCGCAAAAATGGAGTGCCCGGACTTTCTGAGTTCTCTCGCAAATTCAACTATTAAAATGGCGTTCTTACTTGCCAAGGCTATGACCAACACAATTCCGATTTGCACGTAGATATTGTTGTCCATGCCAGCCCATGAAACCGACGCAACTGTCCCTAGCAATCCAAGAGGTACAACGAGGATCACGGCCAAGGGGAGAACCCAGCTCTCATAGAGGAAGGCCAGTACAAGGTACACCAACAAGACCGCTAACGCGAATACGTACAGAGCTTCGCCTTTCGACTTTCGTTCCTGCAAAGAGACGCCACTCCAGTCGAAACCAAATGAATCAGACAACTCGCTTCCCGCTATCTGTTCCATGAGTTGAAGCGATTGTCCAGAACTCGTCCCAGCCGCCGAAGCCCCGGTAATGGTGGCTGATGGATATAAATTGAATCGCCGAATTACTTGTGGACCGACCGAATCCTTGACGGTCATGAAGCTCGCCAGCGACACCATCTCGCCACTTGCATTTCTAACTTTTAGGTAGCGAATATCGTCGACGTTGTCCCGATAATTCGCATCGACCTGCAAGCTGACACGATACGTTCGACCAAACTTATTAAAATCGTTGACGTAGGTTGAACCTAAGGCGGCTTGCATCGTAGCGAAGACGTCACCAAGCGGAACCTGCATCGACATTACCCGGTCGCGAGCGACATCGGCATAGAGTTGGGGGACGCCAGACCGAAAAGTGGAGTTCACTCGAGTAAGTGTCGGCTGTTTACTTGCGCTGGCCACCATTCTCGTTACCGCACTCTGCAGTTCAACCAAACCAAGTCCGGCTCGGTCTTCGATCTGCATTTCGAAACCGCCGCTCACGCCGAGTCCCTGTATGGCCGGTGGCGCAATCACCAGTATGAATGCATCCTTGACAGACGCCAAACGAAGATTGAGCGAACCAATGATAGCCTCTTGCGCCAATTCGCGTGTCGTCCGTTCTTCCCATGGGTCGAGCCGAATGAATACCGTAGCGGCATTTGAGGCTTGGCTCCCTTCTAAGAGTGACGTTCCTCCAAGCGTAAACCACGTCTCGACGCCATCCAAGTCAGCTAGAATTCGATTGATTTGTTCGACGACTTCGATCGTCCGAGCTTGAGAAGCGGCATCCGGAAGCTGGACCGCGGCAATCAAATAGCCTTGGTCTTCTGATGGTAAAAAGCCGGTTGGCAAACGGGAGTACCACCAGAATGTCCCAGCTAGCGTCAGTCCATAAACGATCAATACGACGTACCACCTTCGCAGGAGTCGGCGGATGCAAAGCGTGTAGACACGCTCTGTCCAACTAAATCCCGTATTGAACCAACGAGCAAGAATAAACTTCTTCTTCGAAACAGGGCGCAACCATGCCGCGCTTTGTGCTGGCTTAAGTGTCAAAGCATTGACGGCACTTAGAAGGGCTGTCGCGGCAATCGTTAGAGCGAATTGTATGTAGAGCTGGCCAGTGATCCCGCCGAGAAATGTCGTCGGAATAAAGACAGCCATCAGGACTGCCGTGATACCGATAACTGGTCCAGTCACTTCCTGCATGGCTTTTATGGTCGCATTTTTTGGCGATTCGCCTTTTTCAATGTGATGGGCAGCATTCTCGACGATAACAATCGCATCGTCGACAACGATACCAATGGCCAGGACAAGCCCGAACAGTGTCAGAAGATTGATCGAAAAACCGAGAAACGGCATAATTGCAAACGCGCCGATGATCGTTACTGGAACCGTCGTCGCCGGAATAAGCACCGCCCGCCAGTCTTGCAAAAACACCAGGATGACGACAAGCACCAGCAGTCCCGCTTCTATAAGCGTCTTATAGACTTCATGAATGGCTGACGAAACGAAAACCGTGGTATCGAACGGGATGTCGTACTCCATGCCATTGGGAAAAGACTGCGACAGCCGGTCCAATGCCGCCCGAACGCTGACAGCCACGTTCAAGGCATTGGCACCCGGTAGTTGATAGACTAGCACGCTGGCAGATTCTGTACCACCGCGTTGCGCAAAAGTATCGTAAGATTGGGCTCCGAGCTCGACGCGGGCAACATCGCGAAGGTACG
>JANOAI010000280.1:0-2495 GCA_031411055.1 Pirellulaceae bacterium
CCTCGCTCGGTCGTCGGGGAAGTTCGCCAGCTAAGACAATGAAAATCAGCCTACAAACACTCATGGCGCTCAACGCCTCGGTTGCTTTGGTTTTAACCAGTATTCGGAGTTCCGTGGCTGGCATTGCATTGTTGGCTTTTGTAATTCCTTTTGCCATGATTATTATCGGCCTCACTTCATCGCAAAAGGGCAATCAACTCGATCCATCGAAGCGATGGTACTTCTTCGTCTTAGCCAAGACTTGGGTGTTCACGATCCTTGGACTAATACTTGCAACGTCAGTTTTCGCAGCCTCTCCGTACCTTCGGGATCGCTGCGTTCGTGGGCTAAAGGGCGATTCACGCAGATATCAGATAACTCTTTGGATTTCGGGGAGCCGGAAGGTGTACGACGAACTAACAGGTAGAAGGCTTGTCCTTTATGATTCGAAGGGATTCCTAGGTGAGATTCGCAACGTTGGTTGCTCCGAAACGATTCAGAACCAGAAATTCCTTGCTTCGCAAATCTGGCTTATAGTCAGTACCGACCGACAAGATGCACTAGCCCGGAATCATAAAGAGTTCGCGGTAGACATCCGAACAAATGGTTCGATTTACATTAGTGAATAAGCGGTCGGGCGAACAACCAGTTGCATTCGAGCGGGCCACGCTGGCTGGCACTTTCCATGACGTACTATTCACTTTAGAACTGTTCTTGCCGCTGAATGAACGGCGACGCTATGCGGAAACGATGACATGATACGTTCCGAACCTCCTCGTTTGCTTCCGCAATTCCGCAGACCTGCGATGCTAGAATCATCGTCTACATGGTCGACCGCCATACAGTTACCAGTTTTCACCTTCTTCGCACTCCTTGCTACGGTATTCGTCGATCCAAAGGCTAGCGACGCAGCGCGCCCTGAGGGGTTCTATATTTCATTGAATGGTCACGCAGCGTTTCGAGGAAGCCCTGGACTGAATCCTAGGATTGGAATAGGAAGAACTACTGTATCCGATGCACGATTCGAAGCTGACAAAGACTTCTTGTTCCCTTCCGCTTCACAGGACCAGCTCAACCTGATCGGCCTCATTGAGTTTTATTACGACACAAGTTATGGCGAGAAATGCCTTACGTTGTCCCCTGGGACGAAAGATGAGATTACGCTTACCGAAGGTGTTGACTATTACTTCGATAAACGTCCGTTAAGATTGGGGAAGTTGCGCCTGGTAAGGAAACCGAAAACTGTCGAAATATCTGGATACACTCGCAATGAGGGTGAGTGGGCAGTGCATCCAAATGATGTCGAAAGAATTGAGAAATATTTGAAACGCGTTACAACGACGATTCGTCCAATTGCACCCTTGTACTACGTCGCATTTTACACAATCTCAATAGTCTTTCTTTTAATACTTCTGCTGAGACGGATGAGACGGCGCCGTTCCCCTGCGGAAGAATGGTCGCAACCTGGAAACCTGTCTCCGTCTCGAATAGAAATACACGCATAAAAAACCGTTGCACGAATCCAATGGGGACTTGCTGAGAGACGAATTACGGAAGATCGTGCCCGAGTAGCTCTTGGCCAGAGGCTCAGTATCTAAGCTGTCAACGTGGGTATAAGACGTAAGCCGTAATAGCCCTATCGAAATCACACGTTGAAGTACTGTGTTTGATTTTCTTGGTAAGAAATGGAACGAGGATGAAAGGTATCTGCTGGCCGAGGTTGAACGCGAAGTTGAAAGGTCACTACCGATACTACAATGTCGACGACAACGGGAGTTGATTGTTGGAATTTCAACGTGCTGCGGGCTGGCTTGGTTTTTGCTGGATGCGTCGCCGTGATTGCTGCGACAGCTTCTTGCTCTTTGCACTCACTCTGAAGGTCTCCTTGTTCGCCTATTCTAAGCTCTGCGCGCGCCCGGAATGACGGCACCACCTCAACCGACTACCTGGCACGAGGAGTTAAGATAGAACTTAGCTGGACAGCGTCAGGTTGGACTTGATAATCGATCGCAACCCTGTTGGAGTACAGCCTTTAGGCGCCGAGCACCTTGGATGCGCGAAAAGCGGCTAAAGCCTGGACTCCAGCATAACCTGGCGCTGTCCAGTTAGGCAACCAGTGAAGGAGATTTACTGGGGGCTATCGTCGGTGCGGATCATCACGGAGCGACGTGAATTCGACGCAGATGTCGGCACTCTGACTAGGTGATGAACTTCGTAGGGTCGGCCGCGCGTTATACAACGACTTATGTCAAGGATGGTTAATATCGTGATTTTCGAAGCCAGCCTTGAGGTAGTCGAATTCGCGTTTGGCATTATGTAGCGCATACTTCCGAGTTTTCGTATTGGAAAAGCAGCACATGGTATTGAACTTGTAGAGATTGAGAGCAAGAATTTTTATTGAGCGTTTGTCTTTTGGGTTGGGGTAAAACTTTGTGACTGACTGCTTCGAGCAGTTTTGATCACCGGTCAGAGTCGCCAGATTTTATTCAAATGACTCCCGCCCCAAACCCGGGACT
>JANOAI010000281.1:0-4352 GCA_031411055.1 Pirellulaceae bacterium
CGCAAGAACTCGCCTTCGTGGCCCAGCAATTCCGAGTTGCGGCACTAGTGTATCGCCCTCCGGGCTTGAGGGTCAACAATCACAAAGCTCGGTGCTGAGAAGGTTTTGGATCGCCATGCGAAACGGATCCGATATTGTGACACCGAAAATAGAAATCGGTAAGTCGTTGTCTCACCAGCATCTTCCGATCAATCATGGGAACTGTTGGCTCGTGCAAGCGACGCGTTCCAGCAACAATGTGTCGGAAATTAGACGGGTGGCCGGTCAGCGTTCGATCTTCACCAATGTCTTCCCAAAGTTGTCTCCGTTGAACAACCCGATGAACGCGGCTGGGGCATTTTCGAGGCCTTGTGTGATCGTCTCTTTAAATACTATTTGCCCTGACGAAATCCAGCCTAACATGTCTTTCAAGAATGCGTCGCGTTCTTTTAAATGATCCCCGACTAACATGCCTTCCATTCGAATTCGTTTGCCAATAATTTTGAATAGATTGCGCGGGGCCGCCGTCGGCTCGGTTGCATTGTACGTCGAGATCATTCCGCAAGAAACGATTACACCATGCGTGTTCATGTGATCGAGCGCTGCTTCTAAGTGTTCACCGCCTACGTTATCAAAGTAGACGTCAATTCCCTTGGGAGCTCGCTTTCCGAGTTCTTTCGACAAATCTTTCACTTCCTTGTAGTTGATGACTTCATCGACATCCACCATCTGCTGAAGCCACTCAAGTTTCTCGTGCGTGCCCGCGCTACCAATCACTCGGCAACCCATCGCCTTGGCAATTCCACAAACCACAGAGCCAACGGCTCCCGATGCGGCTGATACGAAGACCGTACTACCCTTCGTCAACTTAGCAACTCTGGTCAGTCCTGCCCAAGCGGTCATGCCCGTCATGCCAAGTACGCTCAGGTAATGCTGCACAGGAGCCAGCGTTGGATCGACTATTACAACACCGGCACCCGTTGACTTCCATTTTTCTCTCCAACCCAAACTACCTAAAACGTAGTCGCCAACCTGGAAGTCATTGTTTTGTGATTCAATGACCTGGCCGATGCATCCACCTTCAAGCGGTTTGCCGATTTGAAATGGTTTTATATAACTCTCGGCATCATTCATTCTACCTCGCATGTAGGGATCAACCGACATCCATTCATTTTGGACCAAAATCTCACCATCGGTAAGCGCATCAAGGATGCCCACGCTTAGTCGGAAGTTATCGACGGTCGGGACCCCTTCCGGACGTGAGTGAAGCTCAATCTGACGAGACGAGATTTTCGATATGGTGTCGATTGCCATGTTTGCCTGCTTTTTTGAGTCAATTTGTCGCTGTCAAAGTCTATGCTTCCGTTTGAGATAGCAGTTATCGGACCAACAAAGCCTCCGACTCCAACGTGAATTGATAGTCGTATCAAACCAGAAAGTCTGATCGCCAATCATTCAACGTGATTGACGAGCCTTCAACTGTGATCTTCGACGCGTGGTGGCAACTCAGCACAGACCGTTCTTGTGAGCAAACCATCGATTTCGAGCTTGCGAAGGGTTCCTTTTGATCCTTGGCATCATACGATAGTCCGAGGCAAAGTCACGGACCCATTTCAGGATTGCGTGTTGCTTCGAACAAATGCGAGGTTCAAAATGAGTGATTCTATGTGGCAAAATACACACTGCCTGGCTATCGATGATCACGACAGTAAGCTGCCCGACACAGATCTGATGACTCCGATTCAGTTACGGGGTCTAAACCTCCCGAATCGTATCGCGATGTCGCCAATGTGTCAGTACATTGCCAAAGATGGGTTCGCTGATGATTGGCATCTTGTCCATCTTGGCAGCCGGGCCTGCGGCGGTGTTGGCCTGATACTCGTGGAGGCTACGGCGGTTCTGGCCGAGGGCCGGATAACACCGGGCTGCCTCGGTCTTTGGAATGATGAGCAAATCGAACCACTCGCCAGGATCGTTCGGTTTGTTCACAGCCAAGGAGCGAAGATCGGAATTCAATTGGCCCATGCGGGTCGAAAGGCAAGTTGCAAACTTCCTTGGGAAGGGGGCGAACCGCTGGCTGCCGACGATGGTGGGTGGCCAGTTGTTGGCCCAAGTCCCGTTCCCTTCTTTGAAGCAGGAACGAAGCCGCATACACTGGATCATGAGCAAATAAAAACAATCGTCCATGCTTTTGGCGATGCCGCGCGGCGGGCCATCCGAGCAGGCTTCGACACGATCGAAATTCATGCGGCTCATGGTTATCTGCTGCATTCGTTCCTATCTCCGATATCAAATCATCGGACCGATCAGTACGGTGGGAACATGCACCACCGAATGCGCATGCTTCTCGAAGTGGTCGAACATCTTCGCAGTGTCATCCCTGACGAGATGCCTTTACTAGTTCGCATTTCGGCAACCGATTGGGTTGAGGGGGGGTGGGATGGAGCACAATCAATCGAGTTAGCTGAAGCCTTGAAAGCGGCAGGCGTTGATCTGATCGATGTTTCGACAGGTGGCACCGTACCGGTCGCGTCGATACCCGTTTCTAAAGGCTATCAAGTCCCGTTTGCCGCCGATATTCGCAGACATTCAGGCATTCCGACAGGGGCCGTTGGGCTGATCACTGAGCCAAAGGAAGCCAACGAGATCATTTGTCGAGGTGATGCGGATTTGATTTTTGTTGGACGACAACTGCTTCGAGATCCGTACTGGGCTATCCATGCACAAACGGAACTAGAGGCCGAACCAACTTGGCCTATTTCGTATGGCTATGCCGTTCGCAGACGTGCCAAGGCGAAACTCGAAGGAGATAAACGATGAACGAAGACCAACCTATCACGATCGGTATTGTTTCGGACGTGATCTGTCCGTGGTGTTACGTTGGTAAGCGCCGACTCGAGCGAGCTATTAGGGCCATTCCTGCGGGAAGGCATGTGCAGGTGCGATGGCTCCCATTTCAACTCAATCCGCAGATGCCTAGCGGTGGGATGAACCGAAAAGAGTATCGTTCAGCCAAGTTTGGAAGCTGGCAGAAATCAGAGAAACTCGACGCCCAAGTGGCTCAAGTTGGAGCTTCCGAAGGGATAGTTTTTGCGCACGATCGCATGGAACGAATGTCTAACACGCTCAACGCCCATCGCATGATTGCACTTGCGGCAACATTAGGCGAGTCTCCCCGAGACTCGTCGATATGGAATAGCATTTGCTTCCAACGGCGATTTGCTGATCGAGCATTTTAGAGCGTCCTTTCACGTGCAGTTGGTAATTCCAACCTTATTTGACGCAGCATTCGAAAATTTTAGAAAACCATTCTTGTCTTGGAGAACGAAATAAATTGAGGAACGAAATAGTATGACTTTTTGCCTTGGGATTAAGGTCAATGATGGTCTGATAGCGCTCGCCGATACACAAATCGTTAAGGGAGACGAGCGACTTAGCAAGACCAAGCTGACTCTGAAAGGCGACATCAATGGTCATTGGTGGATTATGACGTCGGGACTTCGGTCGATTCGAGACAAAGCTTTGATCTATCTGGAAGAAGAAGCTGCTCAGCAAAACGTTCAATACGAGCGGCTTTACGAGATCGCTAATATGTTTGGAAGACAGTTGAGGCGAGTGCGTACCGAAGATGGCGATGCTCTCGCGGCCAGCAATTTTGCGTTCAACTTGCATGCGATTATCGGTGGAAAACTTGCCAACGACCTAGCACCGTGCATGTATCACATCTATCCAGAGGGCAATTGGATCGAATCCAACCCTGATTCACCGTATTTCTTGGTTGGCCGAACTCCTTATGCGAAGCCGATCTTGGACCAATTGTTGACTAACACCCTCGATATCCGTCACGCTTTAACGGTGGCTTTTCTCGCCTTTGACGCAACCCGAGCCAGTGTAACAGACGTTGGATTTCCAATCGATGTAATTCTGAGTGAGCAGCGTACAAATAGTGTTACGCAATCGCGTTTTGATTTCAGCGACCTCAAATTGGCTTCTGAATGGTGGCGCAACCATCTCGTTTGCTCGCTTTCTCAGTTTCCAACCGAATGCTTTAATACTCTTTTTACCGAAAATCGATCGTAGGAATAGAATTGCAATGACGGACCGTATTGAAGTCGGATGTCGCCTTACCTATCAAGTCCAGTCTCGTACGACGTTCCTCCTGAATGTGGGGGTCGCTGAGACGGAATTACAAAAGGTCGCGAGTGATCGCTATGAGACTGTGCCCTACACTCCATTGGAGATCCTCACGGTTGGGCTTTGCTCTAATCGCGTTCATCGGCTGACTTGTGAACCGGGGCTGGTTTCATTGGTGTACAATGCGACTGTTCAAATGAATTCGGATGTTCTCCTGGCTCCAAACTTGACAGAACATG
>JANOAI010000282.1:0-13407 GCA_031411055.1 Pirellulaceae bacterium
TCATTCGAAACTCCTGTAGATAGCCCCCAGGTCATCACGCCGACTGTTAAGCTCATTAGAATTCCGATCGCCATCCCGCTCCGACGCAGGCTTAGTCCAATCAATCCACCGATTAAACTGCTGATCGTGCTCAACTGCATCTGATTGGTTACAGGAAAGTGCCCGTATTGAATCGAAGGACTCACGATGGCTAATATCGCAGCACCGATCAGAGTGGTTGTCCAAGAACCCCAGGCAGACCAACGAATTGTAGCGAGCGAAAGAAGCCCTCCGAGTAGTCCGAATCCAACGCTTCGCAGCGCGATCGTTGCGATCAATCGAGCGACGGGTTCCGATGAAACCAAATATTCTTGAAGTATTTGAACCACCCAGTCGGGCGTGGATAACGGACGTGGGTCTGGAACCCAACTGATGATTGCGAACCAAGCACCCACAATGGCGAACCAAACAATCGATGCGGCATTCCACCGCGAACTCGATATCTCACCCAAGGTCATCTGATCGCTTTGATTAGTATGCATAGCAGGTTGGATCAAAGTATCGGATAGCCTTACCGCCCAATTGAAGTTCGGGAAGGGTTGTAAACCCCATTTTCTAATCCGTAGTCTTTAACGGAACCAATCTCAATCGGTTACACAAGATCGAATAGCATTAACTCGGCATTCTCTCCACCAACTATAACGACTTCGGACTCAAGTGTGATCGCTGCCCCGTCGCCTTGGTCAAGAGAATATCCGTTGACCTCGACTTTTCCGGTAAGCAGTTGTAGCCATCCGTGTCTCTCCATTGGCATCATGTAGCGGATCGAGTCTCCAGCTGATAACTGCGATAAGAAAACTCGAGCGTCTTGCTTGATGCTGAGCGAACCATCGCGACCATCAGGCGAAGCCACCAACCTCAAGTGATTCCTTTTCTCCTCGGTCGTGAAACTCTTTTGTTGATACGAAGGGGGCGTGTTCCGTTCGTTCGGCACTAGCCATATCTGGTAAAAGTGAACCACATCCGTCGACGAGGGGTTGAACTCACTGTGCGTAATTCCTTGTCCTGCTGAAATGCACTGAAACTCACCCGGGGTCAAGACCTCACCATTCCCCATGCTATCTTTGTGCTCAAGCGATCCTTCGAGGACGTAGGAAATGATTTCCATGTTATCGTGTCCATGCGTTCCAAACCCCATCCCCGGCGCGACGCGATCTTCGTTCATAACGCGCAGCGATTGAAATCCCATATGACTCGGATCGCGATAGCCCCCGAACGAAAACGTATGAAATGAATTTAACCAGCCATGATTTCCACGGCCACGATCGTTTGATTTTCGAATCCGAATCATTTTTTCTCGCTCGGTTATAAAGGACCTAGGTTAGCTCAGTTCCGATATCTGCAAAAGCCTGACGCTGGTTTCAATGCATGGAACTTGAACGATTCACCATGCTTCGTATCCGGCATAAAAACGCCGGAAGCACTCTACCTCTCTTTGATGTGAATATCTGTACGTGATTCGCCGAAATATACACTTCGATTTTGACCTCGTTTCTGCAAGAGTCGTCAGTAAAAATGCGTCGAGTTCGGAGAATTCCAGGTTTTCGTTACAGATCGATGGTATATTCTTTGGCGTATTCTCGGGTGTCCGGTTCGACGATCGCGTGCTCCGGAGAATTCACCCATTTTGGATGACTAAAATCAGGGTTCCTATGCAGTTATGGCGAGCAACCCATAATCGAGTAAGCCGCCGCGACCTAGGCTGATCGGTTTTTGAGATATCGGCTTTTGCGTTTAGTCCGCGGCGCCAGGCTCTCCCTCAAGATCGGCTACTCATATTCTTTCTTGTCGGCTCTTGGTTCTTTGAATAGCCCCGACGAATAGGAGGCTTTTCTTAGGCATGAACACATGGCGAAAGAAGTTGTGTTGTTCACGGCTACCGGGCCGCCATGCATTCAATGATAGTCCTACGCGAATGGACTGGAACGTAAGGATCAAATACATGCTTCAATCGGTAAAGAAAATCTTTCTTTCGTCCTTCTTTAAGGGACAAAAATGCTTGGTCGAAGATTTTCCGTCGGAAATAATGTCCGACGAACGGCCCATTCGAGCGGAACTTTATAATGTCGACCAACTGGAACGTCATGCGAAGTCGATCGCATCTCAACACGAATTAGCGAAGGGACGCTCTCCGGATAAACTATTGCCGCGTTTGTCCGATAACGAACGCGTGCTGATTGAAGCCTATGACCTCATCATCGCGGCCGCTGATCGAAATCGTCGGATCGCACCGGCGGCGGAGTGGCTGCTTGATAACTTCTATCTCATCGAAGAACAAATTCGATCGACAAGGCGACTATTGCCCCGATCGTATAGCGGCGAGCTACCTCGATTGGCCAATGGGCCTTACCTGGATTTCCCTCGTGTTTACGTGATCGCGCAAGAACTGATCGCGCACACCGATGGTCGAGTTGACGCGTTGAGTCTGAACGGATTTGTGACGGCCTATCAATCGGTTATCCCGCTTAAAATTGGCGAGCTTTGGGCCTTTCCGCTCATGCTGAGGCTGGCGCTCATCGAAAATTTGCGGCGCGTCGCGGCTCGCATTGCGACTGGACGCAGTCACCGAGATTGTGCTTTGGATTGGGCTGAACGGATGATTAAAACGGTCGAGCAAAGTCCGACCGATCTGGTTCTCGTGTTGGCTGATATGGCTCGCGAGAATCCACCTTTGTCGGGCCCGTTCATCGCTGAGTTGACGCGCCATTTGCAAGGTCAGAACCCAAACTTTGCGTTCGCACATAGCTGGCTTGAGCATCGACTGGCTGACCAAGGTCAGGCGACTGAACAGTTGGTCCTGGCGGATGCACAGGCTCAAGCTTCCGATCAAGTTTCCGTCGGGAACAGTATCACGAGCCTCCGTTTTCTTAGCGTCAACGACTGGAGAAAGTTTGTAACGGCACAGAGTCTGGTCGATCAAACGTTGTGCGGCGATCCGGCTGGCGTTTTTGCAAAGATGGATTTCGCTACGCGAGACCGCTATCGGCATGCCGTCGAAGCGATCGCAAAACGGTCGAAACGTGAGGAATACGATGTTGCGCATCGAGCCATTCAATTAGCAGCGAGCGAAGCCATTGCTCCCAAGAATTCGCGTACTCATCACGTTGGCTATTTCTTAGTCGATCGCGGTCGACCGGCCTTAGAACGGCTAATGCAAATGCGCCTCACGGTTGGAGTCGTCCTTGAAAAGATACGGCGTCGTTTTCCGCTTGTCATCTATCTGGGGACAATTCTTTTTCTTTCCGGTTTGATTCTCGCCTTGATTACGATGCAGTCTTCGTGGCAGCAGCAATCAGCCCTCCTGTTGGTGCTCATTTTCCTTCCACTGTTCGTCACCGTAAATCAATTGGCTGTCGGCATCGCCAATTGGATTGCCTCAGCATTCGTTCGTCCGCAACCGCTCCCGAAGATGGACTTGAGCGACGGAATTCCGGTCGAGTATCGCAGCTTAGTTGTGGTCCCTACGATGCTTTCCGACGCAGCGGGAATCGAAAGGTTGATCGAAGGGATCGAAATTCGATATCTGGCCAATCGTGACCCCTGTTTACACTTTGCGATCCTGACGGACTTCCAAGACTCGTCACAGGAGAACGTCGCCGGAGACGCGGAGCTTGTCCAATTAGCACGCGCGGGGATTGAAGGTCTTAATCGGAAATACGAAGGGCAACGATCCGATATCTTTTTTCTTTTGCATCGAGCACGACGCTGGAACCCGCAAGAAAAAATCTGGATGGGCTATGAAAGAAAGCGTGGCAAGTTGGCTGATCTCAATGCGACCTTGCGAGGGGCTCAAGGGCGGTTTTCTGAAGTTGTCGGCGATGCTGAAGTTTTGCTCGGCGTGCGCTATGTAATCACGCTCGATACGGATACACAATTGCCACGCGATGCAGCCTACCTCATGGTTGGAGCGATGTCGCATCCGCTCAATCAACCCGTTTTGGACGCCGAAAGTAACCTCATAACCGATGGCTATACGATTCTTCAGCCACGGGTCGGCGTTAGTTTACCAAGCGCAAATCGCTCGTGGTTCGTCAAGCTCTTTAGCGGTGAACCGGGAGTGGATCCGTACACACGAGTTGTCTCTGACGTCTACCAAGATCTTTTTGGTGAAGGATCTTTTGTTGGTAAAGGGATCTACGATGTCGATTCGTTCGAGCAACGCTGCGCCAATTTTCCGGAGAACGCCATCCTTAGCCATGATCTACTCGAGAGTTGCTTTTCGCGCTCGGCGTTGCTCAGCGACGTCATTCTGTATGAAGATTATCCTTCAAGCTACTCCGCTGATGTAGCCCGTCGACATCGTTGGATGCGAGGTGATTGGCAGATCGCTGCGTGGTTGCTTCCGAATGTTCGAGACTTGGCGTCGACCAAGATCGGGAATCCGATCAACGCACTCTCACATTGGAAGATCTTTGATAATCTCAGAAGAAGCTTTGTACCAATTGCAATGTTGTTGGTAATTTTGCTTGCTTGGCTCCTCGGAACCTCTTCATTCGCATTGCTGGCAACCTTGATCGTTATTGCCAGCTTTGGTGTCCCTATGCTTTTGAGTGCGCTCATGGACGTTGCCTCGAAGCCGACGGATTTGCCCCTTTCAACGCATCTTCGAAATTCGGTCATCGCGATTGTAAAGCCTACCGCGCAGTGCGTCTTTAGTTTGATCGTACTTCCCTACGAAGCCGCTGTAAGCCTCGATGCGATTGTACGGACGCTGTTTCGATTGCACTGGTCTAAACGTGGACTGCTTGAGTGGCGCACGTCTAGTGAATCCGAACGTGGGGCTCGCGCCGACCTCGTCGGGTTCTTTCGAACGATGCGGGTTGCACCTGCAGTCGCCTTCGTTGCCGCGATACTCATGATGTTCAAAGATATCAATGCGACGCTGTTTTTGACCCTTCCGCTGCTCGGCCTTTGGTTGGCTTCTCCGGCGATTGCCTGGTATTTGAGTCGGCCAATCCCGATCGTGCCAACGCGACTAAGCTGCGATCAACAATTGTTTCTCCGAAAGCTAGCTCGCAAAACATGGCGATACTTTGAAACCTTTGTCACGGCCGAAGACAATTGGCTACCACCCGACAATGTACAAGTAAATCCGAACCAAGCGATCGCTTCGCGAACCAGTCCAACCAACATCGGAATGGGGTTGTTAGCCGACTTGGCCGCTTTCGACTTTGGTTATTGCACGGTCGCTCGATTGCTCGAGCGGACGCAGAATACCTTTAGTACGCTCGGTCGTATCGAACGCTACCAGGGACATCTCTACAATTGGTACGACACCCGAACACTCACCCCGCTCACTCCTCGCTACGTCTCAACGGTCGATAGCGGAAATCTCGCTGGCCAATTGCTCGTGTTGGGAAGTGGACTGCGATTGTTGACGCAAGCCGAACCTGTCCCGCCTCAAGTTTTCGACGGGTTGCGAGATATGCTCAGTATCTTGTTAGACGAAGCTACCAAAAAAAAGGCCGATGGAAATGTGGGAGCGATACCGGCTGTCGATGGAAAAATCATTCGCGCAATACAAAACCATTTAGATGAGCTCGAGCGTTATCCAAGGAGTTTAGTGACTGCCATTGCGCGCTTCCCTGACCTGATTGCATTTGCGACCGAACTAAAACAGGTTGAAACCGAAAATGCGGAGTTTCAATGGTGGGTTTCAGCTTTCGAACGAGCCTGTGTCGACAACCTGGCGGTGATTCGTGAGCTCGCTGCCTGGAAGACGTTGCCGGCGTTTGATGCGGCCATTCTGGCTCGTGGTCCTCCCGAGACGGCACAGCAGATGAGCGTCCTGCTCAAGATGTTTGACGATATCGACGCGACGATGACTTTTCGATCGATTGCGGCTTTGCCAGACGCGTGGTTTCCGGCGATCGATCGAATGCTCGCTCGGCTTTCAGTCGAATCTTCGACACCTCGATCGCATGAACTCATTGCCCATGATTGGTTACTTCAACTGCGAAAAGCGGTATACGATTCGTCTCGGCAAGCTACCGCCCGGATCCGGCAACTGGAACAAACCGCCGATCAATGTGAAGAGTTTGCGGAAATGGACTTCGATTTCCTGCACGACAAAACGCGGGATCTCTTTGCGATAGGCTACAACGTTAGTGAAAACCGACTCGATACGGGTTGTTACGATTTGTTGGCGTCCGAAGCGCGCTTGGCAAGTTACGTTCTGATCGCGCAAGGGCATTTCGGTCAAGAACATTGGTTCGCACTGGGCAGGCTTCTTACGAATGCGGGAGGGGCACCGGCCTTGTTGAGCTGGAGCGGGTCGATGTTCGAGTATCTTATGCCCTTGTTGGTGATGCCCACTTACGCGGATACGATTCTTGATCAAACCTATCGAGCCATCGTCCAACGACAGATTAACTATGGTCGACAGCGCGGAGTACCCTGGGGAATCTCGGAGTCTGGATACAACACGGTCGATTGGAATTCAAACTATCAATATCGCGCCTTTGGAGTCCCGGGACTCGGACTAAAACGCGGGCTAGCGGAAGATTTGGTGATCGCTCCGTACGCCAGTGCCTTGGCATTGATGGTCGCGCCAAAGGCCGCCTGCCTCAATCTCGAACGACTGGTGGCCGATGGACGTGAAGGCGACTATGGGTTCTACGAAGCCGTTGACTACACTCCATCGCGACTGCCGCCCGATTCCAAGAGCGTTACGGTGCGTCAGTATATGGCACATCACGCTGGCATGAGTTTCCTCTCGTTCGCCTATGTTTTGCTTGACAAGCCGATGCAACGGCGGTTTAAAGCAAATCCTGAATTCCAAGCGTCGGAGCTCTTGTTGCACGAGCGGATTCCGAAAGCAACGATTCCAGTCTATCCGCACGCGATGGAAGCGAACGCGACCCGCAGCGTCTCATCCGAAGAGGCTGGAACCATGCGCGTCTTTACCGATCCATCGAGTCCTGTTCCTGAGGTCCATCTACTTTCCAATGGGCAATACCATGTTGCCGTTACAAGCGCAGGAGGTGGTTACAGTCGATGGCGCGACATCGCCGTAACACGCTGGCGTGAAGATCCTACTCGGGATTGTTGGGGGACTTTCTGCTATCTGCGCGATCTAGATTCGGATTCACTTTGGTCGAATTCTTGGCAGCCAACCACGAAGCCGACTCAAAAATACGAAGCGATTTTTACGCAGGCTCGAGCCGAGTTCCGACGGAACGACGACCAGGTAGATTCACATACTCAAATTAGCGTTTCACATGAAGATGATCTCGAACTTCGGCGAATCACGTTGATCAATCGATCGGAACGAGCTCGCAAAATTGAAATTACCAGCTATGGCGAAGTCGTTCTAGCGACTCAAGCTCAAGATGAATCGCACCCAGCATTTAGTAACTTATTTGTTCAATCGGAAATCGTTGGTGAACATCACGCGATATTCTGTACTCGACGACCTCGATCAACTGACGAACGGCCACCGTGGATGATTCACATGATGACGACGGGCGGTGCGCAATTCAGCGAGCCCACCTACGAAACCGATCGCATGAAGTTTATCGGCCGAGGGAGAACACTTGCTGCGCCGCAGGCTTTCGATCAACAAACTGGCCTATCTAATAGCCAGGGTTCAACGCTTGATCCAATTGTAAGTATTCGACAAACAATTCTCATGCAACCGAATGAATCGGTTCATGTCGACATCGTCACTGGCGTTGCTGAGACTCGCGAAGGAGTTCAGGCGATGGCCCAAAAGTACAGCGACCCCAACTTAGCGAACCGGGTTTTTGAAATAGCATGGTCGCGTGGGCCGATCATGTTGCAACAATTGAACGCCTCGGAAATCGATGCCCAAGCCTATGGTCGCTTAGCCAGTTCCATCGTTTTTGCTTCTTCACTTCGACGTGCTCGGCCGAGTGTACTCATCCGCAATCGTCGTGGCCAATCTGGGTTGTGGGGATATGGCATCTCCGGCGACTTGCCAATCGTATTAGTACGAATTCGAAGCCATGAAAGAATTGATCTGGTGAAACAAGCGGTTCAAGCTCATGCATATTGGCGAATGAACGGATTGAGTGTTGACCTTGTGATTTGGAACGAAGACGACTCGGTTTACAGGCAATCACTTCAAGATTCCATTTTGGATGTAGTTGCGATCAGTCCGGAAGCTTCTCTTGTCGACAAACCAGGTGGGGTCTTTATTCGACGCGGAGAACAAATGTCGGAAGATGACCGTTCGCTCTTGCAAACGGTGGCCCGCGTTGTGCTGCTCGATGATGCCGGAACGCTTATTGAGCAAGTGGAACGACGAAGTCGTATCGAGCTTTCCGTCCCTGTTTTCAAGCCTGCCCGTCGTCGAATTGTTTCGAGTCAGACGTCAAACGTCCCCGCTTTCGACTTGGCTTTCTTCAACGAAACAGGGGGCTTTAGTCGCGATGGCCGTGAGTATATCTCCATTCTCAAGCCCAACACGACCACGCCAGCGCCGTGGGTGAACGTCATCGCCAATTCGCAAATCGGAACCGTCGTTTCAGAGAGTGGTGGTAGTTACACCTGGGTCGACAATAGTCACGAATATCGACTTACCCCGTGGGCCAACGATCCTGTTTCGGATCGGAGCGGAGAAGCGTTCTACATTCGCGACGAGGAGACCGGACGATTCTGGTCTCCGTCCCCATTGCCGACTCGCGGCGAGAATACCTACGTCGTGCGGCATGGTTTCGGCTACAGTATTTTCGACTATTCCGAAGACGGAATTACCACAGAGCTTTGTGTGTATGTGGCAACGGACGGACCGGTGAAGTTCGTTCGGCTTAAAATCACGAACCGATCGGGGCGGGCCCGGCATCTTTCGATAACCGGCTACTGGGAATGGGTTCTAGGAGAAATTCGCAGCAAGTCGTTGATGCATGTCGTCACCGAAATCGATCCGATCACCGGCGCGATCTTTGCTAAGAACATGTATAGCCATGAGTTTGCGAACAAAGTTGCTTTCGTAGAATGCAGTGAAACTGCCCGCACCTATACCGGCGATCGATCGGAATTCATTGGCAGAAATGGGACGCCGGCCAATCCAGCCGCCATGCGACGGACTCGGCTATCTAATCGAACCGGCGCCGGCTTTGATCCCTGTGCGGCAATTCAGACGCACGTTTCACTTGACGAGGGCCAAGAGAAAATCGTTGTCTTTGCGATCGGTGCTGGAAACGATGAAGAAGACGCTCGACGTATTGTTCAGCGATTTCGCGGTGAAGGAAACGCTCAGCGGGCTCTGGAAGCTGTTTGGCATTACTGGAGTCATACGCTCAGCGCGATCTACGTCGAAACGCCTGATCCGGCCGTCAATTTTCTTGCCAACGGCTGGCTCGTCTATCAAACCCTCGTCTGCCGAATGTGGGCCCGAACGGGCTTCTATCAATCGGGCGGTGCCTACGGGTTTCGCGATCAATTGCAAGACGCGATGGCACTTGTCCACGCCGAGCCGCTAATTCTCCGTGAGCATTTATTAAGAGCTTGTGGTCGGCAGTTTCGCGAAGGCGATGTTCAACACTGGTGGCATCCGCCGGCCGGACGCGGCGTTCGAACTTGTTTTTCTGATGATTATCTGTGGTTGCCGATGGCGCTTTGTCGCTACGTGCACATCACCGGGGATACGGGAGTGCTTGATGAACGCATTCCATTCTTGAGTGCCCGCGCACTCAACGCGGACGAAGAGGCCAACTACGATCTGCCTCATATTTCCGATGATACGGGGACCGTATACGAACATGCCATGCGAGCGGTCGATCATGGCTTGCGATTTGGCGTCCACGGTTTGCCTTTGATGGGGTGCGGTGACTGGAACGATGGAATGAATCTCGTCGGACAGCATGGACAAGGCGAAAGCGTTTGGTTGGCCTTCTTCATGTACGACGTGCTTACGCAGTTTTCATCGCTCGCAACTCTCCGAAACGATGCCAGCACGGCCGATCGGCTGACCGTCGAAGCGGGAAGACTGCGCGGCAATATCGAGCAACATGGTTGGGATGGTGAGTGGTATCGACGAGCCTACTTTGACGACGGAAGGCCACTGGGTTCATCGCAAAATGAAGAATGCCAGATCGATTCGATATCACAAAGTTGGTCCATTATCTCCGGCGCGGGAACGCAGGAACGATCGTCCATCGCCATGGAAAGCCTCGATCGTCGCCTGGTGCGTCGAAAAGATCATCTCATTCAACTGCTTGATCCACCCTTTGACAAATCTGATTTAAATCCAGGTTACATCAAAGGTTACGTGCCGGGCGTTCGCGAGAACGGCGGCCAATATACCCACGCAGCGATATGGACGGTTATGGCTTTCGCAGCCTTAGGTGACAAACAACGGGCTTGGGAACTGTTCTCGATGATCAATCCGGTTAATCATGGCTCAACAAAGGAGGCGATTAATACCTATCGAGTTGAACCTTATGTCGTAGCGGCAGATGTTTACGGCGTTGAACCGCACACTGGCCGAGGTGGCTGGACTTGGTATACCGGTTCCGCCGGATGGATGTACCGACTGATTATCGAATCAATCTTGGGATTGCAATTGGAGGTCGATAAACTCCGCTTTACGCCGCATGCGCCAAAGCATTGGCCTTCGTTCACGATCCATTATCGGTATCGAGAAACCATCTATCATATTCGCGTTGTGAACAGCGGCGAAGGAAGCGCAATTCGGCGTCTCACGGTGGATGGCATCGAACAGATGCCGTTAGAAATCATACTTGCGAACGACCGTCAGAGCCACCAAGTTGAGATCGAGCTCGAATAATTTACACTTCGCAATAAGAACCCATTCCTAGGAACTTACCCTTTCCGAATAAAAAGTGAATATAATGAGACGAACTTTTTGAGAGTCTCGATTGACGGTTTCTAAAAAGGTATCCAGTCATCCAAAGTGTGATATCCACTATGAAGCAATTCAACCGATGGGTGTTTTTTTATTTGCGTTGGGCTCCCTTTCTAGTCGCTTATATCGCCGTCGCTCTCGGTAGCTTGGAGCCCCGTGCTTATGGCGTAACGCTACCCTCCCGTTTTTGCTTTTGGATCGACGGAAGAATCTCCGTCAAGGTATATTGCCTTGTATCCTTAAAATGTAAATGCTCTGAGTTGTTGAAGACGATTTTTGTTGGAAGTGAATCGTGTATAAACCCCACCCAATTAAAACGCAAGATATTGCTCTACCATCGCAGATGGAAGAATTAATTGAACAGCTTGCTGAGCATAATCATGAAGTTTGGTCAGCCAATCGGATCCAAGACGGATGGACATGGGGGAGTACCCGCGATGACGAAACGCGGACCACCCCATGTTTGATTCCGTATGCTTCGCTCCCCGAAGGTGAAAAGGAGATTGATCGAGCGACAGCCCGCGAGGTTATCAAGGCGGTAATTGCATTAGGGTTTCGCATCGAAAAGTAGCGATCGTGAGCTCAGTATTCGCTTCTTGAGTGCGACTCAATCTATTATGGAATTCAATGTAGATCAAAAGACCGGATCCGACTCAACTCGGGCTGGATATGCTTTGGAACGCGACGTAGACCGAATGTCAAGGGTCGGACGCGTCGATGCCCATGAGGCGGCGATTTTCTATGCCAGTCGTATTTTAGAGGTCATCGCCAGTGACATGCTCAGCTACCATGGACTTGAATCGACGACCAGTCTTTTCACCAATTTGAATACCTTGCAGCAATACGAGCTGATTTCGGCGACGACACGTTGTTGGGCGCATGGACTGCGTCGTCTTGGAAATGATGTGCGACACATTCGTCGAAGCGTCAGTCAAGGTGATTCGCAACTGGCTATGATTTTCGCTGAGCGATGTTTGCGTTGGGGAGCATTTTGCACCGGTAGTCCTTCAAGCCAAGCTTACAACCCAGAATCGCTTTGCGACCATATCGAAGTACCACCTAAATCCCGTCAAATCATTGAACAAATCGAAGCCATCGAAAGACCCGACTATCGATTTGAATTGAGTGAAGTGGTTGAATTGCTGCAGATCACTGATGACGCATCACCGCTTGGGGCCGCGGTGATCGAGCTCTTGTTGGATAAACAAATGAACGATTCTGCCGGTCAAGTCCTTGGTATTTGTGCAAGTCGGTTTCCGGATTCGCTTAGGATCTTGCAACTTCAAGTGTTGTACTTCAGTCGAGAAAAAAAGTATGACGAGGCGATCGTACTCGGTGAAAAAGTGTTGAAACGCAACAAAGACGACGAAGAATCGATCGGTATCCTAGCGGGAGCCTACAAACGGTCTTGGCAGCGAGATAGACTCGATTACCTTCTTGAACGTGCGCATCACTTGTACGCCAAAGGTTGGAGCCTTTCGCGGAAACGGAATTATTACCTTGGCATCAACAGTTCCGAGACAAGTATTCTGCTCGGTCGCTTGGAACCGGTCGAAGCCATCGCATCCAATATTTATAGGCAGCTAATCGATCGTCGTGATAAACTTCGTCTTTCGACTCTTGCCCGCTTACAGCAACTCGGAGCCTGGGATCAATTGACGTTGGCAGAGTCTGCATTGCAGCTTCAGCATTTCGAAGAAGCCAGCGAACTTTACCGAATTGCTTTCCGAAATTCCCCAGGGGCGATGGGTTCTTTCCAGGTTGCGATCGAGCAAGTCCGAGCACTGCTTGAAGCGTTTGGATGGCCAGGCAACGAAATTGAGTCTTGGATAAATCGCCTTCAATAAACGATCTTCGATGCTAGGCTGATTCAAAGTGGCGCTGTCCCGCTAAGACCCATACAGACGAGGCGATTCATAGCGTGCGGCATTAATGGCTGCCCAGATGTGAATAATCCAGCCGAGTAAAACGAACCAGAGTGCCGTTCCGACGAGAAAGAAAAGGACCGCTGCTAAGAGACGACCTTGCACGAGTTGACCTAGCCCTGGGTAGAAGAAGCTGGCAAGTCCTGCAATCACGTTGGCTGTCGAGCCTGGTTCCGACATCGAATTTTCTCCATTCATTTCTTTCGAGCAACCTTTCTTGCAAGTCATCGTCAGACAGATACTCTACTGGCATCGAACTCCTGACACTGAGTCACCGTCACCGCGACGCTTCCAAACATCGGAACTTGGGAGCACCATGGAAAATCAGGATCGAATTCCGTTCAGTGGACTTCGATTGGACTATTCGCAGGGGATCTGCAATTCTTGGTAAGATTTCTTGCGGATGACCGTTTTTTACGTTTCGTCGTTCGTCGTCTCCCAAGTTGCCTCCTTTTTCTTTCGTGGGTGAATACCGAATTGCAGAATCGGTCCTAGACCGCTCCAAATCGGAAGTCGGAAGCAACGCAGAACCGGAAACGGCGAACTGGTTCCGTTGAAATGCGAAAACCATATTAAATGGGGACTTCGAGGTATTGCACCTTGAATCGAATC
>JANOAI010000283.1:0-6872 GCA_031411055.1 Pirellulaceae bacterium
CCGTAAAGAAGGCTTCATGCCATTCTCCAAATTGCAAGGTTTTGAGTTCAATCACCAAGTTACCTTGCAATTCTAGCGCCCTTCTTTCAAACGAAAACCCCAACAAACAAAACTCCAACTCAATTATTCAGCCTCGACTACCTCAACCTACCACCACCCATTTTTTGCACCCCTTGTTTTGAATTGAAAGGAAAGATGACTGATGACATTGACTCTACCTACTGCGAAGACGAAGCCTGCGATGGAACTCGGGAAGCAAACGATTCTGCTTTACGCGCCACCGAAGCTGGGCAAGTCGACCTTCGCTTCGAAGTTCCCTGAAGCGATGTTCTTTGAATGCGAGCCTGGACTCAACCACTTGGAAGTATTCAAACTGCCAACCTACAAATGGGAGGACTTTCTTGAGGCCTGCAAGCTGATTGCCAAGGGTGAACATAGCTTCAAGACGCTCGTGATCGACACGGTCGACAATGCGTTCAAGATGTGCTCTGACTATGTCTGTGCCAAGCACGGCATCGAATATGAGGGGGACATGGCACACGGCAAGGGTTGGGCGCTCGTAAAGAACGAATGGCATAGAGTTTTGACTCGGTTGGCGAGTCTGCCATATGGCTTGATTCTCATTTCGCATGCGATCGACAAGACGATCGAAACACGAACCGGCGAATACACCAAGACGACGCCGAGCCTGCCGGATCGTGCACGCAACGTTGTGCTTGGCCTAGTCGACATCATCCTCTATGGCGACTCGGTCTCGCGAAAAGACGCTGCTGGCAATGTGATCATCGATCGCGTGCTGCGAACAAAGCCTCATCCAACTTACGAGGCTGGCGATCGAACGGGTCGCCTGCCGGAAATGTTGCCGCTCGACTACGACGCCTTCGTGTCGGCATTCAACAACGCAGATTCTAAGTCTACCGCACAGAGCCCGACGCCCGGCAAAGGTACTGCTGCGAACGTTTCTAATCCGGGAAGCACTTCTACAACAAAGGGACAAAGATGAGCGAGAGCGAAAACTACGAGCAGGACAATCAACCAGTGGATCTTTCATCATTCGATGATGATTTCAATAGTGTTAATGCTCCGGCTTATGAAGAAGTGCCCGATGGCAAATACCAAGTCCGCATCGACTCGGTGCGATTGGAGAACAGCCAAAAGGGCGATCCGATGATCAAGTGGGATTTGATTGTGCTATCTGGATCGCATTCCGGTCGGCATATCTTCAAAAACTCGGTGATCAGCCAAGCTTCTCTACCGTATGTGAAAGGCGATTTGAAAACGCTTGGGATTGTGTTGGCCAAGTTTAGTGAACTGGCTGGCCGACTTGAGGAACTGCTCGATGTGACCTTAGAAGCCACGAAACGGACTCGCGGTGAATACACCAACGTCTACTTCAATCGACGCATTCAGATCGCTGCGACTGCGACCCATCACGATGCCGACGAGAATGCACCGTTCTGATGCAAGGGCATGATTGGGCGCATGGGTGCGGCCGAGGCGGAATCTGTCGATGCGATGGCTTAAGTCGTCGTATCGCACCCGCCTCGGCTTTTTTCTTCAAGCAGATAGGAAGTTGCCGAAGTGATTGAACTCAATTTGCCGTATCCGCCATCGATCAATCATTACTTCAGTTACTACCAAGGCCGGCCCGTTCTGTCGAAGGATGCTCGATCATATCGACACCAAGTTCGTCGCATTGCGATTGCACGAGGCATCAAGCCGCTGATGGGGAAGCTCGCTGTTCGGATTGAGATCGCACCGCCTGACGATCGTCGCCGAGATTGTGACAACGTGCAAAAGGCAGTCCTCGATGCATTGCAACACGCCGGTTTGTTTTGGGACGACTCGCAAGTTGTGTGGCTGTTGTCAATCAAATGTGAGCAACAAGCAATCGGGGGCGTGAAGGTCAAGCTCGATGACTTTAGCGTGAAATCAACGTCAACACTCACGGAGTCTTGTGAGCCATGTCCTCAAATCTAACTCGATTCAGCAAACCAATCGTTCGTCATCTTGCTGATCACAATTTGGTCGTGAAGTTCGACTCGGAAGGAATCTTGATGCGTGCATATCGACGGCGCAAATGGAAGCGAGTTACGCGGGAGCAGATTGCTACGCTCGCAGACGACAATGAACCAGTCCTGCAGGCATGCGAGCAACGAGACGGTTTGAGATTTTTGGAAGCGATGGGAGCAAAGCTCCCTGCAATGGAAGTTGAGGCACTTTCTCGCCCATGACGAATCCGCCCACTGGTATCGATCTTGATCGCATTCCGCTCTCACTGCGTACTTATCCGCAATGGGTTGGCTGGCGGTACATCACGCGCGGAGGCAAACAAACCAAAGCTCCCGTGTCACCACTGGGCAGCGGCCTCGCAGATTCTACGTCCGCAGATACGTGGGGCACGTTCGACCAAGCCGTTGCCGCTTGCCAAACCGACAACACATTAGCTGGTATCGGATTCGTCTTCACTGCGGACGACCCGTATTGCGGTGTCGATCTCGACAACTGCATCGACGACCAGGGAAAGCTAAAACCTTGGGCCGAAATGCTGGTTCGTCAGCTTGATAGCTACTGCGAAATTAGTCCATCTGGCGACGGCGTTAAGGTCTTTCTCAAAGCGAACAAGCCTGGCCGGCGATGCCGAAAGAAATATGAGGATGGCGAGGTCGAAATCTACGATCGAGATCGATTCTTTACCGTCACTGGCCGGCAACTCGACAACACCACAAGCGAAGTAAACATTCGGCAGGAAGCACTTGATGGTGTATATCGCACCGTGTTTGGCGATGACGATTCCTGTGGAGGTGTTGCGGCTGCAAAGCCAACGGCTCCAAATCTACAAGTATCTGGTGTGTCGCTCGATGATGACGAGATCATCAGACTTGCAACTACGAAGCCGAAAACGGGAGCGAAGTTCCAGTCTTTATGGGATGGCAACTGGAACGACCATTACAACTCCGCCAGCGAGGCTGATTCGTCAGTTGTCTTTTCGCTCGCCTATTACTCAAAAGACGCGAGTCAACTAGATCGGCTCTTTCGATGCTCGGGACTGATGCGTCCGAAATGGGACGAGATGCACGGAGCCGAGACTTATGGCGAACTCACCATCAACAAGGCTCTACGCAAGGTCACGAAGCAGTATGTGCCCAAGCCCAAACGCGTGAAGGTGAGTCGTCCGCCAGCACCAAAGCCCATTAATACCGAGCTTCCAGAAATCATCATTGATGATCGGCAGCTGAGCGATCTAACCGCACAAGCTCTTGATGCGATCAAGCTCGCGAACGCCCAACCCTCGATCTTCGTCCGATCGGGCTGCGTAGTTCGTGTGGTCCATGATGAACAAGGTGTACCGAAAATCGATGCGTTGGACGTAGCTCGAATGCGATGTCGGCTCACTGAGGTCGCCAATTTCTTCACGCTTCGCAAATCGGATGGAGGCTATGTTCCAGTCGGTACGAATCCGCCAAAGACGCTGGCAGAAAACATTCTCGCCCAAACGGATTGGGACTTACCTGCCCTTGCTGGCATCGCTCGTGCACCGATTCTTCGTCGTGATGGCACCATTTGTACGACGCCAGGCTACGACAACACCTCGCGATTGTTTTACTCGCCCGATCCGACGCTCAAGCTATCGCCGATCCCAGAGTATCCATGTGGTGAGGAGGTCCGTGCGTGTGTCGATCTGATTTTGCAGGTCATCAATGAATTTCCATTTGTTGACGATGCTAGTCGGGCGAATGCGCTGGCGATTCTCTTCTCGATCTTGATGCGACCTGTTATCGACGGCCATGTACCGCTTGCGATTGTCGACGCTCCTATGCAAGGGACTGGCAAGACGCTTTTGGTCTCGTCGCTCGCGGGTATTGCCATCGGCAACGTTTCATCGGAATCGATCCCTTCGAAGGAAAACGAAGACGAATGGCGTAAAAAAATCACGTCTGTGCTCATTACAGCGTCGCCATTCGTTCTGCTGGATAACATTCCGGACAACACGACGCTAAACTCGGCTCCGTTGGCGGCCGCTCTCACGAGTTCGGACTGGTCCGATCGCGTATTGGGTCGGAGCCAGGCGATCCGGTTGCCTTCGCGTGTCGTTTGGGTGGCTACGGGAAACAATCTCCGTGTGGCCGGCGATATGCCTCGGCGGAGTTACAGTATTCGTCTCGACGCAAATGCCGAGCGACCTTGGGAACGAACCGGCTTTGCGATCAAGGGCTTAGCGGGATACATCTCCACGAATCGCGGCAACTTGCTGAGTGCTGCGCTGACCATCATTCGAGCTTGGTACACGAATGGTCAGCCCAAGGCATCGACTCCTCCTCTTGGTAGCTTTGAGGAATGGTCTGAGACAATTGGCAGCGTGTTGGCGTTTGCAGGTATCGATGGCTTTCTATCGAACTTGGAACAAACGCAAACGGTCCAAGATGAAGACACGCAGCAATGGACGGCATTCTTCGACGCATGGTGGGAGCGATTCGGCAATCGAATGCTTACGGCCGACGACGTCTGCAATGTGGTGATGCCTCGCCCCAATGAGCCTGTGGAGTACATCGACGAACCGCTTGCACGTGCACTTCCGGAACCGTTGATCGTCAATCGCGATCGAGGTGAAGGTGCATTCAAACGTTCGCTTGGACGCCATCTTTCGCGACTACGAGGACGCGTCTTCAGTGGTCGTAAGCTTCGGGACGCTGGGCTCAACAAGAAGAATCACGTTCGACTGTGGCAACTGGTCGACACGAAAGCGCCGGCAGCAACCCTTTTTGATATGGAGGTGGTCGATGGCTAACCTCGCCAAACAGGGTCGTAACCTCGCCTTTTCAAGCCCTAACCTCGCCGTAACCTCGCCAGCCAATGTCCACAAAACATTGGGTTTATATGTAAAAGCGAGGTTAGCGAGGTTAGAAGCTCCTATGCCTACACACATGCGTGCGCACGCACACACGCGCAGGAGTACAAGTTTCGCGTATAGGAATGGGCTGGAAATAACCTCGCTTGACCTCGCTAACCTCGCTCGCTGGTTTTCGGCTCTCTGTGAGCGACCAACGAGTCTTCCGAACAACGCACGACGTTGCCCACAGTCGCGAAACGATTTCGATCTCGCCGCTGAATGCGAGCTTGCAACACAACGCGACACGTGCGCACCAGTGGCTCCACGACGCTTCTGCCAAAGTGGCACTCAGACCATGCCAGGGAGCCCCATCCAATGGGTCCTCCCCCGAAAAACGGCTCTTCTTAGGGCCCGCGGAACAGCAGCAATAGACCACAGAGTTTGTTTTTTGCCGGATTTTCAATTTCCTCAGTTTTGAACGGAGTTTTGCATGTCATCGATGACCTTACAAATCGAAATGTGGACGCTCGATCGCATTCGTCCATATGAGAACAATCCTCGCGTCAACGAAGGAGCCGTCGATGCGGTCGCAGCGTCGATCCGCGAGTTTGGATTCGCTCAGCCGATCGTCGTTGATACGGACAGCGTTATCATCGTCGGCCATACGCGGTTCAAAGCTGCTCAGAAGCTCGGACTGGAACGCGTTCCGGTTGTGGTCGCTTCGCATCTCACGCCCGAGCAAGTCCGAGCATATCGCATCGCCGACAACAAAACCAACGAATTGGCCGAGTGGAACTACGATCTCTTACCAATTGAAATCGATGCACTCAAGGAAGCCAACTACGACCTTGGGTTGCTTGGATTCGATGCTGAAGAGCTGGCCAAGATCATGGGGAATGGAATCGAGGAAGGGCTGACCGATCCAGATGATGTTCCACTACCACCGGACGAAGCGATCACGCAACCAGGTGATCTTTGGATCCTTGGCAACCATAGCTTGCTTTGTGGCGACTCATCGAATCCGGACCATCTCGATCGACTGCTCGCCGGCAAGCCGATCCATCTTGTCAACACGGATCCTCCGTACAACGTCAAGGTGGAACCACGAAGCAAGAATGCGATTGCGGCTGGCTTGAGTTCGTTTACCAACGATGCGGCATCATCGAAACTCAAGAACGACCAAGGGATGGCGGCGTTCACGCATGCGATCAATCAGAAGAACAAGGCAAAAGCCGGCTCGTCGGCAACGGCTACCGTAGATGCACCGAAGCAGAAAATGCGAGCCAAGGATCGACCGCTTGCAAATGATTTCGTTTCAGACGACGAGTTTGATCGCTTGCTCGATGCTTGGTTTGGCAACATTGCTCGAGTGCTTGTTCCTGGCGGTTGCTTGTACATTTGGGGCGGCTACGCCAACTGCGGCAACTATCCACCTTTCCTCAAGAAGCATGGCTTGTATTTCAGCCAAGCGATCATCTGGAACAAAATGCATCCGGTTTTGACTCGCAAGGATTTCATGGGGGCTCACGAATGGGCGTTCTATGGCTGGAACGAAGGGGCCGGCCACAAGTACTACGGGCCGAATAACGAAACCGATCTGTGGAATGTCAAGAAGATCCCTCCACAGCAACTCGAGCATCTAACAGGCAAACCTGCAGAGCTTGCGGTTCGATCGATGCAGTATTCGTCGCTCCCAGGCCAGAACGTGCTCGATCTCTTCGGTGGCAGCGGATCAACCATGATCGGCGCGGAGCAAACAGGACGCAATGCGTTCTTGATGGAACTCGATTGCCCGTACGCAGACGTCATCGTTGATAGGTACCAACGCTTTACTGGTAAGCAAGCGATCCTAGAGCGAACCGGAGAGTCGCCCATTCCGATGAAGCCTCGTGAGGAGAATATGCGGTGAAACTATTCGCGATCGATCCAGTACCGTTCTCTTCGACTCGTATGTGCGATTGCCAAGATTTGTATATGGTCTGGCTTCTTGCGAAAGATGCAGATGAACGGGAATCCAATAATCCTGGCAAATTGAAAATCG
>JANOAI010000284.1:0-8956 GCA_031411055.1 Pirellulaceae bacterium
CTTACCGATTGAGCCAGCGGTTTCCAAAGAAGGGAAGCCGATCATGGTCTCGATCGATACGCGCAATGGACGACTGTTGGCAAAACTTTGGAAAATGAACGTCGGTCGCGTTCAGCTTCTACTTCTTGATTGCAATGTCGAAGGGAATAAGCCCGAGGATCGTGAACTCACTAGTCGACTGTACGGTGGTGATGAACGAACCCGCATTCGGCAGGAAATGGTTCTAGGCGTAGGAGGAGTGAAAGCCCTCCGTGCGATGGGCATCACACCGGGCGTGTATCATTTGAATGAAGGTCATAGTGCGTTTGCCCCGCTTGAGGTTATTCGTGAACGGATGTCCGATGATGGCATGTCGTTTGAAGATGCGGTCCGCGAAGTCGCTCAAGCAACGGTCTTCACGACGCACACGCCTGTTCCAGCAGGTCACGATCGATTTGATGCAGGTATCATCGAGGAACACCTTGGACCGCTCCGTGACGAATTAGGGATCAATCATGATCGCTTAATGAGCTTTGGACGAGTCCGAACAGATGACCATACCGAAACTTTTTGCATGACCGTTATTGGTTTGAAGTTGTCGCGAAAAGCTAACGCGGTGAGCCAATTGCACGGCCACATATCCCGCCGCATGTGGGGAACTCTTTGGCCAGGGAAGAACGAAGAAGCACTTCCGATTGGCCATATAACAAACGGTGTACACGTACCAAGTTGGCTTGCTTGGCAAATGCAGCAACTCTACGACCGCCACTTCCCGGCACATTGGCAAACACGGCTCGGTGAGCCGGACATTTGGCAGAATATCCACCAAGTCGAGCCCGGCGAGCTTTGGGAGACGCACAATGCTCTCAAGAACTTGATGTTAACGTTCGTCCGTCGTCGAATTTCGCGACAATGTCGCCGACGTGGCGAGAGCGACGAGATTCTTGAAGAAGCTCGCAACATCCTTCGACCTGACGTGTTGACGATCGGCTTCGGACGAAGATTCGCAACCTACAAACGCGCTAATCTTGTTTTTAGCGATATTGAATGGATCACGGAATTGCTTAGCAATGTTGACCGTCCTGTTCAGCTCATTTATGCCGGCAAGGCTCATCCGAAAGACGAACCTGGCAAGCGATTTATTCAGGAAATCTCCAATTTGCGTCACGACTCGCGTTTCCGCGGTCGAGTTGCTTTCATTGAAGATTATGACATCAACGTTTGTCGCCATATGATTCAAGGTGTCGACGTATGGTTGAACAATCCTCGTCGTCCGTTAGAAGCCTCTGGAACCAGCGGTCAGAAAGCAGTTCTCAATGGGGGACTCAACTGCAGTATCCTCGATGGCTGGTGGGCAGAGGCTTACGACGGCTCGAATGGCTTTGCCATTGGTAAGGGAACCAGCCATGCCGACGACAAGGTCACTGACCGTCGCGATGCGGACAATCTCTATGCTACCCTCGAGAACGAGATCATTCCAACGTTCTATGAACGCGATCGAGATGGACTACCACGTAAGTGGATTAAGATGATGATGAATAGCATTAGCACTTGTGCTTGGCGTTTCAGCAGTCATCGAATGGTCATGGATTACACGCGACTTTCGTATATTCCTGCCGCCGGTGGGCTGAGTAGTGACATGACGAGCAAATGATCGCGGCTTCGCGACGTTGAATCAATCTTCCATCAGTCGGCCCGACTCAAAGTCGGGCCGATTTGCATTTCAACCTACTGGTAAAGCCAGTCGTCGAAATCGGAAACGCAAATCGTTGGCGTGGGGGCTTTAGAGTATCCATTGCAAACCAAGTTGACGCGAAGACTCCTGCAGAGTTGCTTTCCGTTGTGAAAAAGACCGACATTGGAACGATTGAAGAAGGTCTCAACTTAACACGCTACGTTGATTTCCGCTGCCTGCCCGGCAATGGACTCCTGACCCCATAACCCGAATATTTGATTTTGACGCTCCACTAGTTCAACTTAGAAATCAGGGTTGCGTTGAACGCTCACGACGGACTTCCAGTCCGTCGGTACCAACGTTTGTCGACGAACTAGAAGTCCGTCGTACCCAAAAATCTAATCGAGACAAAGCGCAAGGAGGTCATTTCACTTTCGGACCAGTAATTTTCAAGTGATCGTAACCTCGCCCGCTTCCGGGAGAGTTACCCGTAGAATGGGAAGACCTGCTAGCGTCTCAAGCCCATAAATGGTCGGTGTCGCGAATACCTCAAAACGGAACGAACTCTTCGGGAGAGAAATTATGAATCAAGACCCGCCTATGCGTCTCACGAATGGTGTTAACCGTCCGAGATATCCACGTTCTCTTTTGAAGCGGCTGCAATCGCGAACCAAAATCGCGATCATGGGATGGCTTTGGGTGACGGTCTTATCGGTCTCGGTGTGGGCAGCCGATCAGCCATCAGGCGCATGGCAAGTCGGGCAATTGAATTCAACGAGAGCCTATTTCCTTGCTCCACAAACAGCCGCGGAACTTCAATCGATTCTTGCCTATTCATCCGAACCGTTGAAGCTCGTGAGCGCACATCGCGGTGGAGCCCGACCAGGCTTTCCGGAAAACTGCCTTGAAACGTTTGAAGATGCACTGAAGTTTGGTTTCATGCTTCTCGAAATCGATCCGAGATATACCAAAGATGGCCAAATCGTCATCCACCATGACGCCAAACTTGAGCGAACGACAAATGGATCCGGAGTTTTAGCAGAAAAGACGCTGGCGGAATTGAAGGAGCTTCGATTGAAGGATTCGCTAGGAAAAGTTACAGACTTTACGATTCCCACACTCGATGAGGTCTTCGCTTGGTCGCGTGGCAAAGCCATCCTTGTGCTCGATCAGAAAGACGTCCCTACTGCCGTCAGAGCAGAATGGATCGTGAAACATCAGGCAGAGTCGCATGCGTTGCTAATCGTGTCGAGGTTTTCTGAAGTAAAAGCTTGTTACGAGAAATCCCCAAACGTCATGATGGAAGTCTTCATTGGCAATCACGCCAAAGTTGCCGAGTTTGACCAGCTTGGCGTTCCCTGGAGGAATATTATCGCCTTCGTCGGACACGACCCACCAACCGATCGAACGATTTACCAAACAATTCATTCGAAAGGCGCTCGCTGTATGATTGGTACATCTCGGAACCTCGACCGCCAGATATTGGATGGTCATGTGACGGAAATCGAGTCGCTTCGAGGCAGCTATCAGGAATTCCTGGACCTGGGTGCAGACGTGATCGAAACCGATATTCCGACCCTACTAAGCCCAATGCTGCATCGGTGATGGAGTGTTGCCGTTCTTTCCACGAACGAAGGCTGTACAGGAAAATGTGTCGCCAGTTTTGGACGGTTTAAGAATTGGAAAGTCGCTTGGCTCGACCGCTTCATTCATAGGAACGAACGGCGACATTGTAGTTCGACTGTCCCCAATCCTTACGGAAGGCATAATCTCATTGATAACACGAAGTGCAATCGAGTGGTCTTCTGAGGTTTCGATAGTCAAACCACTCGCTTGCGCTTCGTGTTAAAGGATTTGGGACAGTCGAAGTAGGGCCGAACGGCGACCATGCTTAATCCGTTTCATTCTGTCTGAATCTCTTGAATCTCGGGTTCGTTGCATTGCCGCGCGCCTACTGTTTCCCTAGAATCAGCCGGTTAGCCCGAGTACACACTATTTGACTTTCTTGAATGGTGGGTAGGACCGAGGTTTTGGTATTTTTAACGAGTGATCCAAAAATGACCCCTTTATTAATTGCTTTCTTGATTTGCGGTGCCGTTGCCGTTCTTTTTCTCCTCTACCTAGTTTCGCTCTACAATGGCCTTGTGGCATTGAAGAACCGTTTTCAGAACGCCTTTGCGCAAATTGATGTTCAGTTGAAGCGAAGATACGATTTGATTCCGAATCTCGTAGAGACGGCCAAAGGGTACATGACTCATGAAAAAGAAACTCTCGATGCCGTGATTCGGGCTCGAAATGCGGCAGCCTCGGCGGGCGTAAAAGCCGCCGCCAATCCAGGCGATGCCCAAGCGATAAACAATCTGTCGACGGCGGAAGTTGCGTTGGCGGGCTCGATGAATCGATTTATTGGCTTGGCGGAAGCCTATCCCGATCTCAAAGCCAACCAGAATATGTTGGCTTTGCAAGAAGAATTGACCAGCACGGAAAATAAAGTGTCGTTTGCTCGTCAAGCTTTCAACGACGCTGTCATGCACTACAACACCGCCATCGAAAGCTTCCCAAGCAATCTTGTGGCTGGCTTTGGTCAATTCCAGCGAGCGACCCTGTTCGAACTGACAGTCCCTGAAGAGCGTGAACCGGTGAAAGTCCAATTTTAGCGGAGCCCCGCCGTGGACTTTTTCACACAACAAGACCAAGCACGCCGCGCGACTTGGTGGCTTATCGGTTATTTTTTAATGACCGTCGTCGCCATCGTTGCGATCGTCTACTTCGCAGTGTTAGCGGCCATTGCTGCCTCGTCAAACGAATTGGAAGAACCATTTCGTCCATTGGCATGGCACCCCCAAATTTTGTTGTACGTCATCGGGTCCGTCTTGGCGACGATCACGGCCGGCAGTCTTTACAAAATTATTGAGCTCGGAGGGGATGGAAATCGCGTCGCGGTCCATTTGGGTGGACGAAAGGTTCCACCGAATTCGCGTGATCTCGATGAACGCGTTCTCCTCAATGTCGTGGAGGAAATGGCCTTAGCCTCGGGAACGCCCGTTCCTCCGGTGTATTTGCTGGAAAACGAGTTAGGCATTAACGCCTTTGCAGCTGGGACCACACCTCAAAATGCGGTCATCGGCATCACCCGTGGAGCGATTCAGACACTCACACGCGACCAATTGCAAGGCGTTGTCGCTCATGAATTTAGCCACATTCTGAACGGAGATATGCGACTCAATCTTCGGTTGATCGGCCTGCTCCATGGAATCTTGCTGATTGCTATGATTGGCTATCTTGTTTTGCGGATCGTATGGCATATGCCAACCCGATCCAGCAGTGACGACGAGAAAGGGACGCTGGCGGTTATCGCCTTGGCCGGCTTGATCGGCGCGACCCTCATTGCAGTCGGTTATATCGGAGTTTTCTTTGCGAACCTGATCCAGGCTGCGGTTTCGCGACAGCGCGAGTATCTGGCCGATGCTTCCGCCGTGCAGTTCACGCGTAATCCGGATGGCATTGCCAGCGCATTGAAGCGGATCGGCGGCTGGAAATCGAAGGCCGTGCTCAAATCGATCGACGCAAAAGAGGCAAGCCACATGTTTTTTGGTCAGGGGGTGGCTTCTCAGTGGTTTGCGACGCACCCACCGCTCGCGAAAAGAATCAAAAAACTTGATCCGCAATTTGACGGAAAGTTCCCAAAAACCGTAGCCATAGCCCATTCTGAATCGGATTTGATCGATCCTCGTTCACTTGCCATCAATCGGTCTTCGCTTGTCGATTCCCATCGTGCCGCCCTAGCCGGAGTCGACCATTTTGAGGCCGCTCCGCATGAAGCGATGGCCCATATCGGGCACCCGTTGACTCAGCATATCGATCATGCCCATCAATTGGTCGAGGAAATGGATACGAGCTTGGTCGATGAAGTGCGTGATCCGCTTGGAGCTGTTGCCGCGATGTACGCGATGTTGTTGGCCCCCGTTGAAGACCCACTTCGAGAAACTCAGCTGAAGATGATTCGAGAGGCAAGCGATCATCGAATCGTGGCCGAAGTTGCTCGTATTTGTGAAAAAGTTGACCAACTGGAAGTCGAACAACGACTGCCAACGGCCTGCTTGGCTTTGCCTGCTCTTGGTCAACTCTCGGATAGACAGTCGATGGACTTTCGAAAACTTGTGAAACAGCTTATCGAAGCAGATCGCAATTGGACCTTCTTTGAATATGCAATTCATCGTTTCATCGACAAGCGTTTAGCGAATCGTTCGATCAACTCGACACGCGATGGCTCACAGAGCTTGTACGCAGTCCGCGAAGCTTTTGGAGTTTTGCTCTCGACGCTCGCACATTTAAGCAGTGGCGATGACGGGGCGGTTCGTTCTTTCCAAGCTGGAATCCAATCCATCCACGCAGACAACCTGAAATTATCGCTGATCGCGCGTGACGCATGCACGCTTAAGACCTTCGACTCAGCCCTCAATTTACTTGAGAAATCCAGCTTGCAGGCCAGAAAACAATTGTTGCAGGCGTTTTGTGCGTGTGTAGCGGCCGACGGACAAGCCACACTGAAAGAGCTTGAACTGCTTCGCGTTATCTCCGATGCTCTTGGTTGCCCAATGCCTCCGATCCTTGATTTACAGAAAATTTGAAAAGGTGAATGATGGTTGGATTAGGGTCAGCACACGCATGCCTTAGAGACTTAAATCGGTACGCCGGAGTTTCGAAACTTAAAACGAGTTTGTTTGTCATCTTCAACGTTCTGGTCGCAATCGTCGCATCGGTTGATCTTCCACAGTGCCTTGCACAAGAGAAAGCAACGAAGGGACGCGATTACTACATGGGGCGTCGTATCGCGCCAGCCATGTCGCATCTTGGAGCCGATTGGTTGATTCGAGCAGAACGGGATTCTGAAGAAGACCCAAGTCAAATGTTGAGCAAGTTGGGTCTGAAACCGGGAATGCATGTCTGTGACATGGGGTGTGGCAATGGCTTTTACAGCTTGACGCTAGCCGAGATGGTTGCGCCATCCGGCAAGGTCTACGCAGTTGATATTCAACCGCAGATGTTGCAACTTCTCAGTCGACGTTCAGCCGAAGCGAAAATCGAGAATATCGACATGATCCTAGGCACGGTCACCGATCCAAAACTACCGGACGAGAAAATCGATCTGGTTTTGATGGTCGATGTTTACCATGAATTTTCACATCCCCAGGCGATGCTGGCGGCTGTCAAGAAATCGTTGAAACCCGAGGGACGAATCGCTTTGGTCGAATTTCGCGGTGAAGATCCAAGTGTTCCGATAAAACCCGAGCACAAAATGAGCAAGAAGCAAATCTTAAAGGAGTACGAAGCGAACGGTTTTAAACTCCAGGCCGAGTATGACGGCCTCCCTTGGCAACATCTGATGTTCATGGTTAAAGACGAAACCATTCAGCCAAAGTAAGTTCGCTTTCGTAGAAAAGCTGGCTAATTTCGGTTTTATCGCGGATTTCGGCACGATGTCAGGGACCAATTAGCCCTAGAAAACGGGGGGACGGTATGCGATACTTCTCGCCCCCGTGGTTCGGGCCTATTGGAGTTCACCGTTTTATACAGGAGTTAACTATACACATGTTCAAGAATCTCAACGCGACCGTGCTCGGTGTATCTGGGCGACAAAGCGAGCTCATCGAGTTAGCAATGACTTACGGGTTTAAGGGCTTGGACATCGATATTTCGGACCTGGTGAAGCGAACTCAACGTTCAACCTACGAAGAAGCCGCCCGTTATTTGAGCAGCTCTCAGATGCAAGTCGGTGGTTTCGAAATCCCCGTCGACCTCGATGCGGACGATGCGGCTTTTGCAAAAGCACTCTCAGGGTTGCCTGTAGTGGCCGAGATCGCTGGCAAAGCCGGTGCTAAGACTGGCAATTTGCGAATTCCGGCGGCAACGAATCGCCTCCCTTATCACGAATATTTTGAAATCATTCACAAGCGAATAGACCAAGTTGCGGAAATCATGAAGGCGCATTCCATTCAGGTTGGAATCTTCTTCTCAGCTGCAATCGAAAACCGAGAAGGGAAGCAGTTTCCCTTCATTAAAGACGTGGAAGCCTATTTAGCGATTTTCAAAGCCTGTACTTCGCCCAATGTCGGACTCACGATCGATACTTGGAATTGGACCGTCGGCGGTGGATCAGTTGCTCATTTGTCCAACATCCCTGAGGGTCGTGTAACTGGCTTGCGAATTGCCGATGCCGCCGAAGGAATCGACCTCGAGAACGCAAGCCTGACTCAGCGTCTGATGCCAGGCTCGAACGGTATCATCGATAACGTGGGCATTGTCAGCCAACTTGCAAAAGCTGGTTACGAAGGTCCGCTTTCCGCCTACGGCCACGTTTCGCAACTTACTGGCCGAACTCGCGATTCCATCGTTTCCATGGCTCAAGACTGCCTGGATAAAGTTCTAAGCACAGCTGGCCTTCCGACTTACACTCGTAAACCGGAACTCGTTACGGAATCCACAGCCCCTGTTTTTGCTGAAATCGAAGCGTAGTCGAGAACGCTGCGAGGGCGAGTTTGCCCCGAATATACAATGCTTTCAAACGGCGAGTTTACCTCGCCGTTTTCTTTTTGATCGCTGCCACCTTTGGTTCAGCCCCAGATCGGCGTTCCCAAGCTCCTCGGCGCTCTGGTATGCTGGTAGTATTCGGAGCCTTGATCTCCGAAGATTCAGACTTCACTGTTTAGCGACTAGACGATGTCTTCACGGCGCATTTTCCTCGGCAGCTTAGCTGCAAGCTCTCTCGCACTACGTCCGGCTTCGCCATTATTCGCGCTCTCCGATCGACTCGAGCCGAAATGGGAAAGCACTATCCGTCGTGGGCTCGATTATTTGGCTCGGACGCAATCGTCGCGTGGGCAGTGGAATACACCACCCTATCCAACGGCCATCGCAGCTCTAGCTGGCACCGCATTACTCTGTTCCGGTTCGACGGCGACGCAGGGCCCCTACGCAAAGAACATTAGCCGAACCACCGATTTTTTGTTGAGCAAGTGTCGCGATAACGGCTTGATTGGCGATCCCACTTCCGACTCTCGCTATACCTATGGGCATGGTTTCTCAATGCTTTTCTTATCGCAAGTCTTGGGCGAGGAAGGACTCATCGATCGTCGCGATGAGTTGCTTGATGCCTTGAATAAAGCGGTTCGTTTTTGTGGACAATCTCAGACCGCTTCGGGCGGCTGGGGGTACGTCAGCGCAAAAGAGGGTAATGACTACGACGAAGGGAGTACGACAATCACTCAAGTGCAGGGACTGAGAAGCTGCCGCAATGCTGGG
>JANOAI010000285.1:0-2128 GCA_031411055.1 Pirellulaceae bacterium
GGCTACGGCCTACGTGATTCCTAAAGATGCTCTAGTTGGTTTCGGGTAAGCAAAATCGTCTTTAGAAGTCGGTGCGAAAAGGCCTCTCAATTCAGACGGGCGACATCCGATCGCACGAATAGATACTCGTGATTGGTTCGAGATATCCAGCACGTCTTGAAGCCTGCGTGTCTCAAGGTTTCGACACAAAGCTTGGTTTGAGGTACACCAAGACCTGGAAGAAAATGATGAAACTCAACCAAGAGTTGTTTGACTTGATGAATCGTCCCATTTTTGCATAGTTGGTGGAGGATAGCATACTCTGCCCCTTCGATATCCATTTTAAGGACATCGCACGACGCATGACCGTTCGAGTTGAGCATCGTTTCAACCGATTGACAGGGAACGGAGAATGATCGATTACCTTCGCTCGAATGGAAGATCGAAGCCGAGACTTGGTCGGCGGAATCGCTATTCGGTTCAAAGAGGTCAAGGACTCCGTCGGACGGTCCTGCCGCGATGGGCTTGAATATAAATCTTGGCTCGCGAATGTTGTCAGAAACCCACTCGACCGACTTCGGCGTTGGGTCGTATGCATAGACTTTGTTTTGGTACCGATTGATCACCGAAAGGTCGAACGATACATCTTTCCCGACACCCAATGAATAAACGACGGAGTTTTCGTTAAGCGAATCTTTCAACAATGCCCAGCCACCATAGCTGCTACCATGAAACTCGGTCTTCATTCTTTGATCGAGCCAATGGAAGGGCTCAAGCCCGAGTGTCGCTTTAAGAAAGTTGAATCGTCTTGCCGCTCGGTAAAGCATGAAATTGCCCTTCGATTTAAACCATTTTTTTCACGTACAAGACTGAACTTTGACGGAGCAAAACGAGGGTAACGGCGAGCGATTGTTGCGAGGTAGGTGGTGCGCGTTGCGGACGATAATCTTAAACTCAGGCAAACTATAGGCACGTTCGGATGAAGCCGAGATTTACTTCGAAATAAGCCTCAGGGGATCTCCACTCAAATCGACCCATGGCTTGACATTTTTTTAGGCAAATTGAAATCTTCGATTCGGGCCAGCGCTGGAATGAGTAACCAAGGAGATACACGAGGACGACGGTGATTGCGGGGAGTAGGAAAGCTCGGTGGCTATGGTATCCTGTGCTAGGCGGAGGGATTGGTTTCGAAACGTAGTTTGCGAATGTCGATAACCAACATTGTTTCATCCGCGAGCGAGACGTTCACAATGGCTTCCGATTTTCGACTCAAGGAGTCTCTTCCCGATCTTACCGACCGGATTGTGCAGTCCTATGCAAGCGAAACGCGGACCCAGCATTTGGGGCACTGCCCGCTTCCAAAGTACGAAGTCGTTATCCAGATCATCGAAGACCTCAAAGATCTAATCTATCCAGGGTTTCGGCGGCGGGAAGGCTTGCATATCGGCAACGTCGCCTATCATGTCGGCAATCTGGTGGATACGCTTCACGATAAGCTCACGACGCAGATTGCTCGGGCATTGCTACATGCTGACCGTGTTCGTGGCGAGCCCTCCGACTGCTCCAAACCGCATGATTACGAGGCGAAGGGGCAAGCCGTTGCAATCGCCTTCCTCGAGCGAATTCCGCACCTGCGGTCGGTTCTGGCGACCGATGTGGAGGCGGCTTTTGAGGGAGATCCTTCCGTTACGAATCGTGACGAAATTATCTTTTGCTTTCCAGGACTCGAAGCGATAACCATCTATCGACTGGCTCATGAACTGGTCAATTTCAAGGTCCCGTTTATTCCTCGGATGATGACCGAGTGGGCTCACAAGCAGACGGGGATCGATATTCATCCTGGAGCAAAAATTTCGGAGCATTTCTTCATCGACCACGGTACCGGAGTCGTCATTGGAGAAACGTGTGAAATCGGACGTAGCGTACGGATCTACCAGGGCGTTACGCTGGGCGCTCTGAGTTTTGCGACGGATGGTGAAGGCCAATTAATTCGAGGGCAAAAACGTCATCCGACCATCGAAGATCGAGTTATCATATACGCTAATGCAACCATTCTAGGTGGAAAGACGACCATCGGTCACGACAGCGTGATTGGCTCAAGCGTCTGGATCACCTCGACGGTTGAACCCCACAACACGGTTGTACTTGA
>JANOAI010000286.1:0-6217 GCA_031411055.1 Pirellulaceae bacterium
ACCCGAGAACGATGCGGGCGTGCCAGCGTAGGTTTTGATCCTTCGATCGTCGCGAACTATCGACGATTCTCCTTCTCCACGCTTCGTTCTCGGAGAGAACGGCGACACTCTGTTCTCGGAGAGAACGGCGACACTCGGGGCATTCGATTGCTAGACGAGCTACGCTCAGCAGACTAAAACGTGGAGGATCGATAGCAGCCTTCGAGCGTTTGCCACCGATCACTATCGAAATGCTTCTCGAAAATAAAGCGAGTCTCCACTGTGCGTCTGAAGCCTGCTCACTTCGTCGATATTCAAACACCTACCGGGCCGATGAGGACTCATCTTTTTGAACCGCTGAATGATCGCTCGTACCCCGGCGTCATTCTTTACTCGGAGATCTATCAAATGACCGGCCCGATCGCTCGAACGGCGGCCATGATTGCGGGCCAGGGTTACGTCGTCGCCGTCCCGGAGGTCTATCATGAGTACTCGACGCCAGGCGAAGCCTTCGCCTACGACAAGCCCGGTACCGATCGCGGCAACGAACTCAAGACGACAAAAACCATTGCCGCCTTCGATAGCGATGCCCTAGCCACGATTGAATTCCTAAAAGCCTATCCGCGTTGCTCGAAGCAAATAGCATCCATCGGTATCTGCTTAGGCGGTCACCTTGCCTTTCGGGCAGCTATGAATTCGAGTGTCGCAATGGGAATCTGTTTCTATGCCACCGACATTCATCAAGGGAGCTTAGGGCAGGGGAAATCCGATGACACTCTTGCGCGAATCCCTGAGATTCAGGGGGAAATGGTCATGATTTGGGGGAGGCAAGACCCGCATATCCTGCGTGAGGGACGACGCAAAATCTACGACGCCCTCACCGATGCCAACGTTTCTTTCTCTTGGCATGAGTTCAATGGCGAGCATGCTTTTATGCGGGACGAAGGGCATCGGTACGATCCAGAACACGCCCATCTGCTACATGGGCTTGTATTTGCTAGCCTCGCCCGAGCCACCCGTTGTGGTTTGCCTTATTAAATTGTTGACGTGTTTCGCTAATAATCAATACTAAATTCGTCCTCCCCCTCGCCCGGCCTTGGGGTTGTGGGGTTTGGGGGGTGTGGGGCCGAATCGCCTGGAAACAATGCCCCTCATCCCCAGCCCTTCTCCCCGGAGTACCGGGGAGAAGGGAGCGATAATTCGTGTGTCTTTCGTCTTCAAGAATTTCTCCAAGCTCTTTATCTTCCGACATTTTCATTTGGCCCGCGTTGAGGCTGCGATCTTCTCAAAGTCGCCCTAGCTCTGCGACGGTAGCGTTCAAACCAAGGCGATATGGCAATATCACAAACTCGTTACAAGCCACGTTCGAGCCGCTTTGGTTGGTTCGCCGGAAAAAAGGAAACGACCTTGGCGTGACACCGTTTCTTCGGAAAAGCTTCCCTAGCTTGGTAAAAACACATCGTTTCGCAACCTTCCAGGCCCAAAAACACGACGGGACCGCTCCCCTTTGACCCGCGAATTCCTCGAAATTATCCGTCGAGAGGCCCCTTTTTCAATTTGCTGTTGACGATCCGCCGAGGTCTCTATACATTCCTCGTCCCCTCGATATTAAACATATCGGGGGGGAATTTACGTGATAAGTATCGCCGCTTGTATTTTCCTCCTGGAAAACGCGGCAATAGAGGTTTCGAACGAGGACGATCGACTGTGTCTGCTGGTTCACACGAAGTAATTCGAATACGCATGGAAGCATACGACCATGCAGTTTTGGACCAAAGCGCATTGGAAATCGTGGAAACGGCCAAGCGAACTCACTCGGAAGTTCACGGTCCGATTCCACTACCAACTCGAATCGAGCGTTATACCGTTTTGTCTGGCCCGCATATCGATAAGAAGGCCCGCCAGCAATACGAAATCCGAACACACAAACGGCTGATCGATATTAAGCAAGCTACCGCACGAACGATTGAGGCTCTTAACAAGCTCAGCCTGCCTGCGGGGGTGGATATCAAGATCAAGGCCACGTCGCGATAATTTTAGTTTTTTAGTTTTTGTAACAGGCTCCCGTCCTATGTCTCGGAAGTCTTGTAGGTAATCCCGCTCTCCCGCTTCGGTGGGCTTGGTTTCAAAACCAAGTTAAGCGACGGTCCTCCAAGTCAACAGATCAACGGAAAAGAACGATGACCAAGGGAATACTCGGCCGTAAGGTCGGAATGACGCAAATTTACAAAGCGGATGGAACGGCTGTTTCGGTGACTGTCATCGAAGCTGGTCCATGCGTGGTCACTCAGGTTCGCACCGTTGATCGGGATGGTTACGCGGCTGCACAGCTCGGCTTTGCCGATAAGCCTCGACATCTTGCCTCTCGCAGCGAGCGAGGGCATGTCGCTTCAATCGGAAGCGATCGTTCACGCAAGTTGGCTGCTGCTGGCGTTGCTCTTCTCCCTAAGCCCGATTGTGAGCCGAAGCGATTTGTTCGCGAATTTCGTGGCGAAACAGGTCTTGAGTTGGGTGCCAAGGTAACGGTCAAAGACCTTGAGGGTATTGCCGCGGTTGATGTGATCGCGAAGACTAAGGGCTGTGGTTACACCGGGGTTATGAAGCGACACAATTTTGCTGGTCAGCGTGCCACGCACGGTGTAAAGAAATGTCACCGTCACGCTGGGGGTACTCAAGCCGGTACGTATCCTGGTCACCTTATGAAGGGTCGCAAGATGGCGGGTCGCTATGGTAATGACCGTGTGACCGTTCGAAATCTCGATGTCGTCCGAATCGATGAAGAAAACAATCTTCTTTTGGTCCACGGTGCTGTCCCTGGTCCAAACGGCGGCTATGTCATTATTCGTCAGACAAACAAGCTTGGTAGTTAATTTGCAATCGATGTTGAAGCTGGCAAGATAGGCTCGCGGAAAAAGCAAACTCAAAGATCATGGTAACAGTTCCAATTTATAACATGGCCGGTAGCAAGGTTGGCGATTACGAAATCGATCCAGCGGCTATTGCCCCGAAGGTGACGAAGCAGCTGATGCACGAAGCTGTCGTCATGTATTTGGCGAATAAGCGTCAGGGTTCGAACAAGACGAAGGGCCGTGGCGAGGTTTCGGGTTCGACCAAGAAAATGTACAAGCAAAAAGGAACCGGTAACGCCCGTATGGGTGCCAAGCGAAATCCGGTTCGCCGTGGCGGTGGTCATGCCAAGTCGCGACAACCGCGCAGTTACTATTATCGTTTGCCTCGCAAGGCTGTTCAAGCTGCAACGCGAATGGCGATTGCGTCGAAGCTGCAAAGCGGAAGCGTTATCCTTTTCGACTCGCTAACAATCGATACGCCCAAGACGTCAGTGATGGCCAAGGCGTTATCGGCGATCGGTTTGCAAGGTAAAACAGCAACGATCGCAACGTTGGCTCTCGACAAGAACGTTTATTTGAGTGGTCGCAACATCCCTGGCTTGAACATTATGCCGGTCTCGGATTTGAATGCTTTGTTTGTTTTGCGTCCAAGCAGCCTGGTCATGACCAAGGACGCAATGGACTTATTGAAGTCGCGAGCAGCGAGCTAAGGTTAGGAGACGCAAATGGCAACTGAAAAAACAAAATCAACTGGTCTCGATCTTACGGCTCACCAGATCATCATTCGCCCTTTAGTGAGTGAAAAAGGTGTGCACAAGTCAACTCGGCACAATCGTTATTCGTTTGAAGTTCATCCGACAGCGACGAAGACGCAGATCAAGGCGGCGGTTGAGGATTTATTCAATGTAAAGGTTTTAGCGGTTGCGACTCAGAATCGTGGCGGCAAGTCTTTGCGAAATCGGTTTGGTATTGGTGTAACCAAGTCCTGGAAAAAGGCCATCGTCAAGTTGGGCCCTGAGCATCGATTGGACTTCTACGCATAGCAAAATGGGTTGTGCAAAATAGGTTGCGGTTGACAGTGATCGCTCGCCGTCAATGGAAGCATCAAGGATAAAAGACAATGGGAATTCGAACATACAAGCCAACATCGCCTGGACGACGCAATGCGTCGGTGAGCGATTTTGCCGAGCTAACACCGGGTGCGGTACCTGAAAAGTCGTTGATGGTTCGCGCCAAGAAAAAGGGCGGACGAAACAATCAAGGCTTTATTACGGCTCGTCATCGTGGTGGCGGCCACAAGCAGATGTACCGCATCATCGATTTTCGTCGGTTTAAAGACGGGATCGCTGCGAAGATTGATTCAATTCAGTATGATCCAAATCGATCAGCTCGTATTGCTCTTTTGCATTACGCTGATGGTGAAAAGACTTATATCGTAGCAACGGATGGCTTGAAAGCTGGCCAAACCTTGCTCAACGGTTCGGATGCACCGCCAACCAATGGCAACTGTATTCCGATGAAGGATATCCCGCCTGGGACCGAAATTTGTTGTATCGAAATTCAGCCTGGTCGCGGCGCAGCTTTGTGTCGCAGTGCCGGAACCTCGGCAACGTTGATGGCTCGCGAAGGCTCGTGGGCTCAGTTGCAGATGCCAAGCGGCGAAATTCGCCGCGTACCGAACATTGGCCGAGCCGTTATTGGCAAGGTTAGCAATACAGATCACGATGCAGTTGTCATCGGAAAAGCTGGACGAAATCGTTGGAAAGGGAAGCGACCTCACGTTCGCGGTACCGCGATGAATCCGCACGATCACCCGCACGGTGGTGGTGAAGGTCGAACGAAGGGTGGTCGTCATCCTGTGAGTCCGACTGGTGTACCAGCCAAGGGTGGTAAGACGCGTCGTCCGCGTAAGCCGTCGAACTCGGCGATTATTCGCCGACGCAAGTCGCGACGTTACGGTCAATTGAAGTTGTCATAGTCAAGGTTTTCGGAACTTACTGGAATCAGTGGTTTAAAACGTTATGGGTCGTTCAACCAAAAAGGGTCCCTTTGTAGACCCGAAATTGTTCAAAAAGTTTTCGAAGGTCGGTAGCACTGCTCCGATCACAACTTGGGCTCGTCGTTGTACGATCGTCCCTGAGTTTGTCGGTGCGACATTTATGGTTCACAATGGTAAGGCACATATCCGAGTCTTTGTGACAGAAGATATGGTCGGCCATAAGCTCGGAGAGTTTTCGCCAACGCGAACTTTCCGCGGCCACGGCGGCAAGGGTGGCAAGAAGTAGTATTTGGAGTAATTGATCATGGCTTTCGTAGCTTGCCACAAGCACGCTCAAATTTCGGCTCGCAAAGTTCGTCCGCTCGCCAATATGGTTCGCGGAAAGTTTGCGGATGAGGCGTTGGATATCCTTCGCTATCAGCCGAGTCGCGGTGCTCGTTTGCTTGAAAAGGTTTTAAAGAGTGCGATCGGTAATGCTCAGGATCCTGAGCAGAACAAAGGTCGTTCGTACAATGTTGAAGAGTTGGTAGTCCTCGAAGCACATATCGATGGCGGACCAATGATGAAGCGAATTCGCCCAATGTCCCGAGGCCAAGCCTTTGGTATTTTAAAGCGAATGGCTCACGTGACGGTTAAGCTTGTTGCCTTGGATGACATGTAGGAAAGTGGCGTAATGGGACAAAAAGTAAATCCAACCAGTTTCCGTACCGGCGTTGTCATGGGCTGGAAAAGCCGATGGTATGCTGGCAAGAAGGACTATGCGGAGCTGCTAGTCGAAGATTACAAGATTCGGAACTTCATTAAGAAGCATCCGAGCAAGGCTTCCTATCGACAAGCCGGTATCGATCGGATTGAGATCGAGCGAACTCGCGATGAAGTCCGAGTTATGCTTTACGTCGCTCGTCCTGGTTTGATTATCGGTAAGAAGGGTCAAGAAGTTGAAGTGCTCCAAGAAGAGCTTCAAAACTTGATCGGCCGAAGAGTCAACTTAAAAGTCGAAGAAGTTCATCGTCCAGAAATATACGGACAGCTGGTCGCCGAAGACATTGCTCTTCAGTTGATGAAGCGTGGAAGTTTCCGACGTTCGATCAAGCGATCCATTGAGACTTCGATGGATGCTGGAGCGAAGGGTATTAAGATTCAATTGTCAGGTCGTCTCGGCGGTGCCGAAATGGCTCGATGTGAAAAAGGGAATGCGGGTGCTCTACCATTGAGCACTTTGCAAGCCAAGATCAACTACGGTTTTGCTGAAGCCTCGACGCCGCAAGGCAACATTGGCGTTCAGGTATGGATTAATCAAGGTTCTTACGCGGGAGACGGTAAAGATGGCGCTGATGCCCAAGAGGGTCAAGCACCGAAAAAGCCAAAGAGGACGTATAAAAGGTAACGC